>NZ_JBSWYB010000008.1:0-167189 GCF_056160905.1 Leisingera sp. ABD4_442 | reverse complement strand
GACAACCAAAATGCCGCGGGATGGAGCAGCCAGGTAGCTCGTCAGGCTCATAACCTGAAGGTCGCAGGTTCAAATCCTGCTCCCGCAACCATCGTTTCCGACCAAGCCTCCGCAAACAGCGGGGGCTTTGTCGATTCAGGGCTCCCCAAAGCCGTCAGCCCAGCCAATTCCCCAACAAGTTCAAGCTGATGCCCGCCCGGTGCGTCTGCGTCCGGAACCATCCGAACCTCCGAAATCAAAGCCCGCAGCGACGCCGTCGCCTCCCGCCGCACCTCTGGCGCGTTCAGGGCGCCAGCAAGGTCCTCGATCAGCTCCCGGTACCGGGCCGACAGGCTCGGATGCAGCCGCAGGGCAGGGGGCTCCGGATTGTCCGCGATGACCGCCGCCAGGCGGGCCTTCTCACCCTCCAGCTCAGACATCTTGTCCTTCATCGAGGCGGTGTACATGCCGTCCTCAATGGCTGTCAGGATGTTGGCGATCCGGCTCTCCACCTTCTTGAGGGCGTGTTCGGCTTTCTGCCGGTCCTGGCAGGCGCCCGCGGCGGCGTCGTTGAAGGCCTTTCGGTATTCTTCCGCGAACTGCGCCAGCAGGTCCGGTGCCAGCAGGCGCTGCTTCAGCCCGGAAAGCACCCTCTCTTCCACTTCTGCCCGGCCGATGGTGGCACGGTTGGTGCAGACCGCAGCGCCCTTGTTGCGGGCACCTGCGCAGCCGTAGCGCGTCTTGTTGATCAGCGTGTAGCTGGCGCCGCAGCAGGCGCAGCGCAGGAGGCCTGACAGCAGATACGTGGGCCGGCGCGCGCGTTCCAGCTTCGGCCGTTCCGTCAGAACACCCGCCGGGTTCATCGCTTGCCGCACTTCCCCCTGGCGCGTCTTCACCGCCTGCCAGAGCTGATCATCCAGAATACGAAGCTGTGGGACTTCTTCGATCTTCCAGTCCTCCGGCGGATTGAGGCGTGACAAGCGTTTGCCGGTGTCCGGGTTGCTATCATAGGTCAGTCGGTTCCAGACCAGGCGCCCGATGTACAGCTCGTTGTTCAGGATACCGGTGCCGCGCTTGATGTTCCCGGAGACCGTTGAGGGGTTCCAGACTCCGGTGCCCTTGCCGCTCTGGGGAGCAGGCACTGCTTCGGCGTTCAGCGCGGCAGCGATTGAGCGCGCGGAAAGGCCGTCTGCGTAATCCCGGAAGATCCGGGTGATGACGGCGGCCTCGTCCGGCTCGATCTCCCGGTCGCCGGTGCTGACCGTGCCGTCGGGCAGGATCTCACGCTTCACCCGGTAGCCGTAGGCAATCCCGCCAGCAGATTTGCCCCTGGCAATGCGCCCCTCCAGCCCGCGCCGTGTCTTCTGGGCCAGGTCCTTGAGGAACATGGTGGACACCAGCCCGCCGACGCCGACCTTCATGTCATCCAGTTCATTCTCCGAAGCCGTGTGGATCTTGACTCCGAAGAAGTTCATGCGCTTCAGCAGGCTTGCGGAATCCGCCATGTCCCGCGAGAGCCGGTTCTGGCTTTCGGCGGCAATAACGTCGATCAGGCCGCGTTCTGCGGTCTGGATCAGCCGCTGGTATCCCGGACGGAGGGCATTCTTGCCGCTGAGCGCGTGATCGGTGAATACTTCCGTCACCTGCCATCCCTTCTGTTTGCACAGACGGCGGCACAGCCTGATCTGGTCCTCGACCGATGTGTCTTTCTGCTTGTCTGTGGAGTACCGGGCGTAGATGGCAGCGCGGAGAACGGGTGTTGGGTTCATGGCTTATTCCTTCGAAGGCGGTTGGCTCCTCTGTGCCGCGATGTCTTCCTGAGCAACCTGGCGGGCGAGGAGCCGTATGATGTGCAGAAGCGGGTCCGGGCAGTTGGCCTGGCCGTTTGTCTGAGATGTGCCGGAGAGACAGGCTGTCTCCTGGCAATTGACATAGCTCTTCTGGTCCCGTGCCATCGGCCGAGGTCTCCCGCCGCTCCCGGGCCGGTGCCCGGGGCGATTTATTGATGATGCTGGTCCGGCGGAGTACTGCCCCGGCGGCTGTTGGCTTCATCATAACGGGTGCGGGAGGGCGGCGGGCCCCGTGAAAAGGCGGAGATGCCGCCCCGGGGCCGGGTTTATGTGGACAACCTGCCTTTTGGGCCGGTTTGCGGGGGGCGGAGAGCTGAGTTGCGCGCCGTTGCGGCCGGACCGGCGGCGTTTGCCGCGCGGGCAAAACCTTTCCGGAAGGGAGTTTTCCGGATTTTGGACCAACCGCAGCCTGCGCCGCTGGAGATTGCACATAAGAATTGTGCAAACCTCGCGGCGGCGCGGCTTGGTTGGCGAACGCATCTACTGGTCCAGGAGCTGCTCTGGACCATTTTTGCGCGGCACATCACGCAGCCAGGACCGGACCGTTTTGGCATCGAACTCTCGTTTTTGCACCAGGTCTTCAGCCATGTCCTTAAGCAACTGCTGATGGGGGTACAGCAGTGCGCGCGCGTGGTCCTCCGCGTAGTCGAGCTTCTCACGCAGGCGTTTGCGGTCGGGTTCTGCCAGCTGCGCCGGATCCTGCGGTCCAAACCAGCCGTTGCCGAAGGCCCCTAAACCCAGTTCAAATTCCATCGCCAGGACCATCCGAGCTGCTTTTCCGAGGTCGGAGGTGGCGCTGCCGCCAGCGCCAGCGGACACAGTCCCAAAGATGAGCCGCTCCGCCGCCCGCCCCGCGAGGTGGACGTAGAGTTGACGGTCGAAATCTGCCGTCAGACCTGCATTCGCGGGAACATCCCGTTCGATTGTTCCGCCTGCGGCAGCCACCCGGACCTGCGTGATCGTCTCGCCGTAGCTCCACGAGGTGATGGCGTGACCGACTTCATGAATGGCGATGCGGTAAAGCAGGTCGTGGTTCTCCTCCTGTGCCATGACTTGCAAATGGCGGCGCAGAAGCTGCAGATCGAGCGGGCAGCCGCTGTGCCGGGCCTCACTGCGGGCTGAGCGCACCGCGGCGTCAACGTCGGCGGCGGTCTTTCCGATACATTCCCGTGCCAGCTGCTGCAGCACATCCTCAGAGAATGTGTTCTGCAGCCGCTCGGCAAGGAGATGCTGCAGCATCTCCTTGCTTGGCAGCGGCATCTCGATCTTGATGTCAAACCGCCCGGCTCTCAGCACCGCGGGGTCGATGTGCTGCGGGTGGTTGCAGGCAGCAACCACCATGATCCCTTCCTCCAGGCCGATGCGGTCCATCTGCTCCAGGAGACCAGCGATCACCTGCGATCCATATCTGCTGCCGTGGGTGTCGCCGCTGGTGCGCGAGCTGATCGCATCGATCTCATCGATGAAAAGGATACACGGCGCATTCTTCCGGGCTTTATCGAAGCTTCTTCGCATCGCAAGCAGCAGATTGCCAAGATGCCCTGCGCTTTGCCACTCGGCGCAGCTGGTCTCGACGCAATTGACCCCGGCGCTCCGGCCCATAGCGCGGGCGAGGTGGCTCTTGCCGGTGCCCGGCAGGCCAAAAAGCAGCAAGGAGTGCGGGATCTCATTCCAGGCCACTTCGCCTTCGGCCCACAGGCGCAGGTCTGCGACCAGTTGCCGGGCGGTGTCATAGGCCGGGCCAATGCCGGTGATCTCCTCCCTTGGCGCGTGGGCTTCGGGCGGTGAAGCGGCAGCGGCAGCAAGCGCCTGGGACAGGCGTTGCGCCATCTTCTTCGCTGTGGGCGCACGCAGGGCAAAAGAGAGTGCGGGAGTGGAGAGCTCTTGCAGCTGGCCGTTCGTGGGCAGTGCGGTGCGGGCGGCGGCTTCATCAATGCGGCCCGTGCGGCTGTGCGTTTGGCGCAGCAGGGCGATCAGAAAATCCGCGTCCACTTGCGGCAATGCCAGCTGATGACAGTGCTCCGCCACCAGCGGCGACGGCAGTGCCATCTCATCCGGCAGGCAGATCCACAAAGGCTGGCTGTGCGCCAGACCCTTGATGATCAGATCGTGCAGCTCATCAATGTGTTGCTGTTCAATCGCACCATCGCGGGCACTGGGGACAGCGAGGGTCACGCGCTGGTTCAGTTGCACCTGGCGCCGGCCGTCATAGGCCTGCCAGCCCGGCGGCAGCAGGGCGTGGTTGAGGAGATTTTCCACGCTTGAAAACCCGGAGGCAGGAATGTTGTGCAGGATCAGCACGGCGCCACGGGCAAGCTGCGTGTCCACCGCAGCCGGGGAGCCGAAGGCCGCGGCGATCCGAAGCAGAAGAAGCAGCTTGTCTGCCGGCAGGTCTGTGTGCGGCAGCCAACGACCTGTCTCATCGCAGGCAAATGGGTCGGCGCCTTCCTGCTCCAGGTGTTCCCAGAGTTCTGGCGGCAGATGGCGCGCGTTCGGGTGCTCGCTCAGATGCTGCAGCAAAGAATGGGGCTGTTCCGGGGGCGTGGACACAAGCGGCTCCTCGGTGTCGGCACCGTCGGCTGGCGCGTCTTCTTTGAGTGTCTTGCGCCGCGTCTGCTGCAGCTCTTCGTAGTAGAGATGATAGCGGCGGGCGCAGTCTTCAGCGAACTTCCACCAATCGGGGCGCGCGGGGGAGTGGTTGGATTGGTTCATAGCAAGCCTCCTGTGAACAGGCAAAAGGGATCGGGCGCCCAGCGGGGCCGGGCGGAATACAGGTCGGAAATTGAAGGGGAGGGAGGCGCTTAGCTGTCTTCTTCCGCCTTGATGGCGTCGAGCATCGCGAAGATCACCTGGCACACATCCGGAAAATAGACCTCACTTTTGACCCTCAATTCATCTGCGTAGAGGTCTGGCGGCGCGACGCTGTCGGGGTGCTCTGCCTTCAGCCGCGCATGCAGGCCTTTCTCAATTTGCACAGCCGTGTGGCCGGAGCTGATGGGAACTGTCCGCAGGACCTGCGCCTCCGTCTCCTTGGTCTTCAGAAGTTGGTGGTAAAGGCGGGAGACGGGATCGCGGCTGTAGCCGAGTTTGATCAGCTTGGCACCTTTGGCGAGTTTAAGCTTCATGACGTAGAGAAAACTTGGCGCACTGCTCCAGCCCTCGCCGCAGTTGCTGCATTGAAACCGGCCGGTCTGCATGTTGGCACGGGCGATCCGCTGTACATGGCCGCAGGACGCATGCCGGTACAGACGGTAGTTCTGGTTGCCACCTGTGTCTTCTCCGATCAGGTGCCACCCTCGTTCTTCTGCTTCAGCCTGTTCTTTGTCAGCGTGGCAAATCTCGCACCGTACACTGCAAAGGCCTTCGGCTGCCCGCTTCACCATCTCAAATTGCCGGCGCAAGTTATGGCCGCAGGGGGCGATATAGTGGGCATAGTGCCGGTCTTCCGGGTCGCGGCCTGCCCACTTCAAACCTGCGGCCACAGCGTCGGCCTGCCACCGGTCTTGAATGCAGTGCGGGCACTGCGGCTGGCTGTTCATGAGAACAAAGATCTTGCTGGCATGTGTCAGACCGCAGCTTTGGCAGGCTAGAAGCAGATGATACCGGTCTTTGATGCGCTGGACGATTTTGAAACCTTTTGCGCTGGCGGCGGCGCGCCAGTGGGGATGGACTGTTTGCGGGAAATGTTCGCAGGTGGAGTGGGGCATGGGAGCCTCCGCATAGGCAAAAAGGGGCAGGGCAGGCGCTGGAACTGGCGCTTGCTGAAACTTCAGAAATGGCATGGCTGAGCCGGGCGCAGCGAGTGTGTCCGCTGCGGGGCGGGTCAGAAGAATGCTGGGAGGTTGGGTTTAGATCGGAAGTAAGTTCTGCGCTTCAGCCGCTAAGGAGAGTTCGACGAGTGCGTTCATCTGACGTGCGGCTGTTTGCATCAGGGGCCGAAGTACAGCGTCCTCGACGCTGAACAGCTCCTGGTTCTCAAAGTACAGCTGCTGAAATCTGCGAGCCTCTTCCGGTCCCGTGGACTCGATCAGAAAGTGCAGCAGCATGCTCATGCGCTGCAGCGGTTGGTCCGATGCGGAGGCCGGAGATGCGGTAAAGATCTCACCGCTTAGCGACAAGCAATCCTGCCATTTGGCTTCTGCGGCCTCTTGGATATCGGTGGATGCGGGATCCCAGGAGAGCGCGTGCGACAGATCACGCTCCAAAGTAAGGGCTTCGTCCATTGCCTCGATCAGCGTGTCGAAAGTTTGGGCGATGAAGCCGGGGCCGTCATCTGCGACAGATGCGGGCCACGGGTCTTTTGCCGTGCGAAGGCACGTGATAACGGGAGTGGTAGTCATGCTGGTCTCCTAGTCGAGGTCAGTGTGACTAGGACGGTAAGGTGGTAACGACACCTCTACCGTCCGCATATCGAGCATATGCGTTATATGTGGTATTGTCAATATGCTGCATATCGCTTAGTGGTGTCCTATGGCCAAGCAGACAGTCTACCCAGTAAAGAAACTTGTGAATCTGACAGAAGAACAGGCAAAACGTATTGCCGACTTCAGGTTCGAAAACCGCTTGCAGTCAGAAAATGAAGCTATTCGGCGTTTGATCGAGATTGGCTTGGATGCCAACTTAGAAAGCGGAGATCAGAAGTAACGACGCTGAGCTTGAAGTCGTATTTGCTCCCATTCTTGAGGCCCAGAAAACCCCAAAAAGAATAAGTCATCCACGGCCCCCGGCAGGGCGGGTCCAGCAGGCTGCTGGCCGCAGGAAGCTTTTGAAGGCGAAGGCCTGAAACAAGCTGACGAGGAGGGGATCGAAGGGGGTATCCCCCTCGCGAACTGGTAAGTTGCAATTCCGGGGCCCAGCCCGGGATTGCAACTTGCCTAGTGAGTACAAGCCTCACAAAAACAAAAATAAGCCTATCGGGATTTTCTTCGTCTTCGCGGAGACTCGGATCAGAGAAGCAGATCCGAGCAGCAAGATGACCCTACAGCCCAAGTTCACCCAAGCCCAGCCCGTAATTCTTGATGAGGCACCGGTTGTGCTGCGCTTTGCAGGCTTGTTTCCGCAGGGCCTCGGCAAGTTCAAGATGCATGACAAGCGCGGCGGCGGCGACCTGGATCATGTCGACCAGGAGCTGTCGCGGCTGAACCAGGTGCTGGCCGGCGAGCCGGGCTGGCAGCAGCAGATACGCGGCGAAATTGCTGAGATGCGCCGTCACAATCACGAGGAGCATTTGCGCGCGCTGAAGGCCAAGTCACGCATGAAGGACGCCAGGAAGCTGGAGGCGGAAGGGCCTGCAGACCCCTGGCGGTCCTGCAGCAGAGGTCCGCTTCGGGAAGGCATCATCACAGTCAACAAAGATTGGCTGGGCGGGGCAGGGCTCTCTGAATGGGATCCGGAACGTGTCTCTGCTTTCCGCAAAACCGCCATGTCGTTCCTCGGTCAAAACTTTCCACATGGTCAGCTGCGCTATGCCAGTGCCCACGTCGATGAGGAGGCTTACCATATCCACTTTGTCGTGGCCGTTTGGACCGAGAAACCATCCGCCAACCGCGGGCATCAGATCCTGCTGCAGGCATCTGAGAACCCGCTCATCAAAAGCTATGAGCATGCCCAGAATCTTGCCGGAGAGGCCTTCGAGACAATCGGGATCACCCGGGGGGAGCGCCGTGCCGAGGCCCGGCGCCAGGCGCGGGCAGAGGGAAAACCTCTGCCCGAGCGGCGGCAGCATGTGCCGCCATCAAAGTGGCGTGCCGAGGAGCGCCTCAAGGCGCAAGCGGAGAAGAAGCGCATCCTGGGCGATGCTCTGGATGAGGCAAAGGCGGCCGTTGAAAACGGCCGGGACCTGGCCAAGGCCACGGTCAAAAAGTCGCGCAAGCGCGCGGTGAAAGAGGCGCGGGCCCGCAAACAGCGGGCCGCGCGGGAAACTGCAAAGATGATCCGCCGCCGCGATGCGACGGAGGCAGAGGCTGTGCAGAAGGAAAAAGCGGCTGACGCCGCGAATGCTCTGAAAAAGAAAATTGTGGCTGAGGTCGGGGCATTGGAGCCGAGGGTTAAGGGGTATGAGGCAAGGGCGGAAGAAGCTGCAGAAAAGTACCGGGACGAAACGGCAGCGCGGAAGGCCGAAGAGGAAAAACGCGCGCGGATTATCCAAGAAAGGCAACAGGCCGAGCAGGTGCTGAACGCCGCGAAGGCGGAGAAATCTGATCTGGCCGCTCAGCTGCTGCAGATGGTTCAGCACCGCGGCCAGGAAGAGAAAGCAGTTGCTGAGGCCCGGGCTGCCCGGCTGGCTGAGGAGACGAGGCTGCAGGAGGCAGAAGAAAAGGTCCGGCTGAAAGCAGCGGAGGCGGAGGTCATCACGGATGCGATTGAAAGCGGATTGAATCTGGTTGCTGATGGGGCGATCTACTGGCGGGAGGCGTCTGCAGATCAGCAGGCAGGCCTGGCTTGGGGCGCGACAGCTCCGAAGACCAAGGGCGTGAGGGAGGGAAAGCTGAAAGAAATCCGTCCAGCAATGGGAATGGTCACGCGCATTGCTCAACTGGTGGCCCGGACCGTGAAACGCGTCCTCGCCAAGGAGCGGCAAAAGCTGAAGCATGACGCGGATTATGTTCGCGGCCTGCGCGAGAAATGGGAGCCGGAAGATGAAGCGCGGCTGACGAGGATCTCGCATAGGGAGCCAGGAAACGGGCCACTGTAGCAAGGGGCGGAATGCGGACCTTCTCTGCAAGAGCTAGATCTTGTGGGGTCATCTGTTGAAGCTGACATTCCAACGTTCATTTGGGCCAGCTGATTTCTGCACAGCCGCAAGGCGGCAACGAAGCCATCTCGGATCTCGGAGCGTGTCGAAGCAACTGGCACGAAGGGCAGAAAACCGGCTTCAGCCCGTTTGCCCGCCGGATGCGATAGAGCAGGAGCAGCTGAAAGCCTTCCGGGATTGGATTGTCGATGAGGCCGGTTTACCAGCATTCTCAGCGGGTGAATATGAACAGTGACCCCTTGGCTCCAAGCAACCAAACGATGCCCTCAGCTTGCCCCTGCAGCGCAATCTGACGCGACCAAGTTCTTTATCTGACCCATCGTTTTGAGATTGCGGTGTCTACCCTTCAAGTTGACCCGGATTGCTTTCCCGTCGCTGTATAATTCACATCCTCTTTTGCCCGGTGATTTACCCAATCGGCAAACAGTGTGGCCACAGGGCGACCGTCCGAGTTTACCTCCATCCGGTAGCCCCGGTTGGAGCGGACAGAATGCGTTCCCACTTGAACAAGCCGCCCTTGTTCCAGGAACTTGCCGATAAAGGGCAGAAAACCGATCGCAATGCCCCTCCTATAGGCAGCAGCTTCCAGAACCATATGCGGCTCTTCTAGGATTTCGCCGCGTTCTGCAAAATCTGCGGGGGCGCCGATTGTCGAAAGCCAATGACGCCAGGTTGAGCGGTCGCGGTAGTGGATGGGCGGCAGTACTTCCTCCCAGAAGTTTCCGCTTGTCGGAACTCCAGGCGCGGCAACCGGGATGGCGTTAGTATCAAACAGCAGTGTCGCTCCCGCTGCGGGCCTATCCAGTTCGGCCCAGATGATCGAGACATCGGCCAGGCCGAAATCCGGCTGTCCGATCATATGGATCAAATCTACCCGCAGACCGGGATGCTGTGCTTCGAACGCGCCGATCCGGGGCATGAGCCATTGCGAGGACAGATAGGGCCCGACCGAGACCCGCAGCACCTCCTGGGCTGTCAATTTCCCCGTGATCTCTTTGAGCTCGTTCCAGATCACTGCTGTGGCCCGTGCCAGTTCGGCACCATCCTGGGTGAGCCGGACTTCCCGCACGCGGCGCTCGAACAGCCGTTTCCCGAGTGTGTTTTCCAGCGCGGCAATGCGGTGGCTGACGGCCGACGGCGTCACGTTCAGTGCCTGGGCCGCCCGGGAAAAGCTCAGGCTTTCCGCAGCATGGTGAAAATAGACGAGGGCACCCAGATAGGAGGGGTCTTTGGGGTCGGGCAGCATGTGCGCTCCATATTTGAGCTTAGCTCAACCATCATGTGTTGAATTGGAATTTGTCAAATGTATTCGCTGGCGGCCTAGTTGCGGACAGGAAACCCGCGAGGAACAGTTCATGCTATCAGCACGCCACCGTATCAGCTCAGCTTCTGCAGAGACCGGTCTTCTGACCGTTGTCTTTGAGGACGGCCACGAAAGCCGGTTTCATCCCATCTGGCTGCGTCATCAATGCTGGTGCCCCGTCTGCGGAACGCCTGAGACCGGCGTGCGCGGCATCCGCCTGCACCATATAGATGAAGACATCCCGATCGAGAGCGCGGAAGTGGCGGACAATAGCGTTCAGGTCCTCTGGCCGGACGGGCACCGGTCGGAATACGCGGCGCGCTGGCTGCGCAATCACTGTTACTCTGAGGCTGAGCGTGTCCGCAGGCGTGTGCAGCCGATCCTTTGGGACGGATCCATCAGCGCGGATATTCCGGTTGGGTCTCTGGCTGAAGCTGAGGCTGACCCTGCGGCGCGTTTGAAAATCCTCGAAACAGTGCGGGATTACGGCTTCTGCAAGATCGTGGATGCGCCAACCGACCGGTCAGAAAGCCAGCGGATGATCCAATTGGCGGGCGCGCAGCGGCAGACGCACTACGGTACTTACACGCTGAAAAAGAAGACAACTGTGACCAATGTGGGAGACACCACCGGCCCGCTGGATCCGCATGTGGATGAACCCTACCGCTATGCCGCCATAGGCATCACCGTGTTCCAGGTTCTGCGGCCCAGCTCGAACGGCGGGGCCTCGACGCTGGTGGACGGGTTCGAAGCCGTTCGCCGCCTGAAGGCGCAATGGCCTGAGGAGTTCGAGCTGCTGTGCAACACGCCTGTGACCTGCCAGCGCTTTGACCCTGGCGACAACAGCCATGGCAATATGCGCTGGTACAAGTCCCGCCTGCCGCTCATCCGGCTGGACGGCCGGGGCGAGGTCTGCGGGGTGCGGATGAACGAGAGGCAGATCTCGCCATTGGATGTGCCTGCCGATCAGGTTGTTCCGGTCTACCGCGCGCTGAAACGGCTGTTTGACTTGCTGTACAGTGACGAACTTCGCCTGACACTGGATCTGAAGGCAGGCGAAGGGCTGCTGTTCGACAATCAGCGGTTGCTGCACGGGCGGACGGGGTTCACACCCGAAACGCCTCCCCGTGCCGTTCTCACGTCTTCGGTCGACTTGGACGATTTCCACTCCAGCATGCGCCTGCTGCAGCGCGACCTGGACCCGGACGCCATGCATCTGGTGCTGCCGCAGGGAATGGCCGGATGAGCGCTCCGTTCAAAGTTCTGGCGCTCGGCGGCGACCATATCGGGCCGGAGGTGACGGCCAGCGCGCTAAAAGTGCTGCGCCGGGCTGCGGATCTCTTTGGTGTGGCGGTTGAGATCGAGGAGGACCTTCTCGGCGGCGCGTCCTGGGACATGCATGGCACCTTCTGCACCGATGCGGTGGCCGCCAAGGCCCGCGCGGCGGATGCCATTCTGGTTGGTGCCGTGGGCGGGCCGGAATGGGACAACATCAAGATCGACGGGCCGGTCACGGAAACCGACGGGCTTACCCGGCTTCGGATCGAGCTGGATGTTTACAACGCCCTGCGTCCGGCGCGTGCATGGCGGGCGCTCCTGCCAGCGACACCCTACCGGCGCGAGGTCGTGGAAGGGGCTGACCTGCTGGTGGTGAGGGAAAACTCGGGTGGCATTTACTACGGCGAACCCCGGGGGCGCGAGGTGCTGAACGATGGTCAGATCCGGGCCTTTGAAATCAGCGAATACCGCTCGGCAGAGATTGAGCGCATCGCCCGCTGCGCTTTTGAGGCGGCACGCGGGCGGCGCGGGCACGTCACCTCGCTGGACAAGTCGAACGTGATGGAGAGCGGCAAACTCTGGCGGGAAACGGTCGAGCGGATCGGGCGCGACGAATACCCCGATATCGAACTCAGCCACCTGCTGATGGATTACGCACTGTTTGCAGTGGCACGCGCCCCGCGGGAATTTGATGTGCTGCTGGGTGACAATCTCTTTGGGGATCTCATCTCGGACCTGATCGCTGTGGTCTCGGGGTCCCTGGGCATGCTTCCTTCGGCAACCCTGCCCGCGGCCGCAAAGTCTGGGCGCCCCGTGAAGGGCGGGCTCTACGAGCCGACCCATGGCAGCGCACCGGATATCTCAGGACAGGGCATCGCCAACCCGCTGGGCGCAATCCTGTCAGTTTCAATGATGTTCGAGCATGGCTTTGGAAAGCCTCATGCCGCACGAGCCATTGAACAGGCCGTGGATGACGCATTGACTGCAGGTTTGCTGCCTCCGGACCTGGGTGGGGCTGCTGATACCGCCGCTGTCACGCAATCTGTATTGAATAGTCTAGGGTTGAACACATAATGATAGGGAAGACCCAATTGGACGTCTTCACCGGCCCTGGGACAGGCTGATCCCGTCCAATCTGTGAGTTATCCTCGGTGAAGTTTAGTTTTATGACCATGCTGTCTTAGGAGGGCTCGCTTTCTTCCACCCAGTGAAGGGGAGCAATGCCGCACCCAGCACCAACGACCGCTTCCGGGTGGCTGAAAGAAAGCTGTGAATGTCTGGCAAGGGCCGCACTGTCGGCGGCCCTTTGCAACTAGATTTCAATGGCTTCAGAGATTGCCAAGGCATCTTCGAGCTCAACTCCGAGATACCTAACTGTGCTGTCCATCTTGGTGTGTCCAAGCAGAAGCTGGACAGCACGCAGATTGCCGGTTTTGCGATAGATATACGCAACTTTGGTTCGCCTCATTGAATGTGTTCCGTATGAAGTCGGATCCAGACCGATGGACTTGACCCATTCGCGGACCAGACGTGCGTACTGGCGCGTCGAAATATGCAGCCGTTCGTGAAACCGCCCTGGCCAGAGGTATTCGGACCCGATCATAAGGGGTTCCTTCATCCATCGCATAATCGAGTTGCGCGTTCCGTCAGTGATCTCAAACCTGACCGGCCGCCGGGTTTTGCTCTGAATGATTGAGGCGCGTTCTTTGACCTGACCAGAGGCGAACACATCTGCGACTTTCAGCTTCACGAGGTCGCAACCGCGTAATTTGCTGTCTATAGCTAGATTGAAGAGAGCTAGCTCGCGATGGTTCTCCGCGATTTCCAATCGTACCCGGATGGCCCAAACATGTTTCGGCATCAGCGGACGTTTCTGTCCAACAACCCGTCCCTTGTTCCAAGCAGGGCGGCAGGCGCGTATGGCTGGTAGATTTGCGATAGTCATGGCGGTTCCTCCAATCCGCCACGATCCGCCGCATCGCCAATCCGACATTGGCAGCTCAGGGTAACACGATAAAGGCCGATCCTTTCATGGTTACAAAGAGCCCATTGCTGCCGTTGGCTGCCGGGCACACCCTCGCATGTTTGATTAAACCGGTTCAGCGAAGCGGACATCTGTGTCGCACGCAGCATTCGGTACTGTGGGGCTCGGTCTGATCGCCCGCTGCGTAGAGAACAGACGGGCGCTTCGCATCCTGAAACGGGCGTGTCATCCTCTGCAAATGTGACCGCTGGCTGGCCGCTCCCCAAACCCATTGACCGCGTCAGCTCAAGGGCAGACGTTAAGCATGGTGGCGGATTTACCGGACAGCGCGGTCTGATCGCGCCGATTGTGCCGACCGGAGGTCCGAAGATCCGGCAGGAGGTATCGAATGACGAGAAGGCACGAACTCGACTGGCTCCGGATTATTCTCTTTGCATTGCTGGTTCCGCACCATGCCGCCGTTGGCTTTGTTGACTGGGGGATAGGCATCTACCACTTCGTGAACGACCGGCTGGCGGGCGACGGGTTGACCCTGTTTATCTATTGGAGCCACAGCTGGCGTCTTCCGTCGCTCTTCATGATTGCCGGTGTCGGCACCTGGTTTCTGACCTTGAGGGGCGTAGGGCCAGGCTTCATGAGCCGGAGATTCCTGCGGCTCGGGGCGCCTCTCCTTTTCGGCACCTTCTTCATCAATGTCTTCGGCGGCTATGCCATCGCGGCCTTGACGGGAGAGACTGAGGCTTTTCCTTCCTTCTGGTGGAGCTGGGCGACGGAACCGGAGCTGCAGCAGGTTCAGCACCTTTGGTTCCTGATCAACCTCACACTCTACACGGTGCTGTGCTGGCCAGTCTTCCTCGTTCGGCGGCGCCTTGGGCCGCGGGTGCCGCGGCCAGTTGCATTGCTGACGATCCTGGTCCTTCTGTCGGCGGCGGCCGTTGCTGTCCTTAAGCCCTATGCAGCCGCCCTGGCAGGAGACAATTATCAGTTTGTCCTCTACCTCCTGTTCTTCCTGGGCGGCTATCTGATCGGCGCCGATCATGTCCGTTTTCTGGACTGGGCGTGCGGGCATGCCTGGTGGCTTCTGGCTTGCGCGGTCTTGCTTTTCGGAAGCAAGGCCGCGCTGCTCGCAATCACGCTGCTAGAGGATCCCGCAGCGGGCCAGACGCTTGCGGCTGGGGGCTGGCTCTCTGCGGGCTTAACCCCACCGAACACGACTGCCTTTTCGGTAATCGAGGCGGCAACAGCCTGGTGCTGGTGTGTAGCAGCCCTGGGCCTGGCTGCACGGTATCTCAGCAGATCAAGTCCGCTGCTGCGCGAGTTAAACCGCGCAGTGTTTCCCTTTTATGTGCTGCACTTTCCGCTGACCTTGGTTGGACTGGCGGTTGCGGCTCAGTTTTCGGCGCCCTGGTGGTTTGAATTCATGCTCCTCGTTGCCTTTGTCTATTTCGGGACCTGGTTTCTTTGGACGCTAGCAGACCAATGCGGGCCAGTTTCTTTCCTAGTCGGCGGCAGAAGACCTGGCCGGGCGCCGCCTCCGGCATGATGCGGGATGACGGGACAAGGACCAATAACGGCAGCTCCATACTGTGGTGCGGTTCTTCGGCCTTCGAAAAATGCCGCAGGAAACACGAGCGGCGGAAAAGCGGAAGCTGCACTGCAGCCCTCTCCAGCCTCACGGTGGCAACAAGGTGTGCTTTACCGGATTCAGCAAAGTCCGGTTCTTGCCCAAAGCAAACGTGTGGGGCTGTCCAAGCTGAATATGCGGCGAAAGGCGGCTCCGTCCCGCCACGGAGGCATTGGTTGGTTTGAAATGCTGCACCTGATTGCGAATGGCCGCTCTGGGGAAGCTGCGCTGGAGCTACGGGACCCCCGATCAAGGGCTGCTTTGGGCCGATTCCGGAGAAATGCGTCTGGAGGGACACATGCCCCTCCATTTTGACCTGAGATCTAATCTTCCGGGTGGAAGTGAACGTCCATTGGGCCGTCCCATTGAATGAACAGAACCGTAGGTTCATCGGTGGGAAAGGAGTCATTGTGTGGCTCGCCGCCCGGCTGATACCAGTAGTCTCCAGGGGTTTGCAGCGGCACCTCGGCTTCGCTCTCCCCTTTGACATAGTGCTTTGACGCACCGCTTACGACCATACCGTGGTATCCATGGGTGTGTGAGTGCATCGCTCCGGGAAAGTTCGGCGGGAATTTCATCAGGACCGCCGACGGTCCTTCCTGGGGATTGCCCCAAAGGACAGCCAGCTCGAATGGTGCGCCCTCAGGCTGGAAGAATTCTGCCTCATCCAGCGCAATTCTGTATGAGCTTTTTGCCATTTCAGCCTGGACGGGCAGCACGGCTGCGCAAGCGATAAGACTTGCCATTGCAGCGGATTTAGCGATTGAACTGAACATGATTCTGTCTTTCATCGAGGTGTGCCGTAAGGGTTATGAGGCGGCTTCGCCCCGCCAACCGTGCGAGAACCCAATGGTGAAATTGGCCGGCAAAATCGCTGTCCGAAGGTCAATGATGGCTTGGTATTCATCACTGTTCCAGAAGTTCTCAAGGTTTTCGCGGGAGGGGAACCGTATCAGGGTAAGACCTGCGCCTTCCGGCCATTTGCCCTCGAACTTGGAAATGGAGGCCTCCCGCGCGCCTATAACAAGGAGCTCGCCTCCGAACTGCTCGAGAACGTCGTTAGAGGCTTTTGCATATTCGCCAAAATTCTTCATATCTCCTTCCTCTGTGAAGCTGAACAGAAGATAGGCTTCCTTTCCAACTGACATGACGGACATGTTGGGTTCCCTTTTGTGTTTGTTGCAGATTGAGTTTTGTGCCGCCCGGAACAGGGCATTGCCGTTCAGCCGCCGTGGAAAACGGACAGAGCCATGCGGCGCGCGTAGCCGGGGAAGGCGGTGTCGTAGTTTTTCCAGTCCGAATATTCGGGCATCTCGATCTCGTTCGGAATGGTAAAGAGCAGCTCCACCGGCGCAGACGGATTGCCGCTGGCAAATGCCTCCTGAAAACGGGCCTCTACTTTCGCTTGCAGCTCATTCAAAAACGCGGCGTTTTCCCGAAGAGCCTCGACACTGTTGCCGCTTGAATGCCCGTTGATGGCGTAGGCCGGGTTCCAATCCACCAAAGTGTTCAGAACAATGGCCGAGCCAACAAAGTTGGTGTCCTCCTTGAACTCATGCGGCGACAATTCCCGCGGCATGTACATGTCCACCGAAAATACGACATCGCTGTCCGCCACGCGTGCAACGGTGGTCGCGACGCCATCGGCCACGGCGAGGTGATGCAACTCAACGGTTTGGCCGCCCAGGTCCACGGTGTGGCTGTCGTCGAACGACACGGTGATGGCTGGCATGGGCATGAGCGGCGACAGCTTCAGAACATCCAGGCCGTTTTCCTGCAGGATGATCTCGGCGCCTTCGAACACTTCGGTCCCGCCAATGTGGTCGAAATGCTCGTGGCTGAGAGCGATGTGAGTAACGGGCTTGTCCGTGACTTTTGCGAGTTCTGCTTTCAGGATCTCAGCCCGCGGCGTGAAAGACGGGTCTGTCACGAGGACGCCGTCGTCTCCAACAACCACCATGCTGGAGTATCCCATGGCAAAAAAGTGGAAGACGCCAACCGCGACTTCGGTCATCGGGCTGTTCTGTGCATTCGCAGTGGTTGCCAGCGCAATCAGCGCCGTGGTGGCAAACGTGGCAGGCAGTCTCATATAGGCCCCTCAAAGCTAACATTGTTTGCCTTAGCTAACAACGTTAGCAAAGAAGTCAAGAGGAGGCCCTGAAATACAGGAGATGACACCAAGCCATGGTGGGACGGCCAAAAGAAATTGCCCGGGAATACGAGGGGTTCGCGACGCGTGACGCCATTCTTGCCGCAGCCGAGAAACTGGCTGGCGAGAAGGGCGCATCTGGATTGAAAATAAGAGAAATCGCCCGAATTGTTGGGATTGAGCCTGCGTCTATCTACAAGCATTTCAAAGGTCTGGGCGCCATCCTGACAGCTCTCATTGGGGAGTCCCTGGCAGAAGAGCACTTGTTGCTGGATCTGCCTGAGGAGTTGGACGGTGAAGATGCAATTCGGGAACTCAACAGGCGGACGACCCGCTATTTGGCTGAACGGAAGGGAATCGTAAGCCTGTCATTGGACGACTTCGCAAAGGCCCACGACCCCACCCGTGATGCCTTTGATGAAAACGAGGCCATTATTGTTCAGGGGCTGGATATCGAAGCCGAGCTGATCAGCCGTCATCTTGGACTGGATGCGCTTGGGCGGCGAAAGCTGGGGCAATTGGCGATTGCCCGCCGGTCGATGATCTTGGTCTTCCTGAGCGTCACATGGCTGAACGGAAAAGAAGTGGACGAGGAGCGCGAAGCAGAAATATCCGACATGGTCTCCGCATTCTTGCTGGGATTGCAGTCACAGTATTGATGGGAAACGTCAGGTTTTCACGAAGTAAGAATGCTCGCAGTCGCGAACGCCTTTGGGCCGAAGTGATCTTAGTGTGAGGCACGGATTGGGCTCGACGCGTTGGCCAATCGCTGACGCTCGAGCAACCGCAGCGAGTTCATACTTTGTCTCGCCTGTTCTTGAAATTCTGCACCTGACTGCGAATGGCTGCTCTGGGGAAGCTGCAAAGCAGAAGACTGGAAGGTCTTGGGTGGCAGCTTTGGGCCGTCTTCGCCTTGATCAAGGATGCCCGTTGGCCGAATGCTGCGTAGGCTCCGGTGTCGGGAGAGAGCCCAAAAAAGACACTGGTGTTGGCGCGGTGAAGAAGATTTCGGAACCTATTTTTGCGTTCTATGGTCTTGCGTTTTTATGGCAAAATGGCGAAGTCGAATGAACACTGAACGGACGGCGGTAAATATGTAATCGCACTGCTGGCTGCGACCGAATGCGCAATCAGCGCCGATTTGGCGAAGGTCAGGCATCTGAGAATTAGGGGTTGGCATGTGTTTGCTCCTTTTGCGACGTGAACACTGTGCCTTCGCGGGCGAGCGAATACTTGAAGAGAGCATCCAGATTTTCTTGAGAAATTTTTCTGCCTTCTCGGATTGCCCACATTGAGTCATGCTTTGTCTATGAAGGTCACTTTCGGAGATTGCGCTGTCGATACTGGTCGGCAGATGTTTTGGAAGTCAGGTAAATCCGTACGTCTTGAGCCGCAGGTTTTCGACTTGTTGGAATACTTCTTGCGGAATCCAGGAGTAGTGATCTCGCGCGACGACCTTGTTGAATATGTCTGGGATGGCAGGATTGTCTCAGATTCAACTATTTCAACCAGGATCAATGCAGTCAGACGAGCCATTGGCGACAACGATCGTGCGAACCGCATGCTCGAGACGCTGAGTAAGCGGGGTTATCGGTTCTCTGTTGAAATCTTCTGCGTTGCGTGGACAAGCCCTGATACACCTACACCACGTTCTGATCGCCAGATCACCAAAGCTGCTCGATCGGCGGATGGCACTGTCATCGCCTACGCAACAAGCGGCGAAGGTCTGCCTTTGATGAGGGCCGGGCAATTCCTGACGCATCTGAATATGGATTGGGAGAGTGAAGTCAGGCGACCGACGCTTGATCGCCTTGGCGCACATTTTTCTCTAACGCGATACGATCAGAGGGGGACCGGGCTTTCGGGAACCTCCGCGACGGACTTCGCGCTTGAACGGCTGGTCGAGGACATGCTTGCTGTGGCCGACGACGCCGAACTCGAACGCTTCCCGATCTGGGCGACTTCACAAGGGGTGCCTGTGTCACTGGCATTCGCGGCCGCCTATCCTGAGCGCGTCAGCCGAATGGTCTTGTACGGTGGTTTTTTTCAGGGCCGCGCCGTCCGTGAGCCCGAACCTAACTCTGTTCAGGCGGATACCTTCCTTGACCTAATATCAGAAGGTTGGGGCAAGCCAAGCGGTGCATTTGGCAAGGCTTATGCGACGTTATTTATGCCCGATGCATCGGCGGCACAGATTGATGACATGTGCAAGATGCAGTTGGCCTCTGCATCACCGGACACTGCGATCGAACTCAGGCGTTCGATAGACACCTTCGACGTATCAAACCTCCTCGACCAAGTACGGGTGCCGGTCCTCGTAGTTCACACAACTGAAGACTCCGTCAATCCAATAAGCCAATCTAGCCTGCTGGCCTCTTTGCTGCGAGATGCGCAGTTGAGAATAGTGGAAGGTAGAAATCACGTGCCTCTGCCAGGAACAGACGCATGGGAAACGATTATGCATGTATCGCTCGATTTCCTAAGGTCGGCTTAGTCCCGCAAACTGTGAATTCGAGCAGGCAAAGATTATTGCAGCTCGGCGAAAGTCCGGTCTGACGGGCCGCACTGCGGCGAGCACTGTCATGGATGAACGGCAGGAATGGGCCGTCCGTGAAGACGGCCCATACCTTTAGATTTCTACGGCTTCTGAGATCGCCAGCGCATCTTCAAGTTCAGCGCCAAGGTATCAAACGGTGCCATCCAGCTTTGTATGGCCGAGAAACAGTTGAACTCCGGCTATTTCGGCAAGTAACTCACCGACCAACTTTCTTCAGCGGAACCTTCGGCGAGCATGTCGTCGATCTGCCGTTCAGAGAACTCAACCCGCCTCAACACGGCCCTTGTGTCACTGCCGTATTTTGGTGCTGGGCCGGGCACCCTTATCTGCGCACGCTCTGGGCGGATGGCATTGGGCGCAGCCAGATCACACCAATGACCCATGGGGTGGGTGTCGTGGCGCACAGCTCTATAGGTGGCTTGTTCGATATCGGCCGGGCCGTTGCTATCGGTTTCCAGGGCGTCGTCACGCGTTTCCAGCATCGAGGCCAAAGGAACCACAGCGCTTGCTCCCGCATTCAGATGTTCCGCCCAATAGGCGATGGGCTTGGTTTTGAACCGCTGCGCCAGCCGGCTGATCAGATCGGGGCATTGCGCCAGCCCGGCCAGATCAGTAGTCACCGCCAACCGGTCACGTTTCTCGGTTGGAGCCGCAAAGAAAAACCAGCCATCCGATGCTTCGTAACAGTGGTAGAACGCGTCAGATCCTAAAGCTGCGCGGCCGGAAGGTTCATCGAATGCAGCGCGGCCGGCATAGTCATACATGAACTGCGCCTGTATCATGTTCCCGCCTGCCGAAAGCGATGATCGGGCAATATCAACCTTGCCGGTACGTTGCTTTTGCAACAAGGCACCGCCCAAGGCGACACAGGCCGTCAAGTCAGCCAGAACATCGATCGTACCGGCGTGGGCATGCTCTTCCGGGGTCTCTTTACCGCCGCCAAACCGGGTCATGATGCCCGTTGCCGCCTGCGCCAGGTCATCATAGCCGAGGTGATCTGATTTCGGCCCCCGGATCGGCCCGCCAAAGGCATCAAGCTGCACCAGAATTGCCTGGGGGTTGATCAGAGCCAGATCGCTTGCCGACAGTCCCAAAGCGTCCCGCTGATCGTCCGTTGCATTCAGGGTGACAACGTCGGCCTCCGCAATCAGGCGGTTGAGCGCCTCGCGCCCGGCTTTGGACTTCAGATCCAGCAGAATACTCTCCTTTCCCCGGTTTGCCTGAAGTCCAAAGACAACCGCATTCCACGGATCGACCGAAGGCCTGACTGGTTGAACATGGGTGATCTTGGCGCCGAAACGCGCAAGTGTTGAACCAATCGTCGGGCCTGCAATCACATTGGTCAGATCGACGACTTTCAAACCGTCCAGCCAGCCAGCGCTTTCACTCCCCGTTAGAGCATCGCGTGGCGCTTCGGCCAGGATCGTCTCGACCAAGGCACTGCCATCGCACGGGGCGTGTTTGACCGTTGCACCCGTGTCTGAAGCCAACCAGGCGACATTGCCAATTTGCTGCATCAATCCATAGCTTGGGTCATCAACGGACAAGATCAAACCAGACGCCAACGCATGCGGATCGTGAAGCCATTCAGCGGTGCTGCGCTGCGCGGTTGCCGGGGCCTTGGCCGCGCCAAATAGCGCATCCCATTCATGCGCGGGCTTGGTCAAGAAGGCGGCCTTCATCGCCTCTGCGATCCTTGCGCGGTCCAGAGCTCCGACCGGGTAATTGCTCAGCGTCCATTCGTCCGGCCAGTCTTTGGTGTCCAAGTAAGGGTCAAAAACTGGAAGATCTTCCAGCAGGTGTTCCAACCCCAGCGTTTCCAATACGCGTGCGGGATGAGCCGCAATGCTGCCAGCCACAACATAAAACCCGCGCCCATCCTGACAGGTATAGGTGCGGTAAAACGGGTCCAGAAATTCCGACAGCTCAGCGAAGCTCAGATTGCAGGGTTCACCCATGCGCGCCCGGCGGTCCAGTTCCAGTTCGCGCGGGGATTTGTAGCGGTCGGGGTAATCTTCGATCTGTTCGTGATTGTAGGCCAGCCCCTCAAACAGCGACGACGCCAGCGGCACCTCGATATGATCGCCGCCGGTCTTGTCTTTCGAATAGAGCGCAAACAGTACCGCCATCGACCCGTAGCTCGCCGCATAGGCCGACGCCAGATGCAGCGGGGAGAACGACGCCTTGATCCCCATCAGCCGACGGTTCAACCCCATATCGGTGAACTGGCCGGTGCGGGCGGCAATGATGGCCTCCCATGCCGCCATCCCCGCCAACTCAGGGTCGGTTGAGGCAAAGCCGGGCATAGACAGGTAAATCAGGGCGGGGTTTGCCGCCCTCAGAACCGATGGGCCGACGCCAAGCCGGTCCATGACACCGGGGCGGAAATTCTCGATCACAACATCGGCGCGTTTGGCCAGCTCGATTGCCTTTTGCCGACCTTCCGCGCTTTTCAGATCCAGCCGGACCACATGTTTGCCGCGTGACAGCATGGCAAAGGCAGGATCATCCCATCGCGGACCGTCAGGCGGGTCGATCCGGATGACCTCGGCCCCCATGTCCGCCAGCATCATGCCGACCAGCGGACCGGCCAGGTAGTGGCCGAAGTCCAGAACCCGGACGCCGGTGAGCGGCCTTGCACCGCTCATTGCGCGGGCTCTTCAACCAGGCGCGTTGAGACATCCCCGGGCATCTCTCCGCACCCCATATGGGCCAGATAGAGCGTGTGGAAATGGCGCATCATCGCCTCGGAAAACTCAATGTTTTCCCAATCCACGATGTACCACCCCTGATCGAACGAGCGTTGCGACATGCCTTCCTGAACGGACAGCAGGAATGAAATATCTTCGGGCTGAAGCACATCGCGCCCCCAAATTGCCCGTTTCTCCTGCCGCTCCCGCATCCCAGGGTCGGTGTCTTCGGCGGGCTCCAGGTTGATGCTCCAGCGCAGGCCCCGGTCGGTGCCGATGGGGTTCCATTGGAACAGGGTGATATTGGGCACACCGGCAAACTGGGAAATGCCCACATTGGGGAACAGGAACCAGAAATGCAGATCGGTTTCGTCATGCTCCAGATCCAGCGGATAGGCCATGTTGTCGGCCTTGCCGTTGCCGGGGATAAAGTTGTAGGCGGCGTTCTTGCTCAGCTCATAGGTCTGGTTGTTGATGTCCAGCATGTCGGTGAAAGACAGATGCCCATGGCGGCAGTGCTGGCATTCCAGGTAATTGTCGATCTGGATCTTCCAATTGGCGGCAACATCGACCTCGTGAATAGCCGCCGCCGTTTTGCCCAGAACATAGCTGTCCACCTTGGGGCATTTTTCGCGCACCTGCGCCTCGATCCCCGGCCAGTAATCTGCAATCGGTTCCGCATCCGGATCCAGATTGACAAAGATGAAGTCCAGCAGGCGGTCCACCCGCACTGTTTTCAGGCACACTTCTTTCTGTTCAGGGATATGGCTGGTGTCGCGCTTGCGCATATGGCGCAGCGATCCATCCAGAGAAAAGCTCCAATGATGGTAGGGGCAAACGATGGCGCGGGTCTGGCCTGTGCCCTCAACCAGCTTGTGGCCGCGATGGGGGCAGATGTTGTAGTAAGCGCGTATTTCATCGTCCTGATCGCGCACCACAAATACGTTCTGACCCAGAATGCTGGTGGCCACATAATCGCCGGGTTCAGCCAGTTCACTGACATGGCAGGCGTATTGCCAGGCCTTGTAGAACAGTTTTTCGCGTTCTTCGGCGTGGATTTCCGGGCTTGCATAGTAATCCGCAGCCAGCGCACGCAGGTTTTCTTGGGTCATGGTCTTGTTCTCCGGGCTGGCGGTCACGCCGCGCGTTGCTTGGCAATTTCAGGCTGAACCAATGGGATGCGTATGCCGCTTTGGATCACATCCGGGGCATAGGCCTCGCGGCTGAAGACTTCGCGCACCATCGGGGCAAAGAACTCCAGCGGCAGGTCGTCATAGTCAGGATCGAAACTGGCCTGATCCCAGCGTTCGCAGAACTCGGCGTTGTCGTCGAAACAGGGGTGGCCGCGGTGGCGTTCGCGCTTGTGCTGATCATAGCCATCCAGATGATGGCCATAGTAAAGCATCTGGAAGTCGCCATGTGTTTGCACCACCCAGGCGCATTGTTCGCGGACAAAGGGCCGCAGGATCGAAGCGGCATATTCATCATGATTGTAGGGTGCAAAAATATCCCCGATGTCATGCAGCAGCGCTGAGACGACCCAGTCAATGTCCGCCCCGTCGCGCCAGGCGCGTGTGGCTGATTGCACCGAATGCCCCATGCGGGTGATCTGGTAACCCGCCATTTCACTGTCCAGTTCGACCAGTGCCTCCAGCAAACGGTCGGCTGTTTGCTTGGCATCATCGACGGCACGTTCACTCAGAAGTTCATACTCCTCTTTTGTGCCGTCCTTCATCTGGGTGAAACTGACCTTGTCCATGGCTGCCCTCCGGTTGCTTCGGTCAGGCTGCATCAGCAAAACCTTTACCGCGATCCCAAAAATCGGCATCGTGGACTAACATTTTGATATGATGGGAGCGCGAAAGTGCGCCGTAAGCTTCCCCCTCTTAACGCGCTCCTGGCCTTTGAGGCGGCTGCACGGCACTGCAATTTCACAACCGCCGCACAAGAGCTCTCGGTCGCGCAGCCTGCCGTCACCCGGCATATCGCCAACGTGGAAAGCTGGATCGGAACCCCGCTGTTTCTGCGTCACGGCAGTAAGGTTGAACTGACCCTCGAAGGTCAAAGGCTGTCTGATCTTGCGACGGCTGCATTTGACAGGCTGGAATTGGGGGTGCGTGGGATCCTGCCGGCCAACAAGGATGAATTCGTGGTCGGTGCTTCCTTCGGAGTTGCCCATCTATGGGTCATGCCCCGGATCAGCGGAATGCGGGCGGCATCCGGTAAGAATATCAACCTTGTCACCTCTGATGACTATCGGATTTTCGATGAGCCCGGGGTCGACTTCTCCATAAGATTTGGACATGGCGATTTCGGGGAGAACTGCGCGGATCACCTGTTTGACGAGCAATGCCGGATCATTGCAGCCCCATCCTTTCTGAAGGACCATCCCCAACTCGATCCGAAGGATCCGCTGCGGTCACTCGACCCCAGGCTCATGCTGGATCATGGCGACCCCAACGGCATTGGCTGGATGGATTGGGAGCGCTTTCTGTCGCTGACTGGTGGGGAGTACCCTGGCAGGCAAGCGTTGAGCGTGGTGCAAAGCTACCCGACGATGCTCGACATGGTCTGTGCCGGCGAAGGTATCAGCATTGGCACGATCGGGATCGAAGACGATCTGATCGCATCCGGTAAACTGGTGTGTATCGGTCCCCCGGTCAGCCGCCCAGGCTTCGGATACTATCTCGTTTATAGCGAGAGACAAAGCAACGACCCGTCATTTCTGAGGCTTAAGGAGAACTTGATCCGGAAATCCTAGTTGACCCGGTGACCAAGCATAACAATGAGATTGGGGAATCTTACCGGCTACCCCCACAGTTTTGACCGCCGTGCCTCATCAAAACGGACTTCGGCTATCAATTTTCTAAGGGAAGATTCGCCCCCAGAGCCGGCCTCGGTAACTTTTCGATCTCGCGGTTGCAGCGAATGGACGGCCCGGCGAAGCTGCGCCGCAGACGCCTGACAAGATGAATGGCAGGAATGGGCCTATTCCATTGAAAAACTCCTCATTGCCTAAAGGGCCGTATTCCGCCGATGCCAACCTTCGACCCATAGCGGCTGCTTGACCGGCAATCCCTGAGAATGTCGCAAACAAGCATGACACGCGGCCGCCAGATTGCTGCATTTCTATCAAAACAATGGGAGGGTTCGAGATGGCAGGCCGGATTGCCTATGTGAACGGGGCGCTTGTTCCGGAGAGAGAAGCATCCGTATCCATCAGAGATCTCGGGCTCGTTTACGGAGACAGCATTTTTGACACGATCAGAACCTTTGGCGGAAAGCTCTTCAAGCTGGACGAGCACATCGACCGGCTGATCGAGAGCCTCTCCTACGCCAGGATCGATCCGGGGATGCCGCGCCAGGAAATGATCAATGCGACGGAAAACCTGGTTCAGGCCAACCTGCCAATGCTGCGATCCGGTGAAGATTATTGGGTCACGCTCCGCGTCACCGGCGGGCTGCAGAATTTTGACGGGGAACCTCCGCAAAACTCCGGGGCCACAGTCATTATCGACTGCATCCCGATTCCGTTGCGGGCGAGGGCGCCTTTCTTCGTTAACGGCATCGATGCCAGGATGACCGGGCGCTGCAGGATCGCGCCCGGCGCCATCAATCCGAATGCCAAGACCAATAACTACCTCAACATGATCCTGGCGCAGAAAGAGGTGTCTGCGGAGTTTCCGGGGGCGTGGGCGCTCATGCCCGATCACAACGGCAATATCGCCGAAGGTGCGGGCTGCAATTTCTTTGTGGTCCGCAATGGCGTGGTTCTGACGCCCACGACAGAGTGTGTTCTGGCGGGCGTCAGCCGGCAGGTGGTGATTGATCTGTGCGGTGAGTTGAATATTCCGGTTCGCGAGCAGGATCTGCCGCTTGAAGCCGCTCTTGAAGCGCAAGAGGCGTTTTTCACCTCAACCAGTCTTTGCGCTTGCCCGGTGGCTTCGCTGAACGGACACCGTTACGAAGGCGGCGTGCCAGGCCCTGTCACCAAGCGCATTATGGATGGTTTTGCCGAACTGGTGGGAATGGACTACGTTGGCCAGTATCTGAACTTCCTGTCCGATGCGCCGCCCAGCACAGGGCTGTGACAGTGGGTATTGAACATCCGGCGCAAGTTTCGGGTTCCGCTGCCAAGGAAGAGCTGCCGCGCGAAATCGCGTCCGCACTTCAAGCGCATCGCCATGGCCATACTCTTCCGCAAGTGTTTTACACTGATCCGGAAGTCTTCACCTTGGACCGCGAAAGGGTGCTGGCAAAACAGTGGCTCTTCGCCGGGCATGCCGAGAGCATACCGGACAGCGGCGATTACTTTCTCTATGAGATTTTTGGCGAGTCTATCATTGTCATCCGCGGTTATGACGGTGAGGTGCGCGCCTTCTTCAACGTCTGCCGGCACAGGGGCAGCCGGGTTTGCCTGTCACCGCGGGGAAATGCCAAGCTGCTGACTTGCCCGTACCACGCCTGGGTCTACCAGACCGACGGCACATTGCGGCAGGCCCGTGGGATGCCGGACGATTACGACAAGGCCGCAAATGGGCTGCCCCCTTGCCAAATGCGCTTGTGGCACGGGCTGATTTTCATCAATCTCTCCGCCATCGACGATCCAGGCATCGCGGATTTTGATGCGCTGATGGAAAGGCTCGATCCGCTGATTGCGGCAAATGACCCGGCCCAGGCACAAGTTGCTGCGCATGCGCGCTACGAAATGCCCGGCAACTGGAAACTGGCGGTCGAGAATTTTCGTGAATGCCATCATTGCGTGCCCGCACATCCGGAGTACACGCAGATCAACCATTATGTGCGCGTGAACGAAGCGGACAGAGATGCCTATGCGCCGCATGTGCAGGTCTGGCGCCAGGCCTGGTCCGGCCGCGGGCATATCGTGGGAGACTATAGCGGCGGCAGTGACCAACGGCAGCCTTACGGCGGCCACTCGCGGCCGATCCGGGATGGCTGGCTGACAGCGTCCAAAGATGGCCGGGGGCTGGCACCGCTCATGGGCGGCTTGCAGGAATACAGCGGCGGCCTGGCCTTTCTCTTCATTGGCCCGCTGACCTACATCTACGTTGCCAACGACCATATTGTGATCTTGCAGCTGGTGCCGCTCACCGCCACCACTTCGCGCACCGACATCACCTGGCTGGTCCGGCGGGGATGCCAGGAAGGTAACGATTATCGCAGAGATGAGTTGGTCTGGCTGTGGGATGTCACGACCCGCCAGGATGCCGATCTGGTTGGCAATAATCAGCTGGGAGTGAACTCACGGGCTTACCAGCCAGGTCAATACGCATCGACCGAGGATCTGCTTAGCCAGTTTGGCGCGTGGTATACCGCCCGGCTGGAAGGCTGAGCCGCGGAAGGCCTTTGGGGCCGCCTAGACTGAACCTGGCGTGAGGACTGCAACCATCATCACGCGCACTCGAGCTGCAGCTGGCTCACCTCGCGAGGGGACCGCTAACGGTCAAGAGAGGGCCAGCTCCTGAGTAGAGCGAACTGAAAAGGCAGACACCATGGGAGACAGATCAACAGCCGAAAAAGCAAGAGGTATCGGCGCATCGCCGCGTTGCCCCGGTGTCAGGATGATGCGCAAAGGCCGGCCAAGGGCATCGGTGGCGAGGTGGATCTTAGTCGTCATACCACCTCTGGAACGCCCCAGAGCCTGCGTCCCCCTTTTGAGCCCTTGCCGGTGGCCGCCTGTTGATGCGCGCGCACCAGGCTGCAGTCGAGCGAGACATAGCTGTTGTCGGGGTCCTCGATCATCCGAAAAGCTCGAAGAGCGTTAAGTGGTAAGAGCCCTCGTTTCATTTGACTTCTCCAACTGCCGCCAACCCTTCTCCTCTAGAACGCCATTGATAGCGATTTATACGTGACCATAATAATCGCGGGATGCGACCGCTGAGTAAGCGTAGTGGAGCAAAGTCCCCCAGTCGAAAATGGGTAGACCTACGTCACGCTGCGCTGCGCGCGAGAAGGGTTGCATGCCTGTACATTCATAGACAATCGCACCAATGTTGGGATCACGAGCAACGAGCTTCTTGGTTGCTTCAACCATCTGGCTCTCACAGGCTTCGTAGTTCGCATACGGTTTTTCCGGTCGCTTTTCCGGATCCCAAAGGTTGTTGAACTCGGTGACGCCCAACTCGTCTTGCGCCCCACCAATGACCAGATTTGAATCCGGATCAATTCCAACGCTTGTCAGGTGCTTCTCGGTAAGAAAGCGACGTTGCGCGCAGAGAATCGCAACTTTCTTGGTTTTGCCGACGAGGGTTTGCGCAAACGGCACCTGAAGCAGGCTCGAGGTGAAGACGGGTACGTTTACAGCAGCTGCAACATCTTCCTGGAAATAGGCAAAGTACCCACATTCAGCGGCAATTGCCCTACGGCCATACCGTTCAAGTCGTTTGGCAGACGCAATGATCGGCGCCCGGACCGGGGTTTTATCCTCGTCCCAAACCAGGGTCTTGTTGCTGACATCTGTTGCGATGTCATATTGGATCGGGAATGGGAATGCGCTTGGGTTGCGTACATCACCGGGAAACCCGGGATAGGCGTCATCCAACAGCATGACACCCAACCCCATGCCATAGCCGACATGATTATCGCGAACATACATGTCGCGAATATCGCGGTCATGAGATGCATAGATCATACTGATCTCCTGATTTGCAGTTTTTTGAGTGGTTTTGGCGCCATGCGCCATTTTTGTTTGGAAACAGGCCAGCGGTCAGCTCCACCTGAGGATCCCTATTATGGCGGATGCTGCGTAGAACAGCTGCAAGGCCAGGAACGCCCATCGACGATCCATTTTGGCCCAGGCGCCAAACAGGAAACTCGAGACGAACAGCATCGAGAACGCCAATACTTCCGCCCCGATATTGAGGGCGAACAACAGCGAATACACGATCGCCATTGACGACCCGATAATTTCACAAGCCGTCGTAACCTGACGACGGCTTGCAAAGAGGTTAACGGTCGCGAAACGCATCTATCAGCTATTTCGCTTGAGGAAATCTGCGAGCAGTTCCGAAATCATTTCGGGCTGGTCTTCCATCGCGAAGTGGCCGCAATCTTCCAGAACATGCAGTTCCGAGCCGGGGATCGCGTCGTTCAGCTTGTGAGCCCATGCAACCACTTGCCAGCCGTCATTCGCCCCCCAGATCAGCTGCACAGGGCGTTCACCCAGCTCGGCATAACGCGGCGCCACTTCATCGGTGTGCTTGGGGTCATAATGCATGACCTGATGCTGGAAGAAGCTGCCCTGACCAACCGGGCCGCAAATGAAATCCAGATAGGTTTCCATCGAGGTTTCGGCCAAACGCTCTTTGTTTTGAACGGTCGAATACAGCCATTCGCGGAAGTGCTCACGGTGCTCAGCGTCCGGTGCTTTGATCAGCTTTTCCAAACCTGCCTGCATTTGTTCGTGGGTGCGCTTTGACGGCCAGCTGTCGAAGCTTACGACGTCAATCATAGTCAGCGTACGTACACGCTCGGGCGAGAAGATACCGAAACGCTGCGCTACGCCGCCGCCGATGTCGTGGGCGATGACATGCAGGCTGTCGATCCCCCAAATGTCCAACAGACCTTCCAGGATCCGCACCTGGCCGGTAACCGACGTGTCGGTGGCCGGATCGCGCGGGCGCTCAGACAGGCCGTAGCCCAACAGGTCGAAGACATGGACCTTGTACCCTGCATCGACCAGCGTAGGCAGGATATTGCGCCAGATATAGGACGACGACGGGGTGCCGTGGATGAGTACAACAGGCTCTCCTTCGCCATGCACGCCATGAGCGATGCGGTTGCCGTTGATGATAGCGTATTGGTTCACGAGATGTGTCATGAGAAACTCCCAGAATTGACTTTCCAAGGAAGTACTTCCGAGCTACCATATGAATCAAATGAATGTTTGTCATAACATGATAAAAATTCCGAATGGAGGCGTGAATGACCGAGAGGCTTGATATTGATGGCTTGCGCGCCCTTCTGGCGATCTCAACTCATGGGGGCGTTACGCGTGCGGCCGAACACCTGGCGCTTTCACAGCCTGCAGTCAGTCATAAAATCAAACGGTTAGAGAAAGCACTAGACTGCAACCTCTTGGCCCGACGTGCTGGAGCTCCGCAATTCACGGAAGACGGACAACGGCTTTTGGAATACGCGAAACGTATGATTGAGCTGCATGACGAAGCCTTGGCCGCGCTAGGGAAAAAGAAGTTGTCTGGAACAATCAAACTGGGCATGACGGAGGATACGACGAGCGGCGGCTTGGCCCGCATACTCGGTCGATTTACCCGTTTACATCCCGAAATCAGTGTCCGGACTAAAATAAGCCAAAGCCTGATTTTGGCTGAACGATTGGAGGCTGGCGAGATCGACATTGCTGTAATGCAGATCTTCAAACGCGATGCGAAACCAAGCGATCTTGTAATCTACGAAGACACTTTACATTGGATAAAGTCGCATGACTTTCCTTTGAAGCCGTGTTCCCAAGTTCCCTATCTCGCCTTTGATGATCAGTGTTTTTACAAGCAATGGGTCAAGACAGAAGGAACTGAATCAGGGCACTCGTTTGAAACCGTGTTGGAGTGCCCAAGTGCAGCTGGCCTGTTGTCCGCAACGCGTTCTGGCCTCGGCGTCGCGGTTATAAATGGCCTGCATTTGGCACCCGATATCGTTGTCATTGAAGGCGAATTCCCGGAACCTCCGCCCATTGTCTACATCGCACGCACTCGCCCCAAAGAAAGAAGCGACGCTGTACGCGCCCTAGTTCAGGAAATCTCTCGTGAAGTTAGAAATGCAATCCCACTACGCGTTGCTTAACGAAACAGCCTTGAAGACGGTCGAGGCGCATGCGGCACAGATTTTGGATGAAGTTGGAGTAGAAATTCAGGAAGACTCCCAAAGTCTGGAAGCATTGGCATCCATTGGCGCCCGGATTGATGGCCAAAGAGTGCAAGTCGATGCAGATATTCTGCGCGACTTGATAAGCCAGGCCCCCGCGTCGTTTGTGTGGCAAGGAAGAACAGATGAGGCTTCGGTCAGGGTGGGCGGCGGAAAACCCGTTTTCGTGCCCTTCTACGGCCCCCCAAATGTGCGGCGTCGGGACGGGGAAGTCCGTCTGGGGCAGTTGGAAGATTACCGGGAACTTGTTCGTCTTTGCGACCGCTCCGAAATCCTGGGAAGCACTGGTTTTCAGCTTTGTATTGCTCACCAGGAAGAGGAACTGGTACCGTACACAAAGTTGGCGCGGGCTCATATGGAGCTGTCGGACAAGCCCATGATGGGCACTGTGATTTCTGAAGAAGCCCTGCGAGATGTAGCAAGCATGACCGGTCACCAAGACGGTTGCCGATTGCTGCACTTGATCAACATTACGCCACCACTGGTCTATCAACCAAACCCGCTGCGCTGCCTGCGCGCCTCATCAGAACTCGGCCAGGCAAGTTTGATTGCCTCCTACATGATGATGGGGGCGACAGCGCCAGTGACAGTTGCCGGAGCATTGGCGCAAGGGCTGGCCGAAATCATGGTAGGACTAGCGCTGACGCAAATTTACCGAGCTGGTTGCCCGGTGGTCGGTGGAATTTTCGCCACCCCCTTTTCCATGCAGTTCATGGGCCCTGTTTTTGGAACTCCAGAGTCTCAACTGGCGCAACTCGCTGGCTGCCAACTGATGAAACGACTGGGAATTCCCTGTCGTGGGGATGGCATGGTTACGTCTTCCAAACTGAACGATGCCCAGGCAGGATATGAAGGCTCTGGTGCTGTCAGTGCCTCCTTGCTCGGGCGTGCCGACCTTATTCTTCATTCAGCTGGATGGCTCGAATTTGGGCGAACCATTGGAATGGAGAAGTTCGTTTCAGACGAGGAGCTTTTGGCCTCAAACCCGTATCGCAAGAATACGCGTGCGCAGATCAACGTGTGATGCCTTAACGTAAATCATAAACTCGGTTTGGAAACGGCAAGAGAGAAGCAATCACTTTCAAAAAACTTCCCTTTCGGCGCCCCCGTCCTGCTTGATGAGAACGTTTACGCTAGAGGCGAACATACGTCGTCAAACCGGTGTCTTGCTCGACATCCGCTTCAGTTTTGCCCCCATCTCAAGGGCGAGACATTGAAGCGTGTTAGCAAGTTCATCACGAACAACAGACACATGCTGAAGCCAACGCTCCAAAACTTCCGTAGGGCGACCGTATAAAGCCCGCCACAAGGTGCGGCGGGCCTGCGCTAGGCAGAGAAATCGAATTGGAGCGCTGGGTCTCCAACAATGTGGTCGATCAGGGCGACTTCCCAGTTTAGATAGGCGTGGTTCTCGCGAATTCGGATATCCAATTCGTCAAAATGTTCGGGGTCCAGGTAAACATCGATCGGACGGCTCAGCAGCCAACCAAGGCCGCTTTCGGTTGGCGAGCGATCAGCTTGCCATGCCTGGAACCCGCCTTGCAACACACGAACAGTGCGCCCCATCTTCCGAAGATCGCGCATTACCAGATCTGCATATCGTACATCATCGGCAACTAGGATCACCGGTTTTCCTGCGTCAAGGGCGGCTGCGTCCGTCTCCAGATTGGCGCGAGTCAAAAATGCCGAACCAGCTATATGGCCTCTGCGATAGACATAGCTTGGACGCAAGTCGCAGAAGGTTGCCGTTCCCAATTTGTGCATGGAAAGAGCCTCGGCCTGCGACACCAAATCATCGACCAATGTGTCAAACGCCCCATTCTGGGGTATCTCCAGCCCCCCAACATCAGCATCAATCTGGTAGGTGGAAACGTTTTTCCACCCCATCCGGCGCAGCCACATGGCCGTGGTCACAGCACGGGCGCCATCCGAGTCGGTCAGGACGATATGGGAGTTTTTGACGGGCAGGTGCTTTTCCGTAGTCTGGAGCAATTGTCCACCTGCAACGTGCAACGCGCCGGGCACATGTCCGGCGGCGAATTCCTCCGCACCTCTCACATCAATAATATAGCGCGTGCCGTCGTTTGATCGCCATGCTTTCAAACCGGCGGCATCAAGCGCCGGAATGTTCCAGCGGGCACGTATCCTGTTTGCAGCCGCCTGTGCCCTAGGGCTTGCATGGTCCGGCAGCGGCGCCTCGTTTTCATTTCCGCGCTCAACCGTCAGCCCCAGAAACTCCCACGCGGGCGTCCCGTTTTCCAGCGCGCGCACGGAACGAAACGCACCTGTTTCGACCAGCGTTTGGGCGCCAATGATTGCTCGCGTGCGCCCGGCGCAATGCACGACTATCTCTTTGCCAGGGTCGGCATGCAATTCAGTCGCGCGCAACGCCATTTCGACACTTGGGCAACTGACGGATCCAGGAATGCAATAATCCTGGTGCTCTGCCATGGGGCGCGCGTCTAACAATATGAAGTCATCGGACCGCGCTATTTTTTCATGCAGTTCAGCGGCGGTGATGCCCGGCGTAGCCAGTTCACGTTCGACCATTTCGCCAAAGGCCTTTGAGGGGACGTTGACGCCAGTGAATATCGCGCCTCCTGACAGTTCCCAGGCGGGCAGTCCCCCTTCCAATATCCGGATCGCAGAATATTCCAGCCCGGAAAGAACCGCCGCAGCCCGTTGTGCAAGACCGTCGCCATCATCACAAATCACAATGAGCGTCGACTTCAATGGTATGCCCGCGCCGACAAGCATTTCCATGCGGCTGAGAGGCATATTGGTTGCTGCAAACAAGTGACCGCGCGCAAACATCAGTTCTTCACGCGGGTCGACTACGGCGAATTCTTCGTTTCCCTCATAAAGTTGCGTGAATTCACTCAGAGTTATCAAGGGGCTCACGACACGACAGCCTCTGGATGAAGGGGGAAATCGCGGATGTCGCCTGCGGCATCGACACTGTGAAAACAAGTGTCGGTAGTTGTATCAAATTCCAAGCGCCCTCTTTGCAGCTGAAACCCCTTTTCGTAACAGTGCAACATCATCGACCGATCGCCCCCGACAGCTTCGATTGCATGAATGCCGTCTGCCAACATTGAAACACTTTCCCCCGCACCGATCGTTATCGCTCCGGCGCACTCAAGCGTTGCTGTTCCCGGACCTGATCCGCCATCGACACGCTTAAAAAGATAATGTTTCTCCTGCCCTTCGACACCGGTCACAATGCCCCAGGAGTCGTGGTCATGCGGCACAGTCCCCTGTCCTTTGTGGATGAGATCAAGATAGAGCGCAAAACGACCGTCTTTTTCGCTGTACAGGCACCAACAATTGTTACCCGCCTCATCCGTAGGCCAGGGGAAATCGTCTTCGGGAAACAGCTCTCTTTGCAGCGCCAGCGCACCTAGGACATCTTTCGCCCGGTTCAGCGTGTCAACACTTGCTCCCGCTTCCAGCAGAGATTTCACCTGTACCATAGTGTCAACAATCGCCTGCGACCGCTTTTCGTGCAGATCCATATCACACCCCATATTAGCCGAAACGAAATTGAGCCGGTTCGCTCTGATCCAGAAACTGTGAGTAAACCCACTTAAGTAGTCCAATTCGGAATTTAGTGCATGGTTGGCTTGGGGTTACCCCAAACGCTGGACCACCGGCCTGAACGTTTCTACGCAATGTAAGCCGTTTCAAGGATTGAGTTTTTAAACTCTTTAGTCTCCTTTCAGCCATCTTACAGATACCGAACCTGCGTGAGCAACCCTGCGTCTTGTTCGATCTCCGCCTCGGAATCCTGGCCGAGCTCTAAAGCGAGGCATTGAAGCGTATTCGCAAACTCATCGCGATCTACAGACACTTGCTGTAGCCATCGCTCCCCCGCCTGCGGATCAAAAGACCTCCGCGTGTGCAGAACGCGGTGGTTGTCGAAAATCACACATTCCCCCGGCTTGAGGACCCGTTCAAGCGCAAAACCGTAGTCGTATACTTCACGCTGGAATGCAGCGAGCGCCTTGTAGGCGGGTTCAATCAGGTCGATGGGCAGTATCAGCGGCGGCATCGTACGATCCGACAGCGCGACACCGTGTACTATGCCGTCATCATCCACCGCAATCGCCCGTGACCGAGACCGGAACCGTTCTTTCGGATTGCGGGCAGCTACGGAAAGCAACGGGACCTTACTCAGGAAAGCGAATGCATCTGGATTCTTGAAGCGAAGTCGCTCTGCTGCAGAGTAGCCATCGATATAGATCGAAGCGCCGCCACCGCCCGTTGCCGCTTTGAGGCAGTGGAAGAAACTGATGCCGGGGACATAGTCCCGAAAATCTTCGTCCACATGCGGCGCTTGGGCATTCGCAGCAGTTGCTCCGATACCAGCACCTGTCCCTGTCGTATCTTCGGGTTTCGAGCGGACATTGAACAATTCGCCGAAATGAGTCCGCCTGATCGGGCCGAAATACCGCGCGATGTCGGGAAGGGTATCGGGCGCAGATCCGATGCCGCGCAAAAACACGATGCCGTAATCACGGAGATGTCGGAACATGTCGAGCCGTTGAACGGGATTAGCCAGATCCTCGGGGGTAAACCACGGAAAGGTCTCGGCGTCCTCCTTGAGCCATGCCTTGGGCAGGATGCGCCGGGCGCGCTGCGCCTCGGGGCTCAGACAGTTCTTTCTCAATGTCGCAATATCATGCTCTGTAACCGACTGATCATGCGACCAGAAAAGCCGCAGCATATCCCCATTCTGCTCAAATCGATCGAGACGGGATACCTCCGGGTCTTCGATGATCAGGCAGGGGTCATCCGGCCCCTGTTCGGGTCGGCCCGTTGCTGGGTGGAACAGGAAATGGCGCAGCCAGATGTAAGGGAACAAACTTTCCCGACCATCGGGCCAGAGCAGCGTCAATCGCCGCGTCGCATTGTCGAAACTGATCTGCTGAATTTCGGTCATGCCGCTCTCCGTATTTCCGCTTTGCACGTCAGGCCTGGCTCGAAAGGCTTCAGGGCTTCACTGTCTGGTCTGGCATCTGCGCCACTGCATCCGCTGCAACGGCGGCGTTTTGCGAGACCAGAATGGGGTTGATTTCAATCTCGACCGCTTGCTCGGCCAAAGCAAACCGTCCCACCGCTTCAAGCGCATCCAGCAGGGCCTCGCGGTCACCCTCTGGTCTACCGCGCCACCCGGCCAGACGTTTTGCGATTTTCAGTCGGTCCAGAGCCCGCCCGATTTCGAAACGCGTGAATGGCGAAGCGATCAGCGTGGAATCGTTCCACAATTCCGCATCCACTCCGCCGGCGGCGACCATCATGACCTGTCCGACAAGCGGGTCGCGTGTCACAGACACCATGATTTCGGCCACAACATCGCCCACCATATGTTCCACCAGAACCTGATCAAAGACGATACTCGGCGCATGGCTAGCCAGATCCTGACGCATCTTCTGCACAGCCGCCCCCACGGCTGCGGCACTGTCTAGACCAATGCAGACCGCGCCAGCCTCGGTCTTGTGGGCCAGAGTCGCATCAAGGGCTTTGAGCACCATAGGAAAGCCAATCTCGGCAGCAGCCATTGCAGCGTCTTCAGGCGCAACAACACGGCATTCGGGAACAGACAATCCATATGCGGCAAGACGGGATTTGGCTTCGGCTTCGTTCAACCTGATGGGGTCGCCCTGCATTTGCGACACCGCACCGGGCAAGAGCGCATCCGATCCGGCAGTCAACAAGGCCGCACGGCGTTCATACCACCGCACCCCGTGGGCCAGCGCAGCGATCCCCTCTTTCAAGCCCTGAAGCGGGACAAGATCGAGCTCGGCGGTATGGTTCCGGGCGGTTGCCGGAAAGCAATCGACCAGTGTGGCAAGCTCTGCTGCAACGACATCGCGCCCTTTCACCGCCCTGGCCAGAGCTTCGACCTGGGGTTTGAAATCCGACATGTCCCACGTTCCTTCGCGGGGGTAGTTCTGGATCATCAGGGCAATGTCATAACCTTCTTCCAGGAGCGCCGAATAGACATCGACCTGCAAATCCGCATTGGCCCAGACGGCCATAGTCATGTCTTGCGGGTTGCAGGGGGTTGCGATTGCAGGCAGCAGGTCACGCAGTTTGTCGACCCGCGCTCCAGTGGGTTGGATCAGCTCAAACCCCGCATCGCTCAGGTTGTCGGCCAGCAGGATGCCAAGGATCCCGGACAGCGAGGTTACCAGAACTCGACGCCCTTTCGGAACTTGCCCCGATGCAAACAGCTTAAGCGTTTCGAAGAATTCGGAATCCGAGGCGACCGATACGATCCCCAACCTGTCAAACAGCGCTTCCCAAGCCGCATTGTCGCCGGTCATGGACGCCGTGTGCGAGGCGGACGCGTTGGCGCCCGCCTTGGTCCTGCCGAACTTGATGGCCACGATAGGCTTGCCATATTTCAGCGCCTTGACCGCGACCTTGCGCAGGTCGGATGGGTAGGGGAGGCCCTCGAAAGACAGGCCGATCACCTTCACACGCGGGTCTTCAAGGAAGTAGTCAATGCAATCCGTGACGCTGGTGACGGCCTGATTGCCGCAACCGACAAGATGCGTGATCGGAAGGCCTCGATCCGAAAACACCGCATCACACAGAAGGTTGCCGCCCTGACTGACGATGGCTGCGCCCTCAGACACGAAATTCGTGCCAAAATTGTCCATCATCACGCCAAGCGGATCGATATAGTTGGAAAACCCGGCCGAGTTCGGGCCGAGCGCCGCCATATCACCCACCGTTTCGACAAACCGCTCCTGAAGCGCGACGCCGCCAGGGCCGGTTTCCGCAAACCCTGCGGCGTTGCAGACAATGGCGCTGCATCCGGCCTCGCGCAGTTGCGCCGTCACCTCGATGGCCAATTCGTTGCGCACAGCCACAAAGGCCAGATCGGGAATGCCCGGCAGATCGGCAACGGTAGGGTAACAGCGATAGCCTTCGATCTCATCGTATTTGGGATTGACGATCCATGTCTCGCCCGCAAATCCCATCTCGCGCTGATAGCGCATGGTCGGTTTCAGATTGCCGCCGCCAATGAACACCACATTGCGAGGCCTGAACATCCGGTCGAGCTTGTGAGCTGCCAGCGCAGCCGACGCCATCGCATCTCCATCCTTCATCATGCATTCCCCAACGCAGCGTCAGCGCCGTGTGCGGCGATGGCCGCGTCGCGATGATCATCAGACTGATATTGTGGCGTGGCCAGTCGGGGCGGCCAGTCGACACCCGCATCAGCATTGAGATCCAGATGTTTCCATGGGCTGCTCCACTGACACCCGAGATCCTTGAATGTGGCCGGATGCGTCGCCGTTTCCAACAGCGGCAGGGCCTCGCGCAAAAGCCTGCACTGCTCCTCAAATGTCCCCGGCTCTCCCGATGTATGACCCAGCGGAAAATCAGTGAATGCCGCACGGGGCGGGTTGGCCTGCGCGGTGATGGACCAGGCGCTTGTCAGAGTGAGCGCGGCAATACCCCTTTCCTCAAGCGCGCGCGCCATGAGGGCCGATGTCTGGTGGCAGATCGGGCAGACGGGCACCAAGAGCGCTGTGTCGGCGCCCATCGCAGTAACCTCGTCAACCAGCGCCGGGATAAGCTCCTGCTGTGCGCGGCGCTGCGAGTAGATGCCGCCCATGAAAGTCAGGGCATCATCACAAAGCTCGCCCACAATCCCCTCTTCCTCCATCACCCGAAGGGCGCGCGCGGGAAAGACTGCACCGGGATCGCGCCTTGCGCCCCGCAGATCATAGCCGAGATGCACGAAACCCAGCTCTGACGGCGGTGTGTCAAGAGGCACGCGGCGAAAGCTGGTGTCGTCCTTGTAGGTAAACCCGATCTGGCCCCTGCGGTAGACGCCACCGGACGCCAGCAGCGCCAAACGCGCCTCGGACAGCGGTTTCGAAAGACGGGTCAGCGCCGATGGCTGAGGGTTTGACGCCCATTGGTAGCTATCGAAACCGCGTTCCTCGTAATAGGCCTGCGTCACGGCGATATGATCGACGGCCTCAATCCCGGGCGGAGGGGATACGGGAAACACTGGGTTGGCGTCTGTCGGCATGAACTTTTCCTCGCTGGCCCGAAAAACAGATTGAAGTTTGCCACGGCGGCGACAAACTGAAAGAAAAGAAAACGATGCAGACCCGAAAGGAAAACTTGTGGCGGACGAAACGCGCAGCCTTCTGTCTCCACCGCTGGCGAGCCTGAGGTCGTTCGAGGCGGCAGCCCGGCACCTGAGCTTTACGAGTGCCTCGAAGGAGCTGCACATCACTTCCGCCGCAGTCAGCCAGCATGTCCGGTCGCTCGAGCAGATCTTTCGCAGAAAGCTGTTTCATCGGCTGCCCCGGGGGCTGACCCTGACTGAACATGGTGAGGCCTATCTGCCGATTGTTCAAAGCGCCCTGGGTCAACTTGAGGCCGGAACAAAGAAGATCTTTGGCACACCGGACCGGCAGGAAATCGTGATCAAGGCGCCGGCCTCTCTGGCGATCAGTTGGCTGGGGGCGCTGCTACCTGGTCTGCACAGGGCCTTTCCCAATTGCCGTCTGGTCCTGACAACCTATCACTGGAACCTTGAGGCTTCGGATTTGTCCGTCGATCTCGAAATCCGTCACGGACAGGGGGGCTGGCCGGATGTTTCCGCCCAGCAGATTGTCGTGGAAGAGATCTTTCCGGTTTGCGTGCCTGACCTGCTCGCGCGCTTCGACACTCCGATGGCTCCGGCAGACCTGCTGTTGCAAAGGCTGATCCATAACATCAGCCCGATTGATGGCTGGGCAGATTGGTTCAGCACCGCCGGAGTTGGGACTGGTGCGCCTGAACCTCACCTTGCCGTGGATTCCACCCCGATCGCCCTGCAACTGGCCAAGGCCGGGCATGGGTTTGCACTGGGTCGCACCCTCCTGGTCGAGGATGATCTGGAAGCCGGTCGCCTTGTGGCGCCTTTCAACATTCGCCACCAGACGCGAGAGGCCTTTTATCTGGTGCAACCGAAACAGGGCCGCCCGCGGCGCGACGTGGCGCTTATTGCCGACTGGCTGACCGACGTGACACGGCAACGCGTACAAGGGTGAAGCGAAACAAATCATTGTCCGGCAAGGCCGGATTTATTGATTGTCTGTTCATCTGAACCAGCGCAGCATTCCAGCAACCCAAACGTCATAGGGCTGCCATGCGAAACCTTATCCCCACAGCCCAGCATTGGGGCGTCGGATTTGCCGAAGTCGAAGGCGACCGTCTGATCGGCATCCACCCGCACCCCCAGGATCCGACGCCTTCGCCGCTTGTGGCCGCCGCCGCCGAAGCCGCCCAGAGCGCCGCGCGCGTACAACGCCCCGCCATCCGCGAAAGTTTTTTGAAACATGGGATAAAGGCAACTGGCGCCGGACGCGGAGCGGAACCTTTCATAAGCGTGCCCTGGGACGAGGCGCTGGACATTGCCGCGAGAGAAATTGAAAGAGTTCGCACCTGTCACGGGAACGACGCGATTTTTGCGGGTTCCTATGGGTGGGCCAGCGCCGGACGGTTTCATCATGCGCAAAGCCAGGTGCATCGTTTCATGCGCGCGGCGGGCGGCTACATTGACAGCGTCGATAACTACAGTTTTGCCGCCGCCTTGGTGATCGCGCCGCATGTCGTGGGTCCCTTGAGGGAACTCATTCGCAACTCCACCGTCTGGCCGGTACTGCGCGATCACGGCGACCTCGTCGTCATGTTCGGCGGCGTGCCACTAGGCAATACTCAGATCGCAGGCGGCGGCGTAACGCAACACAGGATCAGGCCACTGATGGCCGAATGCCGCAAGGCCGGGCTGTCCTTCATCAACATCTCACCCGACCGCAGCGATGCCGCGCCGGAGCTTGAGGCGGAATGGATCGCGCCACGGCCGAACACCGATACCGCCCTGATGCTGGGGCTGGCGCATACGCTGGTCACCGAAAACCTGCATAATCAGGCCTTTCTCGACCGCTACACCGTCGGCTTTGACCAGATGCGGGCCTATCTGCTGGGGCATGAGGACGGTCAAGCAAAACACGCCGAGTGGGCAGCCGCGATAACCGGGCTGCCTGCGGATCAGATCCGGGCCCTCGCGCGACGCATGGCGGCAACGCGCTGCATGATCCTGTGCGCCGCCAGCCTGCAGCGCGCCGATCATGATGATCAGCCCTTCTGGATGTCCATTGTCCTGGCCGCCGTGCTGGGGCAGATCGGCCTTCCCGGAGGCGGTTTCGGTTTCGGCTATGGCAGTGATGGCATTATCGGCGCACCGGTACTCGACATGTCCTGGCCGGCACTGCCGCAGGGTCGAAATGCGGTCGATCGGTTCATCCCTGTCGCCCGGATCTCGGACATGCTGCTCAACCCGGGCGCGCAATTTTCCTACAATGGCAAGGATTACACCTATCCCCATGTGCGTCTGGTCTATTGGGCAGGGGGCAATCCGTTCCATCATCATCAGGATCTGAACCGACTTGTCGAAGCCTTTCGGCAGCCTGAAAGCATCATCGTCAACGAAATCTTCTGGACCGCCACCGCGCGCCATGCCGACATCGTTTTACCCGCGACAACGCCTCTGGAACGGAATGATCTGTGCATCAGTCGCCATGATCATCACATGCTAGCAATGAAACAGGCCATTCCCCCTGTGGGTGAGGCGCGCGATGACTATGCGATTTTCAGCTCATTGTCCGAGCGTTTAGGCTGCGCCGAGACCTTTACCGAAGGGCTTGATGAAATAGGCTGGCTGCGGCGCCTGTGGCAGGGCGCGGTGGCAGCGGCTGCAGACAAGGGCGATACCTTGCCGGAGTTCGACCAGTTCTGGGAGACCGGAGAAACAACGCTTCCGCCACCGTCTGAAGACCAAGTGCTGCTAAAGGAATTTCGCTCTGATCCGGACGCCAACCCCTTGCCGACACCAAGCGGGCGGATCGAGATATTCTCGCAGACCGTGGCAGGGTTTGAATATGATGACTGCCCGGGTCATCCCGTCTGGCTTGAACCCTATGAATGGTTGGGCGCGGCAGAGACTCAAACTTATCCCCTGCATTTGATAACCCCGCAACCGCGCACTCGACTGCACAGTCAGTTGGACAATGGAACCGAAAGCCTGAAGTCGAAAATCAAAGGGCGCGAGCCGCTTCTGATGCATCCAGATGATGCAGTAAAGCGGGGCCTCGAGGATGGCGATATCGTCGAGGTTTATAATGACCGCGGAAGCTGTCTAGCAGGTCTGCGCCTATCCTCTGATCTGGCGCCTAATGTCATCAAGCTAGCCACCGGTGCGTGGTACGATCCTGAATGCCCCGGGCAGACAGGGACACGGGACAAGCACGGTAACCCCAATATCCTGACCAAGGACGCACCAACATCCAAAATGTCCCAAGCCACGACGGCACAGACGGTTTTGGTTGAAGTCAGACCGGTCACGCAGCAGGTGCCGCCGGTTTCCGCGTTCGAGCCCTCACATTAGCCGCAAGCGATATTCACGGGATTCGGGATCCGATCGGTAGCACGTTTTGCGCGAACGTGCAGGGTTCTACACTAGAAATGGCCATACTCTCGGAAACGGCAGCCTAGTATGGATTGAGAAAATAGAAATATAGTTTTGCACTTTGATTGTGGCCCTCTTTTGCGGCTAAACGACAGAGCAAGACCCGGGCTTTGCCGTATAGACGACAACCAGGTGTGCTTTGCAGGATTCTGCAATTCTTGTATCTCTGTGCATTGTTGACCTTAATGCTGGCAGCTGCATGACAGATATTGCTCCGTAGATTTAGAATGACTGCTTTCACAGATTGCGGGAGTTGCTCTCGCAGATGCAGCGAATTCACACTTCCCGCCGCTTCGGGATAGGCAGGCTGGCGTAAGGCAAAGGCATCTTGCAACCGCAGCGAATGACGGCTTCGTCCCGCTTCAGACCCATCAGAAACGCTAGGTGAGCCCGAGATTGCAAATGGTGCTTTTGAGGCAAAGTTGCCGTTAGCAGTGCGCTATCATACGTCTAAATGATTGCGGAGAGGGCAGGTAGGATACGGCGGTTGCCTGCTCCCGCAACCAGCTCTACTTGCAGAGTAGGCGCAGACACACAGCCCCCTCCGGGGGCTGTTTGCGTTTTAGCGCTAAGTTCCTGATGCAGATGTTGAAGTTTGGATAGCTCCGCTGCAACGCGGGCGCTTTCCGACGAGGTTGCGGCTGACAGGACAGCTGCCAGGTCGCCAATCAGGTCGATGGTCAGCTCTTCGCCCTTAATGTCGGGTGTCAGATGGGGCACTCCAATGCATAGGGCAGCAGCGTCCCGAAATGCTGGTTAGTTTTCAAGGAAATTGCGTTATCTCAGTCCATTGTTGAATTTCCTTCGTAACTCAAACTAGGCTCATGCACCAAAGTCAGCTGATTGGCGGCCTAGTCCGGTCTCCGGCAGTGTTAATGACGCGCCTTGCACGGAGCTGTAGCCTGTCTTGCCTCGATCTGGAAATCCCAACCTAGCCCGTCATTTCCGAAACATCTCCAGCTTGGCCCGGTTTATAGACGAAAGCCAGGATGCTGAGGAAACCAACCTGTTGCTTACACGCGGTGTGTGCCAGCATTCGCAGTGGGATCTCAGCAGTATTCAAGTGCTGGATCCAGAAGCCGGGCTTGCCATTCCGATCGTGCGGCACGATCCCTTCAACAATAGCGATCTAACCGGATTTCCGGGGTGGGATGCCAGCTCGAGCCCGGTAGGAAAGGTTCTGGCGGAGGGCGAACCGTTGATCCTGGAGGATGCGGCTGCCCAGGATGAGTTCCCGGGGTTCCGCGAGGACGCGATCCGCCGTGGTTACCACACGTCAGTGATGATTCCGCTGGGGGTGCGCGACGCGCAGCGGAGGCAGATGGTATATTCGGTGGCCTCGCGGAACATCATAAGTGTCGACGAGACTGACCTCAGCTTTCTGCAATGCGTGGCGGAACTGGTTACCATCGCAGTGCGCAAAATGCGCAAGCTGCAGGAGCAGCAGAAACAGGCCGCTCGGATGCGGGCGATCCTGGAGAACATGACCGCCTCGCTGACCAAGACACTGGACACTGAGGCAGCGGGCACGCTGGCCGCAGGTCTCAGCAGCTTGTTTCCGGCGGGCTGGCTGGCGGTGGACCTGACCTCCGGACGCGGGCTGTTCGACCCGGAAGTGCCGCCGCCGGTCACGCTGGCCACAGCCCGGCGGGTACCGGAGGATCTGATCGCTGCCGCAATTGCCGCGCGCGGGCTGGCCAGCGGCACGGTGATGGACCTGTCGGTGGCAGGCTCCACCATCCGCGCCGAGGTGAGCCCTTTGCAGATTGACGGCAGCCATGTGGGGGCGCTGTTTTTCTTCCGCCATCAGCCGCTGAGTGATCACGAGCGCATCGCGGCGCAGGCGGGGCGGCTGGCGCTTTCGTCCTTCATCCTGCGTAGCTTCATCGAGTTCAAGTCGCGCCGGGTCACGGCGCGGCGGCTGTTGTCGCGCCTGTTCAGCGGTGAATGGCGCGACCGCGAGGAGATGCTGGACGAGGCGCACAGGCTCGATTTCGACCTGCAGGCGCCGCTGCGGCTGGTGGTGCTGCGGCTGCTTGGCGGCAGCGTCGATGACGGCACCCACAGCTTTATCCTGCGCAGCGCGCAATCGGTGTTCGGGGCCTCGGTCTCCTGTCTGCTGGATGGCGATTTGATGCTGCTGCTCGATGACCGCGCCGGCGGTGCCGTGCGGCAGCAGGGGCTGTTTCTGTCGCGCATCCGCTCGCTGCTGCCCGAGGGCACGGCGCTGGTGATGTCGGAGCAGGTGAAGGTGTTTGAGGATCTGCCAAAGGCTCGGGAGACCTGTGCCAACACGCTGGAGGTGGCGCAATCGATGCAGGCCTCGGGCTGGGTAACGCCAGTGAATGTTGGGGAGTTCCCGGCGCTGATGGCCTCGGCCGAGATGGCAAAGGTCGAGGCTTACCTGGGCAGCGTGCTGCCCGGCGTGCTGACAGGCACGGGGCGCAAGGCGCAAGTGGCGGCGGCAACCATCGAGGCCTTCCTGAAGACAGGGCGGCGGTACCAGGAGGCGGCGGATGTGCTGGGCATCCATGTGTCGACCTTACGCTACCGGCTGGAACAGTTGAGCGATCAGCACGGGTTTGATTTCGACGATTCGGACAAATGTTTTGAGCTGGATCTGGCAATCCGGCTGCGGAAGCTGAAAGATTCCTATGAATCGTAGGAAAAATACTTTCTGATCTAGATCAAGCCAACGGAGGACCGCGGGCGCTTTCCACTCCTAACCTGTGTGCAACAGAACCAGGAATGGACCGGACCCGTGAGCACTTTGGCCACAGACAGCGAAGACAGGCGGCGGCAGCTGCGGCAGGCGTTTGGCAGTTTTGCCACGGGTGTTACCGTGGTGACAGCGCGCGATGCAGACGGCAATCCGATCGGCTTCACTGCCAATTCCTTCACCTCGGTTTCCCTGGAGCCGCCGCTGCTCCTGGTGTGCCTTGCCAAGACCTCTTCCAACGTTGGCCACTTCTCCCGGGCCAGCCGCTTTGCGGTCAATATTCTTGGCGAGGCACAGAAGGATGTGTCGAACCGCTTTGCTTCCAAGGTGGAGGACCGGTTTGCAGGGACAGCCTGGCGCGAAGGTGCGGAGGGCACGCCGCTGATCGAGAATGCTGTCGCCTGGTTCGATTGCACCACCGACAACCTGGTGGATGCGGGCGATCATGTGATCCTGATCGGCCAAATCACAGATTTCGGCCAGACCGACGGGCGGCCCCTGGCATACCTACGCGGCCACTATCTGGACCTTGGCCTGGCGGAGGAGGCCGCGGACTCCGTCTCGCATCATGGCGGTGTGCGGGTCGGCTGCGTGCTGGATTGCGGCGGCGAGGTGCTGCTGCGCAAGACGCAGGACGGCTGGTCGCTGCCGATGGGCGGTGTCTGTGCGGGCTTCCGGGAGGGCCGCGCGGCGCTAGAAAAATCGCTGGCGGGGCAAGGCATCGCGGCGGAGCTGGGCTTTCTCTACTCGGTTTTTGATGCGCCCTCGGGCAATGCCACATGGCTGATTTTCCAGGGCGAAATGGAGTTTGGCGCCGCGGAAGGCGAACTGCGCCTGTTCCCGGTTGATGCGCTGCCCCTGCAGGAGGTGGCGGTGCCGCAAGTGCGCTCGATCCTGCGCCGGTTCCAATCTGAGTACGCCGAGGCGCGGTTCGGCCTCTATGTCGATGGCTCCTCCAGCGTCGGGCAGATCAACCCGATTGAGCGCAGCGCCACCCCCTGGACCAAATTCATCACCGATCAGGAGAGCGCCAAGTGACAGCTTTCACCGTAGACACCCTTAGTGACACCAGCTTGCCCGTTTACATCGGCGGCGAATACATGGCTTCAGCCGGGATGCTGATTGACAGCTATGATCCGGCCACCGGGCAGGTCTGGTGCCAGGTGCCCGATTGCACCGATGCTGAGGTCGACGCCGCTGTCAAAGCCGCCAATGCGGCGATGACCAACCCGGCCTGGCGCGACATGACGCAAAGCCAGCGCGGATTGCTGATGCTGAAGCTGGCGGAGCTGCTGGATGCGCATGTGGAGCGGCTGGCTGAGGTCGAGACCAAGGACAACGGCAAGCTGTTGCGCGAGATGCGGGCGCTGAGCCAGGCGCTGCCGGTGGCCTTGCGTTATTTCGCGGGCATGGCCGACAAGATCGAGGGCACCACGATCCCGGTCAACAAGCCCGACATGCTGAATTTCACCGTGCGCGAGCCGCTGGGTGTGGTGGCGGTGATCATCCCCTGGAACTCGCCGTTGTTCATGATGATGCGGGCGCTGGCGCCCTGCCTCGCCTGCGGCAATGCGGTGGTGGTGAAACCCTCGGAACACGCCTCGGCCGGCGCAATTGCCTTTGCCGGGCTGATGAAGGAAGCGGGATTCCCCGACGGGGTGTTCAATGTGGTGACCGGGTTGGGACACACCGCGGGCAATGCGCTGATCACCCACCCTGGCGTCGCCAAGATCGACTTCACCGGCGGTCCCGCAACCGGCAAGGTGATCGCCAAGGGCGCGGCGGAGCAGCTGACCCCGGCTGCGCTGGAGCTGGGCGGCAAATCACCCCATGTGGTATGTGGTGACGCCGATCTGGATGCCGCCGCCAATGGCGTGGTGGCAGGAATCTTTGCCGCCGCCGGGCAGACCTGCGTGGCGGGATCGCGCTGTTTCATCCAGGAAAGCGTCTATGACGAAGTCGTTGCCAAGATCATTGCGAAGGCCCGCGCGATCGATATCGGCGATCCGCGCCGGGACGACGTGCAGCTGGGGCCGCTTGCACTGTGGAGCCAGGTAGAGAAGGTCGAGGAATTCACCCAAAGCGCTCTATCGGAAGGCGCCACGCTGGCCTTTGGCGGCGGACGGCCCGAGGGGCTGGGGGAGGGCTGGTTTGTCGAGCCCACGATTTTCACTGACGTCACCAACGATATGCGCATTGCCCGGGAAGAGATATTCGGCCCCGTGCTCGCCATTCTGAAATTCCGCGACGATGATGACCTTATGAGGCAGGCCAATGACAGCGATTTCGCTCTGGCCTCAGGCATCTGGACGCGAGATCTCCAACGCGCGCTGCGCTTTATGCGCAGGATCGAGGCCGGCATGGTCTGGATCAACACCTACCGCAGCCCCTCTGTCATGTCCCCTTCGGGCGGCCACAAGGATTCCGGCTACGGCAAACACAACGGCTTTGCCGCCATCGAAGAGTTCAGCCGCATCAAGACAGTCGTGATCGACTATTCGGGCGCCCAGCAGGACGCCTTTGTGATGCGTGTTACAAAATAGGATTGTCCTCATGAAGTTCTCAGCAATTGTAAACATGGCCCGGTTCGATACTTCGCGCAGCATGGAAGATGTTGCGGGCGAAGCGCTCGACCTGGTGAAAACCGCCGACCAAGGCGGGTTTGACATCGTCTGGACCGCCGAGCATCACACCATCGAGCTGACCATCTCGCCAAACCCGTTTCAGCTGCTGGCGCACTGGGCAGCCCATACCAATAACGTGCGCCTGGGCACCGGCGTGGTGGCCGCGCCTTATTGGAACCCGATCCGGCTGGCCGGCGAAGCGGCGATGTGCGACGTGCTGACCGGCGGGCGGCTGGAGCTGGGCCTGGGCCGCGGCTCTTATCAGTATGAATTCGACCGCATGGCCGGGGGCATGCCGCAGGGCGAAGGCGGCCGCTACTTGCGGGAGATCATTCCGGCGGTGCAGAAATTGTGGCAGGGCGACTATGCCCATGAGGGCGAAATCTGGAACTTCCCTTCGGTTGCCTGCGTGCCGAAGCCGCTGCAGAAGGCACCGCCGATTTGGATCGCGGCGCGCGATCCCAACACTTTTGAATTTGCGCTGAAGAACAATTGCAACATCATGTCCACTGCGCTGCGCCGCCCGTTTTCCGAGGTCGAGGCGCTGGTTGACCGGTTCAACGAAACCCAAGCGGCGGTGCCGGGATCAGAGCATCTGCAGCACGCCACCATGCGCAATGTTGCGGTCTATGAGGACAAGGCCGGTCGGGAAGAAGCTGTGCGCGCCGCGATCAATTTCGGCCGCAACTTCGAAAACCTGTTCAAGGGGCTCGGCACGGTCAAGGACGGCTTCCCGGAGCCGGTGGATTTTGATGAAGTCGCCAACCGCGACGAGTATCAGGCTGACGCGCTGTGCGATAACCTGCTGTTCGGAACACCGGACGAAATCATTGAAAAGCTTGAACGTTACCAGGCGCTTGGCATCAATCACATTATGCTTGGCGTGGCCTTTGGCATGTCCAGGGACCGCACGCTGCGGTCGATGGAGCTGTTTGCCGATCGCGTCATCCCGCATTTCCGCGCCAAGAAAGCCGCTTAAAGACGGTTCCGGCGCGTCACGCACACTACAGTCTACCTTAGGGAGGAAGAAATGACTGAACGCAAAACCGGGGCGGGCTTCAGCCGCCGCACATTCCTGACCACATCCTTGGCGGCGGGCGTTTCCGCCGCCGCGCTGGCGGCCGGCACCAGCCGGGCGATGGCCGCGGCGGATCTTTCGGGCCGCGAGATGGTCTTTGCCAGCTGGGGCGGCAGCTATCAGGCGGCGCAGGAAACAGCATACTGCAACCCGTTCATGGAAAAGAGCGGCGCGGTGGTGATCCAGGACGGCCCGATGAGCGGCTCCAAGCTTCGCACCATGGTCGAGGGCGGCCAGCCGATCTGGGATGTGGTTGATGTGACCGACACCTTCCTATTCGCCAATGAGGAGCTGTTTGAGGATCTAGACTTCGATATCGTCGACGCCAGCGCGCTGGATCAGGCCTATGTGCACCAGAAAGGCATAGGCTGCATCGTGTGGTCCTACAACATTGCCTTCAACACCGATGTGGTGGGTGAAAACACCCCGCAAAGCTGGGCCGACGTGTTCGACGTCGAGAAATTCCCCGGCAAGCGCGCCCTGCGCGACCGGGCCTATCCGATGATGGAAATCGCCCTGATGGCAGACGGTGTAGCGCCCGAGGACCTGTATCCGCTGGATATCGAGCGCGCCTACCGCAAGCTGGATACCATCAAGGACCACGTGATCTGGTACAAGTCGAACTCTGCTGCGCAGCAGCTGTTTGTGGATGGCGAGGTCGGCGTCGGCGTGCTGCTGAACGGCCGGACGTTTGATGTGCACAAGAAGGGCGCGCCGGTCGATCTGACCTGGAACCAGAACATCCGCTCGATCGACTATCTGGTGATCCCCAAGGGTGCCCCGAATGCCGAAGTGGCGCAGCATTTCATGAATGCCACCGTGGATGCGGACAATCAGGCGCTGATGGCCAATACGCTGGCCTATGCGCCAGTGAATCCCGCAGCCTTTGACAAGGTCGAGGACAGCGTTGTGCCGTGGCTCGCCACCACGCCGGAGAACGCCGAGAAGGGCTTCCTGATCGACGCGGCCTACTGGCGCGACAACCTTGGCCCGCTGACCGAGCGCTGGAACGAGTGGAAGCTCAGCTAACGCCATGACAACAGGAGATGCTGTGCGATGACGGCTGGAAACCGTACTCTCTGGCTCTTGATACCGGCAGTTCTGCTGATCGGGGTCTGTTTCCTCTACCCGGTCAGCTGGCTGTTGCAGCGCAGCGTCTCCGAACCTGTCTGGGGACTGCAGAACTACACCACCATTTTCTCTAGAAACATCTATCTGGGGGTGCTCTGGAACACGGTGGCAATTGCCGGGGCGACGACCGCCTTATGCGCGCTGATCGGCTTTCCGGTGGCCTATTCCATGGTCCATGCGCGGCCTTGGATCCGCAAATTGCTGATTTTTGTGGTGTTGATCCCGTTCTGGACCTCGATCCTGGTGCGCAGTTTTGCCTGGCTGGTGATCCTGCAGCGCGGCGGCATTATCAACGATGTCCTGACAGGCATCGGCATGATCGCCGAGCCGCTGGACATCGTCTACAACCGTTTCGGCGTGCTGTTGGGGATGGTGCAAGTGCTTTTGCCCTTCATGGTATTCCCGCTTTACTCCGTGATGGCGCGGATTGACGGATCTTTCTTCCGGGCCGCGACCAATCTGGGCGCAACGCCAGTACGGGCCTTCTTCCGGGTCTATCTGCCGCTCTGCTTGCCGGGGCTTGGGACCGGAGCGATGCTCGTCTTCATCATTGCGCTTGGCTATTTCATCACACCGGCCCTCTTGGGCGGGCGCGGCGACATCATGATCGCGCAGCTGATCTTTGAGCGCATCGATGAATTCGGCGACTGGCCGCTGGCCTCGGCCCTGGCGATTGTGCTGCTGATCGGCACCGGCCTCCTGTTCCTGATCATCAAAAGCGTGTCGAAACTGCGCCGGGGACGGATCTGATGTTCTATTCCGCAAAATTCTGGGGCGCCTTGCGCGGCCTCATCAATGTGATGCTGGTGGTTTACATGCTGGCACCCTTGGTGATCATCTTTGTGATCTCCTTCAGCTCGGCACTTTACCTCACCTTCCCGCCGCCCGGCCTGTCGCTGCAGTGGTACGAGAAGATGTTCAGCAACCCGACCTGGACGCGGACGCTGGTGACCTCGCTGAAAATCATGGTGCCGGCCGCCATCGCCGCCACCGTTCTGGGCACCGCCGCCGCCCTGGCGCTCAGCCGGATGGAGAGCAAATGGGCGCTGGCAGTCCGGGCTGTGCTGATGGCGCCGCTGGTGGTGCCGGTTATCATCACTGCCGCCGCAATCTTTGGCGTGTTCCGGATCTGGGGGCTTTACGGCTCGCTGTGGGGGCTGATCCTGGCCCATGTGATCCTGACCCTGCCTTATGTGCTGTCGACAGTCAGCGCCAACCTGGCGGTGTTCGACAAGCGGCTGGAGGATGCCGCGGCGAATTGCGGCGCGCCGCCCTGGATTGCCTTCCGCCGGGTGACGCTGCCGCTGATCTCGCCCTCGGTGATGTCCGGCATGCTGTTTGCCATGGTGATCTCCTTTGACGAGCTGGTGGTGTCGCTGTTCCTGTCCACCCCGCGGGTGCGGCCGGTGACAGTGCAAATGTGGTCCAACATCAAGGGTGACACCGACCCGACAATTGCCGCCATTGCCACTGTGCTGTTCCTGTTCTCCCTGCTTGCGCTGCTGGCGGACGGCATAGCCCGCCGCCGCTCGGGCCGCGAGCCGGGCCTGTAGACCCCCGAGGATACTTCGACATGACTGAACCTCTTTTGAAACTGGCCGGTCTCGGCAAAGCCTATGGCCCGATTGACGCCGCCAAGAACATCAACCTGGATGTGGCGGACGGTGAGTTCGTCACCTTCCTGGGGCCATCGGGCTCGGGCAAGACCACCACGCTGATGATGGTTGCCGGGTTTACTGAGCCCACTGCCGGCGGGATCAGCCTCAATGGCCAGCCGCTGGACCCGATACCGGTGTGGAAGCGCGACATTGGCATGGTGTTCCAGCATTACGCGCTGTTCCCGCATATGACGGTGGCGCAGAACATCGCCTTTCCGCTGGAGATGCGCGGGGTGGCGAAAGGCGACCGCCGCAAGCGGGCAGAGGAGGCCATGGAGATGGTCGGCCTCGCCGGTTTCGGCAGCCGCTTGCCCAAGGAGCTGTCGGGCGGCCAGCAGCAGCGGGTGGCACTGGCCCGGGCCATGGTGTTCAAGCCTCGGCTTTTGCTGATGGACGAGCCGCTGGGCGCGCTCGACAAAAAGCTGCGCGAACATATGCAGCTGGAGATCATGCATCTGCACAAGAACATGGGCACCACAGTGCTCTATGTGACCCATGACCAGGAAGAGGCGCTGGTGATGTCCGACCGGATTGCCGTCTTCAGCAATGGACGGATCGAGCAGGTGGGGTCTCCGCGGGAGCTCTATGAGGCGCCACAAACCAAATTTGTGGCGGATTTCATCGGCGAAACCAATTTCATTGCCGGAGCGGCCCAGGGCTGCAGCGGGGCAGGGGCCTCTGTGCGGGGGCTGACCGGCCAGCTGGGCGCACCGCTGGCGGAGGGTGCGGCTGCAGTGCTGGCGGTCCGGCCCGAGCGGCTGCGTGTGGTGAACGGCGCGGGTGCTGGCGGAACGAACACTCTCACCGGCACCGTGAAGGAGCTGATCTACCTCGGCCAGTCCCGCAAAGCAATCATCGCGCTGGAAGACGGCACCGAGGTCGCAGCGCTGGAACAGGCCGCCCAGGCCGAGGCCACCGCGCTGGAGATGGGTTGCCAAGCCACCCTTAGCTTCCGGGCCGAGGATGCAAGGATCCTGGCCGATGTTTGAACGTTCCGCCGATGTGGCGCTGAATTACCAGGATGAAGGTGCGGGTGATCCGGTGCTGCTGATCCACGGCGTCGGCTCCGACCTGGAAAGCTGGGACGGGGTGCTGCCGCATCTGTCTTCCCGCCGCTACATCCGCTTTGATCTGCGCGGGCACGGGCAATCCCGGCGCACGCCGGGGCCATACACGCTGCCAGGCCTGGCCGAGGACGCCGTGGCGCTACTGGATCATTTGCGCATCGGAACTGCCTCAGTGATCGGGTTTTCCCTCGGCGGGCTGATTGCCCAGCAAATCGCGCTGAGCTGCCCGGAACGGGTGCGTTGCGTGACGCTGGTGTCTTCCGTCGGCGGCCGCACGCCCGAGGAGCAGGCCCGCGTCAATGAGCGCGCCGAAACTCTGGCCCGCGACGGCGCCCTCACTCATTTGGCCAATGCCGTGGACCGCTGGTTCACACCGGAGTTTGTCGCCGCCCACCCCGAGGTACTGGAGGCCCGGCGGCAGAAATCGCTGAAGAACGACCCGGACTGCTACGTCGCCGCCTACCGGGTGCTGGCGGGCAACGACCTGGGTGCCGAGCTGCACAAGGTCACCGTCCCGGCTTTGGTGATGACCGGCGAGAACGATATCGGCTCCTCGCCGCGGATGTCTGAATTCATGGCTTCCCGGATGCCCGATGCCCGCCTGCATATCCTGCCGCGCCTGAAACACTCGGTGCTCCTGGAAGCGCCGGACCAGATCGCCACCCTTATTGACCCCTTCCTTGCTGCCCATGGCGGCCCAACAGAAAAGACCAAGACATGACCCCAGAAGTCCGCAAATACGTTGCTTGGATCGAAGACACCCTGATCGAGGGCCACAAGCCTGCCAACCCGCCTTTGCGCATGGCTGCAGTGGCAGCAGTGCTGAAGAATCCCTGGTCCGGGCGTTTTGTCGAGGATCTGACCCCGGAAATCCATGCCTTTGCCCCGGTGCTGGGCGAAGAAATGGTGAACCGTCTGATGCCGCTGGTGGGCGGCGGCGGCGAAGTCGAAGCCTTTGGCAAAACCGCCATTGTCGGTGTTAACGGCGAGATCGAGCACGGGTCTGCCCTGATCCATACACTGCGTTTCGGCAACTTCCTGCGTGACGCGGTGCAAAGCAGCGAGTTCATCCCCTTTACCAACAAGCGCGGCGGCCCCGGCAATTCGATCACTTTCCCGCTGCGCCACACCACCAAGGGCGGCGCCCGTTCGCACTTCATGACGGTGGAATTCAACATTCCTGATGCGCCCGCCCCGGACGAGGTTCTGATCGCCATCGGCGTCGCCACCGGCGGCAGGCCCCACCACCGCATCGGTGACCGGTTCCAGGACATGAAAGACCTGGGCCACGATCAGACCGAACGGCCGCTGTAAAGTAGACGTCCAGCGGAAAGACAAAACAAAGACCCGGCTCTGGCAGATTTCGTGCCAGGGCCACCTGTACTTGTCCTGGCCGCTCGAATTTTTGCTGAACAGGCGGTCTGTCCTAGGGGAAGCAAGTGCCAGTCTTGAGATACCTGTCGCGCAAAGGAGATGGGCAAGTCAGCCCGGGCTTTGCTTGCGGCGAACGCCGGGAACAGGCTGGAAACTGTAAGTTCTCGCACCCGATGAAAAAGAAATGCGGCCATACGGGCTGAAGCAGAAACATCTGGCTCTCTTGGCCAAAGCAGGATTTTGACCATTTTGGACCTTGCCGGAAAGAAACGGCAGGCCACGGAGCTTGTGCAGCTGAAAGAGATGTTCGCTTTCAGTTCAGGAACCAGGTTCACCCGGCGCCTGTTTCATCGTCTGCGGCAGCAAGCTGCAGGACACTTCAGTCACGCTCAACGGGCTGGCGAAGGCCATCAAACCCGGGTGCTGCGTCATGTCCCTGACGGTCTTCGGCTTGCTGCGCGGAACTCCTCCACGGCTTCTCTTGAATATGCGCGTCCCGGATCGTGCGGCCGTACAGCCCGCTAAAGGAACGCCCCAGTGCGGAGGCGGAGGAAAAACCGCACCGGTGGGCAATCTGTTCGAGGTTAAGATGTGTCTCTTCTGCAAGGTATTTGGCGTGCTGGAGCCGCAGCATTTTATAGTACTTGCCCGGTGTCATTCCCAATTCGCGCTGGAACGCACGGGCCAGGGTGCGCTCTGACAGTGAAACCCGTTTAGCCAGTTCCGAAGTGTGCAATGGCGTTTCGATATTCTCGGCCATCAGGTTCGCCGCTTTCAAGATCTTCGGCGATCCCTTCTGTTCCAGCCTGGCGGCGCCACGGTTCAGCTCCGACTGGCGCGACGGATCATAGACAAACATAGTCGAGGCCCCAAACGCGGCTGCAGAGCCATAGAGTTCCTGAATGAGGCTCAGCATCATGTCGAGTGCGGTGCTGGCGCCGCCACAGGTGAGGAACGGGCCGGAGCGTGTAAATCTCGCAGTGGAGACCTCTGTCTTGGGGAAGGCCTCGGCAAAGGCATCCAGTTCCTGCCAGTGGATTGTGGCTGTATGGCCGTCCAGAACACCAGCCTGCGCCAGCATCCATGCGGCGGTGTCCAGAGCCAGAACCAGATCTGCTCTCTGGGCTGCAGTTCTGAGCTTGGCAAGCAACGCAGGCGTGGCCTGTTCACGCATGTTATAGCCAGCGACCAGCACCAGGGCACGGTCGCTTTGCTGCGCGTCGAAGGCGCTGTCCGGTGTAATTCTCAGACCGCTGGAACTGGTGACCGGCGCCCCGCCCAGGGTGCTGACCCGCCAGGCGGCAGTGTCCTGGCCGGCCGTCATCCGCACATCGCGCAATGGTTCCATCGCGCTGGCCAGCACCATGTTTGAGAAACCATCGAACAATAGAAACTCAAAGACATGTGGCAGTTTTGACCGTTTTTGCATGTAATATGTCCAAAACTGTGTTTATCCCGCTGCACTCAAAGCGCTAGACACCCTCAAGTCAAGCTACTTGACGTTCCGCCGAAGACGACACGACGCCCGCTTTTCAGCCACTGAGACCTCTATGACCACTGCTTCCCTTCTCTGGCAGCCGGATCTTTCGGCGCGCCGTAAACCCTTGTTGTCCAGCTTTATGGCGCAGGCTGCCGAGGCCGCCGGAACGGCGCTGGACAGTTTTGAGGATCTGCATGCCTGGTCGGTTGCGCAGCCGCAGGCATTTTGGCCGCTGGCCTGGGAATTTTGCGGGCTGGCAGGGGACAAGGGCATGGTGCCGCTGCTGGCGGATGCGGACCCGATGCAGGTGCGGTTCTTCCCCGAAGCGCGGCTCAATGCCGTTGAGACATTTCTGAAGAACGCCGACGGCCGCGAAGCTGTGGTCTTTATCGGCGAGGACGGCCGCCGCATGGCCTGGACCCGGGCTGAGCTGAAACGCGAGGTGGAACAGCTGGCCGCCGCCCTGCGTGAGGCAGGCATTAAGGCGGGCGACCATGTTGCCGGCTACGTGCCGAATATGCCGCAGACCGTGGCGGCGATGCTGGCGACCGCCTCGCTGGGGGCGGTTTGGTCTTCCTGCGCGCCGGAAAGCGGGCCGGATGTGGTGGTGGACCGCTTCGGCCAGATCGAACCCAAGCTGATGTTTGCCGCCGACGGCTATTTCTACAACGGCAAGATGTTTGAAACCCGCGCCGCCATTGCCGAGGTCGCCGCCCGGGTGCCGTCGATCCAGCAGATCGTGGTCTGGCCCTATGCAAACGGGGCTGAGGATCTGCCACAGGGCATGACCGCCTATGAGACTTTCAAGCAGGCAGACACCCCGGCGCTGGCCTGCCGCCCCATGGGTTTCCGCGATCCGCTTTATGTGATGTTTTCCTCCGGCACCACTGGCAAGCCCAAGTGCATTGAGCATTCCGGTGGCGGCACCCTCTTGCGGATGCTGGTGGAGCAGCAGCTGCACTGCGACCTGCGTCCAGGCGACCGGATGTTTTATTACACCACCTGCAACTGGATGATGTGGAACTGGCAGGTGGCGGCGCTGGCCTCCGAGGCGGTGATCGTTCTGTTTGATGGCAGCCCAATGCACCCGGGCATGCACAGGCTGTTCGGTATTCTGGACTCCGAGAAAGTCACCCACTTTGGTGTTTCCGCCAAATACGTGGATACTTCCCTGAAACGCCGCAACCGGCCGATGGATAGCCACCTGCTGGACAGCCTGCGGGTGGTCCTGTCGACGGGTTCGCCGCTGTCGCCCGAAGGTTTTGCCCATGTCTATGCCGACTGGAAGGCGGATGTTCAGCTGGCCTCGATCTGCGGCGGCACCGATATTCTGGGCTGTTTCATCGGCGGCTGCCCGGTGCTGCCTGTGCATCAGGGAGAGATCCAGGCGCCGATGCTGGGGCTGGATGTGGCAACCCTGAATGACGCGGGCGAGCCGGTCGAGGGCACGGCGGGCGAACTGGTCTGCCGCAATGCGCATCCGTCGATGCCGACCCGGTTCCTGAACGACCCCGGCAATGCCCGCTACCGGGCCAGCTATTATGAGACCTATCCCGATATCTGGCGGCAGGGCGATTTCACCATCCGCACGGAACATGGCGGCTATGTGGTGCTGGGCCGCTCGGACGCGACGCTGAACCCGGGCGGCGTGCGGATCGGCACGGCAGAGATCTACCGGCAGCTCGACAAGATCGGCGAGGTCTCGGATGCGGTGGTGGTCGGGCAGAGCTTCGACAATGACGTGCGGGTGGTGCTGTTTGTGCAGACCGCTGAAGGGGTGGCGCTGGATGACAGGCTAACCAACCGGATCAAAACGGAAATCCGCAAGAACGCCTCGCCGCGCCATGTGCCGGCCAAGATCATCTCCGTCGCCGACATCCCGCGCACCAAGTCCGGCAAGACCGCCGAGCTGGCGGTGCGGGATGTGGTGAACAAACAGCCTGTCCGCAACCTATCCGGCCTCGCGAACCCGCAGGCGCTGGCGCTGTTTGCGGATCACCCTGAATTGCAAGCTTAACCCCAAAGGAGCGAGACCATGCCCCTGACCATGAACCGTGAAGTCTTCATCACCGCCGCCGTCACCGGCTCTGGCGGCACCCAGGACAAATCCCCCCATGTGCCGCGCTCGCCCAAAGAGATCGCTGAGTCGGCGATTGAGGCCGCCAAGGCCGGCGCCGCCGTGGTGCACTGCCATGTGCGCGATCCCGAGACTGGCGCGCCGTCGCGGAAACTTGAGTATTACCGGGAGCTTACCGACCGCATCCGCGATTCCGAGGTGGATGTGGTGCTGAACCTGACCGCGGGCATGGGCGGCGATATCGTGTTCGGCGGCGTCGAGAATCCGTTCCCGGTGAACGAAGCCGCCACCGACATGATCGGTGCCACCGAGCGGATGGCTCATATCGCGGAATGCCTGCCGGAAATCTGCACCCTGGACTGCGGCACCATGAACTTTGCCGAGGCCGATTACGTCATGACCAACTTCCCCGGCATGCTGCGTGCGATGGGCCAGATGATGGCCGATCTGGGCGTGAAGCCCGAGATCGAGGCGTTTGACACCGGCCATCTGTGGTTTGCCAAGCAATTGGTAAAAGAGGGAATTCTGGAGCCGAACGCCTTGGTGCAGCTGTGCATGGGTGTTCCGTGGGGCGCGCCGAACGACCTCAACACCTTCATGGCGATGGTCAATAACGTGCCGTCGGATTGGACCTGGTCGGCGTTTTCGCTGGGCCGTGATCAGATGCCCTATGCGGCGCAGTCGGTGCTGGCGGGCGGCAATGTGCGGGTCGGCCTTGAGGACAACCTGTTCCTGGAGAAGGGCGTTCTGGCCACCAACGCCCAGCTGGTGGAGCGCGCGGTTGGCGTGATCGAGGGCATGGGTGCCAGGATCATCGGCCCCGACGCGGTGCGCGAGAAGCTGGGTCTGACTAAGCGCGCGCCGGTGGCGAAGTAAGCGGGGAACCGGGGGGTGCTATGCGTGCACCCCCTGTACACCCCCTGTGCACCGCCGCGCTGCGGCACGAGGGAGGATTGGGGGCTTGCCCCCAAACCCCCAGGATATTTTCGGCCAGAAGAAGTGCCGGGCGTTTTGAAAAGGACATCAGATGAAAACAGCAGCAATCATCGGCGGCGGGGTTATCGGCGGCGGCTGGGCCGCGCGGTTCCTTTTGAATGGCTGGAACGTGCGGGTGTTCGACCCGGACCCGGAAGCGGAGCGCAAGATCGGCGAAGTGCTGGCCAATGCCCGCCGCGCGCTGCCGTCGCTTTATGACAAGGCGCTGCCTGCCGAGGGGGCGCTGACCTTCCACGCGGATATGGCCGAGGCCGTGGCTGAGGCATCCTGGATCCAGGAAAGCGTGCCGGAGCGGCTGGAGCTGAAACACAAGATCCATGCGCAGATCCAGGCGCATGCGCCGGCCAGCGCGGTGATCGGCTCGTCTACCTCGGGCTTTAAACCGTCGGAGCTGAACGCCGAAGGCGCCCGCGCCGTGGTGGCGCATCCGTTCAACCCGGTTTACCTGCTGCCTCTGGTGGAGCTGGTGGGGGATGCGGACACTTGTGCGCAAGCCTCGGACCTGTTGCGGGAGGTAGGGATGTACCCGCTGACCGTGCGCAAGGAGATCGACGCCCATATCGCCGACCGGCTGCTGGAAGCGGTCTGGCGCGAGGGGCTGTGGCTGATCAAGGACGGCATCTGCACCACTGAGGAGCTGGACGAGTCGATCCGCATGGGCTTTGGCCTCCGCTGGGCGCAGATGGGGCTGTTCGAGACCTACCGGATTGCCGGCGGCGAAGCGGGGATGAAGCATTTCATGGCGCAGTTCGGCCCGGCGCTGGAATGGCCCTGGACCAAGCTGATGGATGTGCCGGAGTTCACCGAGGAGCTGGTTGACCTGATTGCGGGCCAGTCGGATGCCCAGTCCGGCCATATGCCGATCCGCGAACTCGAGCGGCTGCGCGACGACAATCTGGTCGGCATGATGCGGGCGCTGAAGAAATCCGGCAGCGGTGCTGGCGGGGTCATCAACACCCATGAGGCAACGCTGCCCGTGCCGGACGCGGCGGACCTGCCGGTCACCGTCAGCCGTCCGGTGCCGCAGAGCTGGACCGACTACAACGGCCACATGAACGAGGCCCATTACACCGAGGCCTCGGCCCAGGCGACCGACCGCTTCATGGAGATGATCGGCTGCGGCGCGGACTACATCGCCGCGGGTGGCAGCTATTTCACCGTGGAAAACCACGTGCGCTTCCTGGATGAACTGCACGAGGGCGACGCGCTGACCGTCACCACCCAGGTGCTGCAGGGCGAAGGCAAGAAGATGCATCTGTTCCACCGCCTGATTGGCCCCGAAGGGCAACTGGCGGCGACTGTCGAGACGCTGCTGCTGCATATGGATTTGAACGCGCGCGGCACCTCGCTGCCCTCGCCGGAGGTTGCGGACAGGCTGGCAGGCTATGCCGCCGCCCATGCAGGACTGCCGCTGCCGGAAGGTGCCGGGCGCCACGTCGGCCAGAGGGGATGATTTGGAAACCGGCAGTTTGCGGCTGCCGGTTTCTTTATGCGGGCCGGGTCTCCTCCCCGATCCGGCCCGCGGTTTGCCCGCTGTAAAAGGCGGCAGCCAGGGGAGGGATTTTCCGGACCTGCGGGGCAGGCGGGAGGGCTTCATCCCGCCTGCCCGGGCCGGGCTGCTGTCCCGGGCGGAGGATCCGGGGCGCATTTGCAAATAGGGACAAAGGGAGGACCATATGTCCGAGAGCAATTCCAACAGCCATCTGGTGGCGAAGTCCGGTTTCTTTACCGGCCTGCACCCAGGCATGGGGATGGCGGCAAAGGCGATGATCGCCGCTTTTGTGATTTTCACCGTTTTGAACGTCGAGTTCGCGGGCGGATTGTACAAATCGGTGCGCAGCTGGATCGAGGGCGGTCTGAGCTGGTATTACATCTCGGTGCTGGCCGGGATCATGTTCTTCTGCTTCTTCCTGATGTTCTCGAAGTTCGGCAGCCTGCGGTTGGGCGATGATGATGCGCGGCCCGAGTTCAGCAACTTCAGCTGGTTTGCGATGCTGTTCTCGGCCGGTATCGGTATCGGCATCCTGTTCTTTGGCGTGGCTGAGCCGATCTTCTATTTCGATAACTCCGCCGTTTGGGGCTATCCGAACAATCCGCACGCAGAGCTGGCGGGCCATTCGGAGATGGACATGCAGCGCGCGATCGACGCGATGCGGGTGACCTATTTCCACTGGGGGTTCCATGGCTGGGCGCTCTATGTGATCGTGGGACTGTGCCTGGCCTATTTCGGGTTCCGCAAGAAGCTGCCGCTGACCATGCGGTCGGCGCTCTATCCGCTGATCGGCGAGAAGATCTATGGCTCCTGGGGGCATTGCGTCGACCTGCTGGCGGTGTTTGGCTCGGTCTTTGGCATTGCAACCTCGCTGGGGCTGGGCACCAGCCAGATGGCCACCGGTCTGAATGTGCTGTTCGGGCTGGAGCCGACGCTGACGCTGAAGATTGCGCTGATTGTGATCGTGACGATCATTGCCACCGTTTCGACCGTGTCGGGCGTGGGCAAGGGCATCCGGATCATTTCTGAATGGAACATCTGGCTGTCGATGTTCCTGCTGGCGGCCTTTGTGGTGATCGGGCCGCTGAAGTGGCTGCTGGGCTTCTATGTGACCACGCTGGGCGATTACATCTGGAACTTCATCCCGATGGGGTTCTGGACCGCAAGCTCCGAGGAAAACATCGCCTGGCAGGGCGGCTGGACCATCTTTTACTGGGGCTGGTGGATTGCCTGGGCGCCGATGGTGGGCATGTTCATCGCCCGCATTTCGCGCGGGCGCACCATCCGGGAGTTCATGGTGGGCGTGCTGTTTGTGCCGACCGCGATTGCGTTCTTCTGGCTGTGCATGTTCGGCGGCAATGCGATCTGGCAGGAGCTGAACATGGCCGGCGGCCCGGCAGCCGAAGGCGGCGCGGGTGTGATCCAGACCGTGCGCGACTGGGACCTGCCTGCGGCGCTTTACGGCACCATCGGCAACCTGGGCGCCACCTCCTGGCTGGGCGATCTGAGCTGGACCGCCTGGCCGCTGTCGGCGCTGGCGACCTTGCTGCTGTTTTCGTGGTTTGTGACGTCGGCGGACTCCGGCACGCTGGTGATCACCACCATGCTGTCGATGGGCGACGACAACCCGCCCAAGAAGTTCCGGATCATCTGGGGCGCGGGCATCGGGGCGACCGCGATTGTGCTGTTGATGGCGGGCGGCCTTGGCGCGCTGCAGACCGCGTCGATTGCGGCGGCCTTCCCGATTTCCTTTGTGATCATCGGGATGACACTGGGGCTGTACCGGTCGCTGAAGACCGATCCCTCGGCGGCGCCGATCAGCGAGAGCACGGCAGCGCCAGATGGCACCCGCCTGTCGCAGGATCTGCACGCCTGAAGCGCTGGAGATTGGTAAAATGAGCCTCGCCCGGCAGATACCCGGGCGAGGCTTTTCTTTTGCAGCAGGAACGGCCTGTGACGGCTCCTCAGGCCTTCACGCGGCTCATCGACGGATCATAGAGCGGGGTCAGCTGCACCTTGCAGGGCACCCGTTCCGTGGCGACTTCCAGCTCGTATTTGCCGCTCAGCACGTAATCGGCATCAACGCCTTCGGGGTTGCGGATGTAGCCGTAGCCGATGGATTGCTCCACGCTGTAGCCATAACCGCCGGAGGTGAGCCAGCCCGCGCGCTCGCCGTTGCGGTAGATGGTTTCGCGGCCCATCAGCACCACGCCGGGATCGGTGGTGAAGCAGGCGAGCATCTTTTTGACGCCCCCGGCCTTTTGCGCCTCGGCGGCTTCGCGGCCATTGAAGGGGATGTCCTTCTTCAGTTTCACCGCCCAGCCCAGGCCGGATTCCAGCGGGGTGTGGTCCGGGCCGATGTCCGAGCCCCAGGCGCGGTAGCCCTTTTCCAGGCGCAGGGATTCAATGGCGCGGTAGCCCGCGTTGGTCAGCCCGTGCGGCTGACCGGCCTCCATCAGCGCGGCATAGACAGTCTGGGCATATTCGACCGGCAGATGCAGCTCCCAGCCCAGTTCGCCCACATAGGTCACCCGCAGCGCCTGCACCGGGCAGCCGGCGATGCCGATGGTGCGGATCGTGCCGAACTTGAAACCCGCGTTTGAGACGTCGTCGCGGGTGACGGCAGAGAGGATCTCCCGCGCCTTGGGGCCCATCAGCGACAGCACCGCGTTGGAGGAGGTGATGTCGAACAGCTGGCAGTTCATGCCTTCAGGGATGTTGCGGCGGATCCAGTCGAAATCATGGGTGGCATAGCCGGTGCCGGTCACGATGTAGAACTCGTCATGCGCCACCCGGCCCACGGTCAGGTCGCATTCGATGCCGCCCTTGCGGTTCAGCATCTGGGTATAGACCAGCGATCCCACAGGTTTGTCCACGTCATTGGCGCAGATCCAATTCATGGCCGCCAGCGCGTCCGGCCCTTTCAGGGCGAATTTGGCGAATGAGGTCTGATCGAACAGCACCGCGGCCTCGCGCGCGGCCTTGTGTTCGCGGCCCACTGCCTGAAACCAGTTCTGGCGGCCGAAGCTGTAGACATCCTTGGGCGTCTCGCCCTTGGCGGCATCGGCAAACCAGTTCGGGCGCTCCCAGCCCAGTTTCTCGCCGAAGCAGGCGCCTTGGCTTTTCAGGGTGTCATAGAGCGGCGACTTGCGGCAGGGGCGGCCGGAGGAGTGCTCCTCATGCGGCCAGGCCATGGTGTAATGCTTGCCGTAGGCCTCGACTGTGCGGGTGCGGACCCAGTCGGTATCGAAATGCGGGCGGCCAAAGCGGCGGATGTCTGCGGACCAGAGGTCAAACGGCGGCTCGCCATTTTTCACCCATTCTGCCAGCGCCATGCCTGCACCGCCGCCCGAGGCGATGCCAAAGGCGTTAAAGCCGGCACCGACGTAGAAGTTCCGCAGCTCCGGCGCCTCGCCGATGATGAAATTGCCATCGGGGGTAAAGCTCTCGGGGCCGTTGGTCAGGGTCTTGATGCCTGCGTGTTCCAGCGCGGGCACCCGGCCTAGCGCCAGCTCCATCAGCTGCTCGAAATGGTCAAAGTTGCTGTCCAGCAGCGTGTAGTGGAAGCCCTGGGGGATGCCGTCCTTGGCCCAGGGGATCGGGTTCGGCTCATAGCCGCCCATCACCAGCCCGCCGACCTCTTCCTTATAGTAAGTCAGCCGGTCCGGGTCGCGCAGGGTCGGCAGGCCCGGGGGCACGCCCTCAAACGGTTCGGTCACCATATACTGGTGTTCCATCGGCACCAGCGGCACGTTGACGCCGAACTTGGCGGCAAAGGTGCGGGTCCACTGGCCGGCGCAGCAGATCACCTTTTCGCATTCGATACGGCCCTGTTCGGTGATCACCGCGCGGATCTTGCCGTTCTCGATCTCGATATCTGTGACCTTGGTGTCCTCGAATATCTTCGCCCCGGCCATACGCGCACCCTTGGCCAGCGCCTGGGTGATGTCGGAGGGGTTGGCCTGACCGTCGGTCGGCATGTAGGCGGCGCCGATCACGTCGGAGATATCCATCAGCGGCCACAGGTCCTGGGCCTCCTTAGGGGTCAGCAGCTCCATCTCCAGGCCAAAGGAATGGGCGGTGGTGGCCTGGCGTTTGACCTCGGTCCAGCGTTCCTCATTGCAGGCGAGGCGCAGCCCGCCGTTCATCTTCCAGCCGGTTCCCAGGCCGGTTTCCTCTTCGATCTTGTTATAAAGGTCGACGGAATAGCCCAAGAGCTGGGTGATATTAGCGTTGGATCGCAGCTGGCCGACCAGGCCGGCGGCGTGGAAGGTGGTGCCTGAGGTCAGTTTCTTGCGTTCCAGCAGCACGGTGTCAGTCCAGCCCAGCTTGGCCAGGTGGTAGGCGGTCGAGCAGCCGATGATGCCGCCGCCGATGATGACTGCCTTGGCAGTTGAGGGGAGTTCGGTCATGTCAGTCCTCAGGTGTTTTGAAAATCGTCGAGCGCCGCGCGGAAGCGGGCGAGGTTGCTGGCGGTGTAGGCCGCGTAGTCAAAGTCGATTTCGGAGGTGATCTCGGAGATCATGCTCCACATGGTCTCACGCAGGAGCGAGGCGCATTTCATGGCGCTGTAGCGGTGCAGCAGATCATCGCTGGCCGGCGCCTCGAAGTAGGTTTCCAGCAGCCATTGCTCCTGCTGCTGCGACAGCCCGTTGTTTGACGCCAGCCCGCCAAGGTCGAACAGCGGCGAGTTGAAGCCGGCATAGTCATAGTCGATCAGCCAGAGCCGGTGGCCGTCGTCCAGGAAGTTGCCGCACAGAAGGTCGTTGTGGCCAAAGACGATGTCAAAGGGGCCGGCGGCCTGTTCCAGCCTGTTGCCGGTGGCGGCCAGTTCGGCAGCCAGTGCCGCGTGGGGGCTGTTTTGGTCCTGCAGGGTCGCGGCATAGTCGCGGATCACGTGGAAGACCCAGAACACCAGCGCCGGGCCGCGCAGGTGGCGCGGCACCTCCTGGTGGCAGGATTTGACCAGCTCCAGCACCCGCGGCAGCATAGCCGGGTCGCGCACGTCCTCCTCGGTCAGGGTGCGGCTTTCGATGAACTCCAGCACCGTCAGCCCGCCCTGGGTATGCACCACCGCAGGCGAAAGGCCCGCCGCATGGGCGGCGCGGCTGGCGGCCAGCTCGTTGAAGCGCATCACCTGATGCAACGGGATGTCGTCGCCGGCCCGCACCACGTATTTGGCGGCGCTGTCCTGGACCAGGTAGTTGACGTTGGTAATGCCGCCGTTCAGCGGTTCGGCGGTGATCTCCCCCTGCCAGACCGGCAGGGCGCGGATTTGGTCAAGCAGATCGGATTGGCTCATGCTCAGCTCTCCAGTCCAAAGCGGATACGGGCGCCGCGGGCTCCGGCGTTGACCAGCCGGTCGGCGATGATGGCGATAAAGGCGATGGCAAGCCCGGCAACCAGGCCGCGGCCGGTGTCGGCCTTGGTCAGGGCAATATACACCTCCTGGCCGAGGTCGCGGGTGCCGACCAGCGCGGTGATCACCAGCATCGACAGGGCCAGCATGATGGTCTGATTGATGCCCAGCAGGATTTCCGGCAGTGCCATCGGCAGCCGTACCAGCCGCAGCAGCTGCCAGCGAGTGCAGCCGGAGACCTGGCCGGCCTCGATCAGCTCGCCGCTGACGCTGCGCACGCCATGGGCCGCATAGCGCACCGCCGGGGCCAGCGCGTAAAGAACGATGGCGATCATTGCGGTAAAGTCGCCGACCCGGAACAGCATCACCACCGGGATCAGGTAGACAAAGCTGGGCAGGGTCTGCAGCGTGTCGATCAGCAGGCCGATGGCAACGCCTGCGCGCTTGCTGAGTGCGGCCAGCACACCCAGCGGCACGCCGATCAGGGTGGCCAGGATCACCGAGGCGCCGCAGAGGTAGACGGTGACCATCGCCTTGGCCCAGAGCCCGCTGAAGGCGATCAGCGCGGACATGCTGCCGCAGAGCAGCGCCAGCTGCCAGCCGCCGGCCCGCCAGCCCAGCAGGGTCAGCATGGCGATGGCCCAGGGCCAGGGAATGCCCAGCAGGGTTTTCTTGATCGGCAGCATGAACCAGTTGAGAAAGAAGACCTTAACCGCCTCAAACGCATCGAAATAATTCACGTTCAGATATTTGACGGCATCGTTCCAGAAGGCGCCGGTGGTGATGGTCTGGCTGGCCGGATAGTCCAGCAGCAGCGGCGAGAAATGCCCCAGCACCCAGGTGATGGCCAGCAGCACCAAAACCAGCACCGTGCGCTTGTGGCGGGCAGCCCAGGATCCCGGCGCCGCGTGATGCACCTGGCCCATGCGTTCCGCCAGCGCCTGGCTCAGCCGGTCGACGGCGATGGCCAGCACAACGATGGCGATACCGGCCTCAAAGCCCGCGCCGATATCCAGGCGGCGCAGCGCGGCCAGCACGTCGAAGCCCAGCCCGCCTGCACCGATCATCGAGGCGATGATCACCATGTTGAGGGTCAGCATGATCACCTGGTTCACCCCCACCATCAGGCTTTGGCTGGCGGAGGGCACCAGCACCCGCCACATCAGCTGCCGCGGGGTGGTGCCGGCCATGCGGCCGAAGTCGAGGATCTCCGGGTCCACCGACTTGAGCGCCATGATGGTGATGCGGATCATCGGCGGGGTGGCATAGATGATGGTGGCGACCAGGGCCGAAACCGGGCCGAAGCCGAACATGAACAGGATCGGCACCAGATAGGCGAAGATCGGGATGGTCTGCATCAGGTCCAGAATGGGCGACAGGATACGCTCGCCCAGCGGATGGCGGTAGGCCCAGATCCCCGCCAGCAGCCCACCGCCCGCGCCGATCGGCACCGCGATCAGGACAGAGGCCAGCGTGACCATGGCGCTGTCCCATTGGCCGAAGACCGCGAGGTAGGCAAAGCAGGCGCCAGCCATCGCCGCCAGGCCCCAGTTGCGGCAATAGTGGCCCAGGGCGATGACCCCAGCGGTCACGGCGATCCAGCTGGCGGCAGGCAGCAGCGCCTGCGCGCCGGGGGCGGAAGAGACAAGGAAACCGTCTGCCAGCAGGCTCAGCATCAGCTGGTAGGGCTGTTCGATCAGCCAGGCGATGGCGCGGGTCATATCGGTAAAACGCAGCGGGCCGATGGCCGCATCCTCCACCAGCCAGGTCATGGCGGAGGAGATATGGGTCTTGAACGGGATCACCCAGCCGGAGGGCACTTTGACCAGCCAGCGCGCATCCAGCGCCTTGGCCAGGTCGCGGCCGAACCAGCCCAGCAGAACCGTGGCCAGCACCAGGCCCCAGGCCGCGGCAGCGGGCCCGGTCAGGCGGGCAAAGAGGCGGGCGCTCATGCCGGCTCTCCGGTGCCGAACAGGACCCTGGCAACCGCCTGGCGGGTGATGCAGCCGATGATTTGGCCGCTGCCGTCGCAGACCGGGCGCGGGGCGTCGGCGGCGATGATCTGTTCGGCGACTTCCGACACCCGCGCGCTTTGCGGCACCGGTGTGCCTTCGCCGCCCGCGCCTGGGGTCATGATGCCGCCGACAGTCAGAACCTTGGAGCGGGGGATGTGGCGGGTGAACTCGGCAACATAATCGGTGGCCGGGTTCAGCACCAGTTCCTCTGGCGTGGCGACCTGGATGATCTCGCCGTCCTTCATGATGGCGATGCGGTCGGCCAGGCGCACGGCCTCTTCAAAATCGTGGGTGATAAAGACGATGGTTTTGTGCAGCCTTGCCTGCAGGCGCAGGAATTCATCCTGCATCTCGCGGCGGATCAGCGGGTCCAGCGCCGAAAACGGCTCATCCAGGAACCACAGGTCGGGTTCCGTCACCAGCGAGCGCGCAATGCCGACCCGCTGCTGCTGGCCGCCAGACAATTCGCGCGGGTAGTAATCCTCGCGGCCCTTGAGGCCTACCAGCTCCACCACCTCGCGTGCCTTTGCTTCGGCTTCTGCCCTTGGGGCGGCCTGCACGGTCAGCGGGAACATCACGTTCTGCAGCACGGTCAGATGCGGCAGCAGAGCGAAATGCTGGAACACCATGCCCATCTTGTGGCGGCGGATTTCGATCAGCTCCTGCTCGCTGGCGGTCAGCAGGTCGACGCCGTCGAACAGCACCTGGCCGCCGGTCGGCTCAATCAGCCGCGACAGGCAGCGCACCAGGGTGGATTTTCCGGAGCCGGACAGCCCCATGATAATAAAGATCTCACCCTCGGCGATGTCGATTTGGGCGTTGCGCACGGCGCCGATGATGCCTGCCTTGCGGATGTCCCCGCCGCTGGGGGAGGGGTTGGCGGTCAGAAAGGTGTCCGCATTGGCGCCATAAAGCTTCCAGACGTTGCGGCAGGAGAGTTTGGTCTTGGGGGTCATCAAGGCGGCTCCGGGGCCGGGCCGCAGGGGCGGCCGGCGAAATTGATCGGGCGGGGAAAAAGCCGGGGCTGCCTTGAGAGCAAACAGCAGCCCCAGGGAGTGAAATCAGTTGCCGATCCAGCCGGACCAGCGGTCCTTGTTGGCGGCCATCCAGTCAGACACCACAGTGTCGATGCCGACGCCGTCCAGATCTGCCTTGCCGACCATGGCGCTCATCTCTTCGTTGGAGATATTGTAGGCCTGCACGATCTCGTAGGCGCCCGGCCATTTCTCCGGCAGCCCCGCCCAGGCAGCTTTCCAGATCGGGCCGCGCGGCTTGCCGCAGTCATAGGCCAGGTCCGGGTTCACCCCGACGGAGGGATCGGAGTAGCATTCCGCGGAATAGGGCGGGAACTCGACAAATTCGCCGTCGTATTTGGCCGGCGCCCAATGGGGCACATAGACCCACAGGACAATCGGATCCTGCCGCTGGTAGGCGGATTCCAGTTCCGCAAACAGCGCTGCATCGGTGCCCGCGTGGACCACTTCAAAATCCATCTCCAGCGCTTCGACGCGTTCTTCGTCAAAGCCGCCCCAGGTGACCGGGCCGCCGACATAGCGGCCATAGGGTGAGGTTTCGGCGGTGGCGAATTCCTCGGCGCAGTCCTTCAGCGCCTGCCAGTCGGGCAGGCCGGGGCAGCTTTCCTTCATATAGGAGGGGTACCACCATTCCTCGATCGCCATCAGCCCGGTTTCGCCTGCGTTGATCACCTTGCCGGTGGCGGTGGCGTCATCCAGTGCCTCGCGGCCGGTGGTTTCCCAGATTTCCATGGCCAGATGCAGGTCACCGGTCTTGAGCCCGGCAAATTGCGCGATGTAATCGGCCTGGACGTATTCGACGTTATACCCTGCTTCCTGCAGGATGCTGCCCATGATCTTGGTATTGATCAGCTGGCCGGACCAGTCGTGCAGCGTCAGTTTAATCGGGTCGGCAGATTCTGCGGACCAGGCGGAGGATGCGGAAACGGCGGCTGTCAGCGCCACGGCTCCCAAAGCATTGAAGTTTCTCAGCATAAGGAATTCCCTGTTATGTGGCATTTTGTGCGATTCTTGGCGTCGCGTGCTGAGATGTTGCGGTGCCTGCCGGTTTCAGTCAATAGAAAACCACAATAAGCCACATATTTCGTGAGCTTCATGGGTGTACTTGGGTCATCTTTCCTGCAAACAAGGCGGCAATGTTGTTTTTTGTGGCTTTCTCGCGTAGCAACACAACAGGAGGCCCAATGACCAAAATCCGCAAAACCACCAATCAGCGCGAAGAGGAAATCCTGCGGGAACTGCAGCAGGCCGGCGGGTCCTGCCGGGTCAGCTACCTGGCGGGCAGGCTGGGCGTGACCAATGAGACCATCCGGCGCAATATCCGCACGCTGGAAGATGCGCAGGTGGTGCGCAAGGTGCATGGCGGGGTGCATCTGGTGGAGGATGTGGTCGAACTGCCGCTGCAAAGCCGGATGGGCACCCATGCCGCTGAGAAGCAACGCCTGGCACGGGAGGTCGCCAAGACCATCAGCGACGGGGATTCGGTGTTTCTGGATGTGGGCTCCACCACCGCCTATGTGGCGCAGGAGCTGCGGGAGCGGTCGAACCTGTTTGTGGTCACCAACTCTGTGCTGGTGGCCCATGCGCTGGCCTCGCGCAACAACAACCGGGTGTTTCTGGCGGGGGGAGAGCTGCGGCCGCATGATGGCGGTGCCTTCGGGGCTGAGGCGCTGGATCTGGTGCGGCGGCTGAATGTGCAGTTCGCCATTTTTTCGGCCGGGGCGATCAATGCCGAACTTGGGTTCATGCTGCACGATCTGGAGGAAGCAAACCTGGCGCGGGTCGCCGCCGCCAACGCGCAGATCAGGATTGTGGTGGCCGACCGGGACAAGTTCAACAAACGCGCGCCGGTGTCGATCGGCAAGGACACCAAGTTTGACGTCTTTTATACTGACGCCCAGCCCTCGCAGGCGATCAAGGACATGCTGAAGGCAATGGATACCGACCTGATCGTCGTCGAGTAGCAAAAGCGGGCCGCCATTCCAGCAGCCCGCATCTGTTGTGTTGCAGGGGTTATTCGGCTGCGATTGCGGTTTCGGCATTGGCTGGCGCGTCGAAGGGCGCCCAGGTCAGGCCGCCGCAATACCGCCAGGCCAATTTGCCGTTCTGATCCATGGCAATCAGGTGCAGCCAGCGGTTGTCGAACAGGTCCCGCACGCCTGGGTGGCGCTCCAGCACGGCTGTCATCGCCTCGCGCGGGGCTTCGATCACCACTGACAGGCGCAGCGGATCATGCTGGAAGGCGCTGCCGTCATGCACGGACTGCCAGGGCAGGCCGGGGCGCAGGGCGCCGCCGTTGCCTTCGAGCACGCCGATGCCGCCGGCCACGTTGTGCAGCAGCTTGTTGCCGCCGCCGAACAGGGCGGGCGCAACCGAAGAGCCGTAATACTGCAGGCTGATCCAGCTGGCGACCACCACGGGGGCGGTCATGATCAGCTCCAGCACGCCGAAGCCCTCATCGCTGTGCCAGTCATAGCTGTGCAGGAACGCCTGGCCCGCCAGGCCGCTGGACTTGGTGCGGTGGCGCGGGGCGGCGATGAAGGCGCGGCAGCCGGCCAGGCCCCATTCCGGGCGCAGTTCTGCCCAGTCCTGCGCCCGGCGGAGCAGCTGGGCACCGGTGTCTGCCCGCGGCAGCCGCGCCGCGCGCTCGGCCCGGGCCAGAGTGCCGGCCTCTGCCAGCCAGCCGCGCAGCCTTGCCAGCTCCTCTGCATGGGCGCCCTGGGGCACGTCCTGGTCGTAAAGGGTGACCAGATCGGTGGTGGTATTGTGCAGCGCCGCCACAAACAGGGTGTCGTCCGGAATGGCGATCCCGCGGGCGGCAAGCCCGGCACGCACCCCGGTGTCATTGAGGAGGGCAGCCAGCAGGCGCGCGTTCACATCCCCCGCGTGGCCGCCGCAGGCGCCGCAGTGCAGGGCGCTTTCATGCGGGTTGTTGGTGACGCCCGCGCCATGGCCTGCCAGCAGCACCAGCGGGGCGAAGCCTTGGGTCAGCGACATCGCGCTCAGGATGGTGTGCGCCATGCCGACCCGCTGCTCCAGGCTGATTGCGGGATCCAGGCGCGGGGCGGGGCTGGCGGCCGTCTTGCCGCCCGCTGCCAGGGAGTCGCGCAGCAGCTTGCCGGCATAGACCGGCCCGGCGGCCTCGACAAAGGCAAAGGAGGAGACGGCCGCCAGTTTGAACCGGCCCCAGGCACGCTTGGCCCGGGCGGCATAGCGGCGGTTCAGGCCGCGGGCTTCGGGCTCTGCGGTGCCGGAACGGACAGAGGCGGGCAGCAGCACCGGGCCGCGGGTCTCTACCACGTCGGAGGCTTCGGCCTGGTGGGCGCTGGCAAGGCCGAAGAAACCGGCAAAGCCGATGGTGGCGATGCCCTGGTCCTGGGCTTCCAGCGCGCGGCGGAAAACCTCGGAGCGCACGTCGATGCAGAAGGCGGCCTGCAGCTTGGGGCGGTCTGCGGCCTGCGGTGCAGGGCCTGCGGAGGCGGCCAGGGTTTCCGCCAGCCTGCGCTGCTCTGCCCGCTCGGCGGCGTCTTGCAGCACCGCGTCGATGATCATGTCCCGGTCCGGGGCGAGCGGGGCTTCGTGCCCGGCCACGGCCGCGGCCCATTCGGCTGCAATCCGATCCTTGTACAACGTGAACAGCGCCTCGTCATAGACCATGCGGATGGCCAGCAGCTCTGTCACCGCGTTTTCGCTACGGCCGTCCAGTTCCGCTTGCCACAGCAGGCCGCGGGCGTATTGCGCCCAGCCGCCCAGGGCGGTCAGCCAGCGGTGGAACGCGGTGGCCGCGGCGGCGGTGCCGAGATCCAGCGTTTCACAGGCCCGGCCAATGGCACGCCAATGCGAGCGGTTTGTGGCTGCAACGAAGGCGCCGAAACCGGCCAGCCCGTGGATTTCGGGTGTCAGATCGCGGGAGGCAAACTCGCGCCAGGCCGCAAAGGCGCCGCCGGTGCGGCCGGGCTGCCACAGCGCCTGGCCCTGGTCGAAATGGCTGGCGGCCCAGACACCGATGCGGTCTTCGATCAGACCGGGCCAGTCGATGCCGGAGGCATCCGCCGCCAGTTCCGCCACGGTCGGCAGCGCTTTTGGCTGCGGCGCAGGGGTGCTGAGGGCGGATTTCACCTCTGCGAGGCTGGGCCGGCCGAACCGGCCTTCGATGGCGGCAAGAGCATTCTGCAGGTCGTCCTCCAGGATGCGGCCGGCCTCGAACTGCTTGGCCCACAGGGTGCGGCTGGGGGTGATCCGGGTGCCTGCCACCCGCGCCATACGGGCAGCGGTGACCGCCAGCGGCTCGCCGGACTGGCCCAGGAAAGGGTTCACCGCAACGCTGGCCTGCAGCGGAAACAGCGGCGGCACTGCCTTGGCGGCGCTGGCGGCCTCAGCCACGAGTTCCAGCAGCGGGGCGGGGAAGGTTTCGAGTTTTGCAAACATTCCGGGTTCCTTCAGGCAGGGGATTTCTTGGACCAGCCGCTGAGCAGCCTGTCAAAGACCGCGTTGGCATAAAGACCGTTGGAGAGGTGGACGCGCAGGCCGGCAGCGGCAGGGTGCTGGGCCCAGAGCGGGAAGGTGGACTGCGCCACGGCGACGGCGCCGAAACTGGCCAGCGCCAGAAGGATCAGCGCCCATTCCAGCGGTCCGGGCTGCGGGGCTGGGGGCAGCGCGCCGGCGGTCAGCTGCGCGGCGGCCATCTGCAGCAGGAAGTAGCTGACAGAGACGGTGCCGGCATAGAGCATAGTGCGGCGGGTGAGGGCGCCGGGCGCGGCATCGGCCAGGCCCTGGGCCAGCAGGTAGGCGACACCGAAGATCAGGATCACGCCTAGCGCGATGGCCTGCACCGACTTGCCGTCAAATCCGAACACGCTGCCGGTCAGGCCGTAGATCGCGATGGCTGTGGCGAAGGCCAGCATCACGTTGCGGGCGCTGGGCACCGCAACCGGGCCTGGGCGCCGGATGGCGGCAACGTTGCGCACCGCATTGCCCGCGCTGAGGAAGGCATGCGCCTTGTACAGCGAATGGGCGGTGATGTGCAGCAGCGCCAGCGGGAACAAGGCCAGGCCGCATTGCATGATCATGAACCCCATCTGGGCGATGGTGGACCAGGCCAGCGAGGTTTTGACCGCCGGTTGTGTCAGCATCACCAGGCTGCCGAACAGCGCGGTGAACCCGCCCAGCATCACCAGCAGCGCCATCACGCCGGGCGCCGCCAGCATCAGGTCGGCAAGCCGGATCAGCAGGAAGCCGCCGGCATTGATCACGCCGGCATGCAGCAGGGCAGAGACCGGGGTTGGGGCTTCCATGACCTCGGTCAGCCAGCCGTGCAGCGGGAATTGGGCACAGGCCAGAACGGCTGCGGCTGCGATCAGGGCCGCGGATGCGGCGGTCAGTGCGCCGGGGTCGATGCCGTTGAGGATCGAGGCGATGTCGGTAGTGCCGTGGCCGATGATCAGCAGTACCACGGCCCCGGCCAGCGCAGCCTCGCTCAGCCGGGCGGCGAGGGCTTTCTTGCGGGCGGCGCGCCGGGCACCATTGCGGTCCGGGTAAAACAGCAGCAGTCGGTTCAGCGTCAGGCTGGCCGCGGTCCAGGCTGCAAACAGCTGGATCAGATTGCCGGCCGTGACCAGCAGCATCACCGCGGCGAGGGTGGCGGCCATCCAGCCGGTGAAGGCGCCCTGGCGGGCCTCGCCGTCCAGGCTGGTGGCGGTGTAGCGCAGGACAATCCAGCCGATGAAGCTGACCAGCACCAGCATCACGGCGCTGACGGCATCCAGCCGGATAGAGAGCCCAGCGCCCGCCAGGCCGATGAGCGGCGAGGTCCCGGGCCCCTGCAGCACCAGCAGCAGCACAGAGACTGCGGCGGCGGCGAGGGCGGCGAGCGCGGCCCATTCCGCCGCTTGCGGCACAACGCGGGGGCGGCGGCCCGGGTTTCGGCTGGCATAGCAGGCCGCCGCCAGAAGCAGCAGCGGGCTGAGCAAAGGCAGAAAGAGGTGGCTCATGGTTCATTTCCCTGGTTTCGGCGGCAGGTGCCGGTCTGGCGCCGCAACCTAGGGAAAGGTTTTAGTTAGTAAAAATACATTGTTTTGAAGTTTTCGTTCTGAATAATAGAACGTATGCCGCTGAATTATCACCACCTCCGCTACTTTTGGGCCGTTGCGCATGACGGCAATCTGACCCGCACTGCGCAGCGCCTGAACCTGTCGCAATCCGCGCTCTCTGTGCAGATCAAACAGCTGGAGGAACGGCTGGGGCATGATCTGTTCGAGCGGCGCGGCCGCCAGCTGCATCTGACCGAGGCGGGCCGGATCACGCTGGATCATGCGGATGCGATTTTTTCGGCAGGGCAAGAACTTGTGGCGACATTGCAGGAGACGGGACGCAGCCGGCAGGCGCTGCGCATAGGGTCTTTGGCGACCTTGTCGCGGAACTTTCAGATCAGTTTTCTGCGGCCGATCCTGCAGCGCTCCGATGTGGAGGTGATCCTGCGCTCCGGCGGCCCTGCGGAGCTGCTGGAGGGGCTGCAGACGCTGAATCTGGACGTGGTCCTGATGAACCGGGAGCCGCCAGGCGATTCGCTGGCTCCCTATGAGACCCACCGCATCGCGGAACAGGCGGTGAGCATTGTCGGCTCCCCCGGCCGGCTGCAGCCGGACCGCCCGGTTGCCGAGCTGCTGGAAACCCAGCCCTTTGTTCTGCCCACCACTGACAATTCGATGCGGACGGCCTTTGATGCCATGGCCAGCCGCCTGGGTGTGCGGCCGCAGGTCGTGGCAGAGGTGGATGACATGGCGATGATGCGCCTGATGGCGCGGGAGGATATCGGGCTGGCGCTGGTGGCACCGATCGTGGTGCAGGACGAGCTGAAGTCCGGGCGGCTGGTGGAGGCGGCGGAGCATCCGCGCATCCGCGAAACATTCTTTGCGATCACTCTGCGGCGGCGGTTTCCGAATCCGCTGGTGCGGGAGCTGCTGTCCAGCACTCCGGATCCGGCTTTTGCCGCCGGGCACGCGCAGCAAAGCTGAAAAAGAAAAAGATCCATATACCCATCTGCGCCGTATCCGGTTTATGCTGACCGAAACCGCAGATATCCAGCCTTTGCGTTCCCGGCCTCCGGCGTCGCTGGCGCGCCGTGAGGAAAGCAGATCCGTGACGCAAGACGCTCCTGGTTATTCGCAGCAGACGGTCTGGATGATCGCCGTGCGCGACAGGCGCGACCGCACCGCCTTTGCCGCGTTGTTCGATCATTTCGCGCCGCGGCTGAAGGGCTTTGTGATCCGCGCCGGTGCGCCGCCCCCGCAGGCAGAGGAAATCGTGCAGGACGTCATGCTGACAGTCTGGCGCAAGGCGGCCACCTTCGACCCGCACAGGGCGCAGGTGGCGTCCTGGATTTATCAGATCGCGCGAAACCGGCAGATAGACATTGCCCGCAAGGAAAACCGCCCGGTGCCCGAGGAGTTGAAGGAAGACCCCGGCACCGAACCTGATGCCAGCCAGATCCTGGGGCTGGAGCAGGAAACCGGACAGCTGAAACAGGCGCTGGCCCAGCTGAAGCCGGAGCAGCGCGATATCCTGGAAAAGGCCTATCTGGGGGAGCTGACCCATCAGGAGATCAGCCGCCAGACCGGACTTCCCTTAGGCACGATCAAGTCGCGGATCCGGCTTGGCCTGCAGCGCCTGAGGCACGAATTGAAGGACCTCATGCCATGAGTGCCATCCGCCATCACATTCCCGATGCCATGCTGGCATCTTATGCCGCGGGCACGCTTGCGGAGGTGTTTTCCGTTGTTGTGGCGGCCCATGTCTCAATGTGCGCGCAGTGCCGTGCGGCCTTGGAGGCGCATCAGGCGGTGGGAGGTATTCTGCTGGACGAAAGCGCAGCGGAGCCGGTGTCCGCCGGCCTGCGCCAGTCTGTGCTGGATCAGCTGGACACGCCGTTCACGCCTGAGCCCGTCTATGACCGTTCCGGCATCTATCCAGGGCCGGTGATTGCTGCGATGAAGGGGCGCAAGCCGCGCTGGAAGACGCTGGGTATGGGGGTTCAGCAGGATATCCTGATGGCCGGGCGGAGCGGTTCCGTTAGGCTTTTGCACATTCCAGCAGGACAGGCGGTGCCGGATCACGGGCACAACGGGCTGGAGCTGACACTGGTTCTGCAGGGCAGTTTCAGCGACGAGACCGGCACCTTTGGCGTGGGTGATCTGGAGATTGCCGACGAGGCGCTGGATCATACGCCGGTTGCCGGGGCGCAAGAGGCCTGCATTTGCCTGGCTGCAACCGATGCACCGCTGCGCTTCAGCGCGCTGGTGCCGCGTCTGCTGCAGCCGCTGTTCCGGATCTGAGAGCGGAGCGCAGCTGGCTCATTTGCCGCGATAGAGGAGCCAGCCGGGAATGAAGGACAGGCTGCGCACCGCCCACGAAAACGGTGCGGGGAAGTCGGTGCGGAAGCGCCTGCTGCGCATCGCAGAAACCACCCTGGCAGCGGCGTCTTCCGTCGCCATCAGCATCGGCATCCTGAAGCTGTTCTTCCGGGTCAGCCGGGTCTTGATAAAGCCGGGATTGACCAGGCGCACAGTCACACCGGTGCCGCGCAGGTCAAAGCGCATGGTTTCCGCCAGGCTGACCAGCGCGGATTTGCTGGCACCATAGCCGATGGATGCAGGAAGCCCATGATAGCCTGCCAGTGATCCGATCAGAGTGATATCGCCGCGGCCGCTTTCTGTGAACCGCGGCACCACTTCGCCCAGCACGCGCAGCGCGCCGGTGAAGTTCACGTCCAGCATTTGCAGGGCCTTGCCGCTGTCCCATTCAGTGGCCCGCATCGGGTCGTAAGTGCCTGCGCAATAGATCAGCCCGTCCAGCTCCCGGATGCCCTCCGCCGCGGTGCGCACGGCATCTGCATCGGTCACGTCCACGGGCAGTACCCGCGCGCCTGACAGGCGCTGGGCCAGACTGTCCAGCCGGTCTGCGCTGCGGGCGGACAAGATCAGGTTTGCACCTTCGGCGCATAACGCTCTGGCCAGCTCGCGGCCCAGCCCCTCGCTGGCGCCGACCAGCCAATAGGTCTTACCTGCAAAATGGGTCATCGCCGGGCCTGTTCCAGGTTGCAGCTGTCTGAGACCAGAAGATCGGGCGCTGCTTGCTTTTTCAGGAACGGCGCGCGCTTTAAATAGAGTATCGCGGCTTGCCAGTGGATCAGTGCCAGCACCCGCAGCGCCCCAAACGGGCGGCGCAGGGCTGCCTTGAACAGGCTGGCGCTGGTTGCAGGGTGCCGGGTGCCTGACAGAGTTGCGAGCACACCTTGATCCCCGTTCTCGTAGACGATGCGGATGCTGACCTCGCTGCCATTCAGATGAAAATTGAAGCGGTACCTTCCTTCGACCTTCTGAAAAGGGGAGACGTGCATCATTTTAACGGCTGTCAGCTGGTCCGCTTTGCGGATCGGCCTGAAATCGTCATGTGCGCAGAAATAGCAGTGGCGGCCGCCAAAGGTATTGTTGACCTCGGCAACAAAGGCGATTGGCTGACCGCCGCGCAGGGCGATCCAGAAGCTGACGGGATTGAAGTGGAACCACAGGAAACTGGGCTGCGTCAGCAGCAGCAGCCGGGTGCCGCGCAGGTCTATGCCCCGGGCGGCCAGCACGCCGCGGAACCAGGCCAGCCCGTGACCTGCGCCGCGGGCGCCGCCATGGCGGCGGTCCCAGAGCGACCAGAGATTGAAACGGTTGCGCGAGAGCAGCCAGAGGCGGGTTTCGCCCAGATCGGTGAGCACAAAATCCACCCCGTAGCGGAATGCGTTTTTGAGCGCGCCGCGGCGGGCATGGAAAGTTTTGGCTGCAATATGATCCAGGGTCATGCGCTTACTACGCGGACGGCGGCCCTTTGGTTCACTTCTTTTGCGGCCGTTTTTGCATCCCGTGTTTTGCTTTCCGGACGGGCAGGGCGGAACTCTTTCTGACCTGATGAGTGATCCAAGCTGCGCGGCGGGCCGTATCTGACAGACATTGCACCAAAAACGGGATCAGCATGTTCGATCAGACCAGTATTGCGCGCAAGAGGATTGCCATTGCCGGCGGCGGCATTTCCGGCCTGTCGGCTGCCTATTACCTCTCTCTCTTTCATGATGTCACCCTGTATGAGGCTGCGCCGCGTCTGGGCGGCCATGCCCGCACCGTGATGGCTGGAAAAAACGGCGATCAGCCGGTCGATACGGGTTTTATCGTCTTTAATTATGCCACGTATCCGTATCTGACCCGGCTGTTCCGGGATCTGGACGTGCCGGTGATCAAAAGCGAAATGAGCTTTGGCGCCAGCATTGATGACGGCTGGCTGGAATACGGGCTGAATTCTCTGACTGCACTGACAGCGCAAAAGGGCAACCTGCTGCGGCCGCAGTTTTACGCGATGATCCGGGATATCATCCGGTTCGGCACACAGGCTGAGGCGGCCGCCGGCGATGACAGCAAGACCATCGGTGCGCTGGTCGATGAACTTGGGCTGGGCCGATGGTTCCGCGACCACTACTTGATGCCGATGTGCGGGGCAATCTGGTCTACTCCGGTGGCGGAGGTCGATCAGTTTCCGGCCCGGTCCCTGGTCCGCTTCTTCCGCAACCATGCGCTGCTGGCTGGGGCAGGCAAGCACCAGTGGTGGACCGTCAAGGGCGGCAGTATCGAATATGTGCGCCGGCTGCAGGCGGCGCTGGCCGCGCGCGGCTGCCGGATCCGCACGGCGTCGCCGGTTCAGCAGGTCTGGCGCAGCCCGTGCCGGGTGACCGTTGCAGCAGAAGGGCAGCTGCCAGAGGAGTATGACGAGCTGATCCTGGCCTGCCATTCGGATCAGGCGCTGGCGCTTTTGGGTGAAGATGCCCGCCCGGCTGAGGCCGCGGCGCTGGGCAGCATCCGGTATCAGACCAACCGTGCCGTGCTGCATTGCGACCCGCGCCAGATGCCAAAGCGCCGCGGCTGCTGGTCCAGCTGGGCCTACCGCTCGCAGGATGGCGCCGTCGGCGTCACTTATTGGATGAACCGCTTGCAAAGCATCCCGGAGGACGACCCGCTGTTTGTCACTTTGAACCCCTCCAGCAGGATCCCTGAGGCGGCGATTTATGACGTCAAGGAGTTTGCCCATCCGGTTTTTGATGCCGCAGCATTGCAGGCGCAGGATCGGATCCGGGCGATGCAGGGCCAGAACCGCACCTGGTTTGCCGGTGCCTGGAACCGGCATGGATTTCACGAAGACGGTATCGCCAGCACCATGCGCATCGTGCGCGCTTTGAATGGCCAGCCCCAAGCAGAAGGAATGGAAAATGCGCTTTACCAGCAGGGCCCTGAAAACGAAATTCCTGTCCAGCTGCGAGCGTCTGCATGAAGGCCGGCTGATCCTGCGCACCCCTGAAGGCGAGCGGTATAACTTCGGCACCTCAGGCCCTGAGGCAGAGATGGTGATCCGCGACTGGTCGGTGGTGCCCGCGCTGGCTGCGCATGGGCAGGTCGGGCTGGGGGAAACCTATGTGGAGGGCCTGTGGGACACGCCGTCGATCGAAACGCTGATGTCGGTCGCCATGCGCAACCGGGACCATCTGGCGGCCTATGACCATGCCAGCCCGCTGAACCGGGCCCGGTTCCGCCTGGCGGATACGCTGCTGCGGGCCAACTCCCGCCGCGGCGCCCGGCGCAACATCCGGGCGCATTACGATGTGGGCAATGAATTCTATGGCCTGTGGCTGGATGAGGGGATGACCTATTCCTCGGCGTTGTTCGACCAGGCAGGGGATGACCTGGCCCGCGCCCAGGGCCGCAAGAACGGCCGGATCCTGTCGCGGCTGGGCAGCGGCGAGCGGGTGCTGGAAATCGGTTGCGGCTGGGGCGGATTTGCGGAGCAAGCGGCCGAAGACGGGCGGGATGTGACCGGCATCACGATTTCGCGCAACCAGCACAGCTACGCCGATGCCCGGCTGGACGGGCGTGCCGACATCCGGCTGTGCGACTACCGCGACATCGGCGGGACCTATGACAACATCGTTTCAATCGAGATGATAGAGGCGGTGGGCGCGCGCTACTGGCCCAGTTATTTTTCTGTTCTGAAACAGAAACTGGCGCGTGACGGGCGGGCAGTGCTGCAGGCCATCACCGTCAAGGACAGCTTCTTTGACACCTACCGGACCTCCTCGGACTATATCCGCCAATACGTGTTCCCCGGCGGGATGCTGTTGTCGGACAGCGTGATCCGGGATCAGGCGCGGCAGGCCGGGCTGAGGGTCAGCGGCAGTTTTGCATTCGGTCAGGATTATGCCCGGACCTGCAGGATCTGGGCCGAACGCCTGGCCGCGCAGAAGCCGCGGGTTCTGGGGCTGGGCTACGGCGAAGGGTTCTGCCGCAATTGGCAGTATTACCTGGAGATCTGCGCTGCCTCCTTTGCGGTGGGGCACACCAATGTGGTTCAGGTGGAGCTGGAACATGCGCCTGTTCTCGCATAAGGCCCTGCTGGCATTGGCGCTGGCCGCGGCCCTGCCGGGCACCGCTCTGGCTTCGGTGATAGAGCGCGCGCTGCCCGGCGCAGAGCTGCGCGGGGCGGCCACGTTCCGCCTGGCCGGGCTGCCGCTCTATCAGGCGCGGCTGTTCACCCGCGGCGGCGCGCCGCTGGACTGGAGCCGGGATTTCGCGCTGGAACTGACCTACCTGCGCAGCCTGAGCGGCGGCGGCCTAGTGGAAGGCACGCTGCGCGAGCTGGGCAGGCTGGGCGGCACGCCGCCGGTGCGGGGGCAGCTGGAGCGCTGTTTCCGCGATGTGCGCAAAGGCGACCGCTACACCGCGGTTTCCAGGGGGCCGGACACGATCGCATTCTGGAACAACGGCCAGAGGACCTGCAGCCTGAGCCATCCGGGCATCAAGACCCGGTTTATGGAGATTTTTCTGGGTCCGGACACCCGCTCGGCCGCCTTTACCCGGCGCTTGAAGGGGGAATGATGCTGTATCCGCGCGTCAGCCTTTATGCGCTGATGCTGGCCGCGGCCGGCATCCCGCTTTACATCCACCTGCCGCGGTTCGCCTCGGTCAGCCTTGGCATTGATCTCGCCGCCGCCGGAACCATCCTGCTGGCAATCCGGCTGGTTGACCTGGTGCAGGATCCAGCGTTCGGCTGGGCCATCGACCGCTGGCCGGGGGCGCAGCCCCTGTTTGCGATGGCCGCAGCTGCGGGGCTGGCTGCAGGGTTTCCGCTGCTGTTCAGCCTGCAGCCGGGGGCGGCAGTGCCGCTGCATCTGACAGCGGTGCTGGTGCTGCTGTTCTCAGCCTACAGCCTGGGCATGATCTTGCTCTACGGCTGCTCTGCTGCCTTGGCCCGCCGCCCTGAAGCCGGGGCGCTGATGGATCTGGCTGCCTGGCGCGAGGCGGGGATGCTGGCGGGGGTGATCCTTGCCGCCGCAGGCCCCGCGGCCCTGGCAGCCCTTGGTGCCGGGGGGCAAGGATATCCTGCGTTTGGAATTTTGCTGGGAGGGATCTCAGTGCTGGCCGCCATTCTCTCACGCCCATTGTGGCGGCGGCCGGCTCCGGCAGCGCAGCAGCTGTCGCTGGCCGGGTTGCGTCAGGCGGGCGCAACCCGGCTGCTGCTGCTGGCGCTGGTGAACGCATTGCCGGTTGCAGTCACCGCGACCTTGTTCCTGTTTTTCACAGAGGACCGGCTGCAGCTGGCGGGCATGGCCGGGCCGCTGCTGATCCTGTTTTTCCTGAGCGCCGGGATCAGCGTGCCCGGCTGGGCGGCAGTCAGCCGCCGGATCGGGGCCAAGGCAACCCTGCTGACCGCCATGCCGCTGGCTGTTCTCGGTTTTGCGGGCGCGGCTTTGCTGGCGCCGGGGAGCCTGGCGGGGTTCGCAGCGGTCTGCATTGCGTCCGGCGCGGCGCTGGGCGCGGAAATGGTGCTGCTGCCTGCGATGTTCTCCGTCGCTCTGACCCGTGCAGGCCTCAGGGCCTCTCTCGCCTTCGGCATCTGGTCCTTTGCCGGCAAGCTGGCATTGGCCCTGGCCGCCTTTGCCGTTCTGCCGCTGCTGGAGCGCAGCGGGTTCACCCCTGGCGCCGCCAACAGCGCCATGGCCCTGACGGTTTTGAATGTCCTTTACGCCCTTGTCCCTTGCGTCTTGAAACTGGCGGCGCTGGGCCTGGTCTTGACGCTTCCCACGGAGGAACAACCCGCATGAAACTCTTTGCCGCTGTTCTGCTGATCATCCTGGCCGCAGTGCTGGCCCGGTCGCTGTTCTTCAGCTTCCGGGCGCAAGATCCGTCCGCCTATACGCAGACCGGGCCGCAGTTTTCACTGAAATCCCATCTGTCGGGGGGTATCCTTTCAGAAGGGCTGATTTTTGGCCCCAAAGGATCGATGACCAACAGTTTCACGGCCCGGATGCACGGGGAATGGGATGGCGACACCGGCACGCTGACCGAGGAATTCACCTATTCCAATGGCCGCACTCAAAGCCGCAAGTGGTTTCTGCAGCTGGGCGAGGGCAACAGGTTCACTGCCACTGCCGATGATATCGAGGGGGTGGCGCATGGGGTGGTGTCGGGCGCCACGGTCAGGATGGAGTATGAAATCATCCTGCCGCAGGAATCCGGGGGCCACCGGCTGACCGCCATTGACTGGCTGTATCTGACAGAAAGCGGAGTGATCCTGAACAAATCCGAGATGCGTAAATTCGGCATCAAGGTTGCGGAACTGGTTGCCACTATGCGCCCAGCCGCCGCGGAATGAGCGCAAGCCCGCGCATGGACCAGCAGGGGGCGGCCTAAGTGCCAGCCGGCTGCCGCTCTGCGGAGGCGGGCGTGCCGAACCTGCGTTTATAGGCGCGGGCGAAGCTTTCGGGGTTCTCAAACCCGCACAAGCCGGAAATTTCACCGATGCGCAGGCTTGAGTTGCGCAGCAGGTTGCGGGCCTCGGAAAGGCGCAGGTTCCGATAGTAAGCCGACGGGGTTTCCTGCAGATGGTGCTTGAACAGCCGCCCCAGCGTCCACAGGGGAACCCCGGTGCGGGCGGCAATCTCGGCAACCGGCACCGGCTGGTCCAGCGTGGCGATCATCAGGTCCACTGCCTTGGCCAGGTTGCGGTCAAGCCGCGCCAGCGAGGTATCAGTCAGCAGCCGCTGCTGCGGACCGCTGTGATTGGTCGGACGGTAGTTGAGGATTTCCGCCACCCGGCTGGCCAGCTGACGCCCATTGAAACGCTCGATCAGGCCAAGGGTCATGTCAAAAGTGGCCACCCCGCCTGCGCTGGAACACCGGTTCGCGGAAATATCAAACAATCTGTCTGCAAACATTTCGGCGCGGAATTTTTCGCGGTAGCCGCGCAGCGCCTCGAAATGCACCGCGGCCGGGCGGCTGCGCAGCAGCCCGGCTTCGGCAAAGATCAGCGCCCCGGTGTCGACGCAGCCCATCACCGCCCCCTCGCGTGCGCGCCGTTTGAGCCAGCTGAGCAATGGCCCGGCCACCGCCGTTTCCGGGTGGTAGGAGGACAGCAGGATCACCACGTCCGCTTTTGCGCGGTCCAGCGGTTCTGTTCTGATTTCGATACCGCTGGAACTGGCAAGCATACCGCCCGCAACCGACAGGAACCGCCAGCGCCAGACGGTGCCGGCGCTCTCGCGGTTGGCGACGCGCAGGGGCTCTGTCACCAGCGTCAGCGACAAGGCCGGGAAGTTGTCAGTCAAAACGATGTCAGCCTGCGGCATGGCTCTCCGCCTAGTTTGTAAATTAATGTTAAGTTTTTGCTATTTGCGGTCAAGAGGCTTTTCACTTCTCTTTCTACAGTCGTCTGAACGGAGGAGACGACATGAGTGAGCTGCCTTGGACACCGGACTTCGACGTTTGGCCGGTTGATCATCACGCAACGCAATTGAAACATACTGCGGAAGCGCTTGAAGTGGTTTGGTCGGACGGCCTGACCAGCCGGCACCACGTGCTGCTCTTGCGCGAAAACAGCCCTGATGCGGCAACGATCCATCCCAAGGCGCGGGAGATGTGCATATCGCCAAACGGGATTGAGGCAGAGGTGGCTGTTACCGGGGCCGGGATGCTTGAAAACGGAGCAGTGCAAGTGAGCTTCTCCGATGGCACTGCCAGTGCCTACCACCCCGGCTGGCTGCGCGGAACCGCCTGGTTCGGCGAGGAGGAGCCCGCACCGCCAATCCTGTGGCGCGGCGAGGAGCTGCCGGAGCCGCTGACGTTCGACGGTCCCGAGGCGCTGCAAAACCCGCGCGTCTTCCTGCAATGGCTGGAGGCCCTGCGTGACTACGGCGTGGCCCGGTTGCGCGGGTTGCCGCAGCAGGACGGGTTGCTGGAGGAGATCGTCACCCGCATCGGCCCGGTCCGCGAAAGCAACTTCGGCCGCCAATATGTGCTCGAGATCAAGGACGACCCGGACAGTCAGGCTTTCACACCGGACAAACTGCTGCAACATATCGACATGCCGACACGGGAAACCCCGCACGGGCTGCAGTTCCTGTATACGCGCGACAATACCACCACGGGCGGCGAGGGCATCTATGTGGACGCCTACCGGATCGCCGAGGACATGCGGGAGGAGGAACCGGAGCATTTCCACTCGTTGGTGACGGATGTCTGGGAGTACTCGAACCGCGCCCGCCGCTCGGATTACCGCGCCCGCGGGCCGGTGGTGGAGACTGACGCCAAAGGCAACATCACCGGCGTGCGCTACAACACCTTCCTGCGCGCGCCATTGAAGGCGCCGCTGGAGGTGCAGGCCCGCGCCTACAGGGCCTACCGCGCCTTTTGCGCCCGGGCGCAGGATCCCCGTTACGAGATGGTGTTCCGTTATGAGCCGGGCGACCTCTTGGCCTTCGACAACCGCCGCGCCTTGCACGGCCGGGCGGGTTACGACGCCAAGGGCGGCACGCGTTTCATCGAGGGGATCTATTCCGACCGTGACGACCTGCATTCGCGCATCCGCACGCTCCAGCGCCAGTTCCGGGCCGAGGCAGAGCAGGAGGCACAGTCATGATCCCCAAACAAATGGCGGCGGTGCATCTGACCGGCTATGGCGGGCTGGATTGCTTGCAGTACCGTACCGACGTCCCGGTGCCTCAGCCGGGGCCGGGTGAAGTGCTGGTCCAGGTGACCGCCGCAGGCATGAACAACACCGACATCAACACCCGCACCGGCTGGTACAACTCCGCTGTCGGCGATGGCACCACTGAGGCCGGCGGGCAGGAAGGCTTTGGTGTTGACGAGGGCGGCATGGGTGATTGGGCCGGCGACATCCGCTTTCCGCGCATCCAAGGCGCTGACTGTGTTGGCCGCATTGCCGCCGTGGGGCAGGGGGTAGACCCGGCCCGCATTGGCGAGCGGGTGGTCTGCGCGCCCTATATCTATGATCCGGAAGACCCGGAGTGGCTGGAGAACGCGGGTTTTCTCGGCTCGGAACATGACGGCGCCTTTGCCCAGTTCACCAAGGTCCCATCACGCAACGCCGTGACGGTGGCAGATGACTTGCCGTTCTCGGATGCACAGCTGGCGACGCTGCCCTGTTCCGGCGGCACTGCGATGAACATGATGCTGATGGCAGGCCTCAAGGCCGGCGACCTGGTGCTGGTCACCGGTGCCTCCGGCGGGGTTGGCACTTTCCTCATTCAGATCGCCAAGCACTATGGCGCGGAGGTCGTGGCCGTCTGCGGCGCGGCCAAGGCGGAGGGCGTGCGGGCCATCGGCGCCGACCATGTGATCGACCGGGCAACTGCAAACCACGCAGGTGCCGCATTGGCCGCCACGGAGGGGCGCAAGTTCACCCTGATTGCCGATGTGGTGGGCGGAGACCGCTTCACCGAATACCTCTCGCTGCTGAAACGCGGCGGGCGCTATGTCACTGCAGGCGCCATTGCCGGGCCGAATGTGGCCCTCGATCTGCGCACGCTTTACCTCAAGACCCTCAGCTTCTTCGGCTCCACCGCCTATCTGCAGGAGACCTTCCCGCGGCTCATAGAAATCCTGCACGCGGGCGGGCTGAAACCGGCTGTGGCAGCCACCCGGCCATTGTCTGAAATCGCCGCCGCGCAGGAGGCGTTTTTGCAGAAACACCATGTGGGCAGCATGGTGCTGATCCCGCCGCAGGACGCGTCCAGGGAGGAGCGCATATGAAGATCACCAAACTGACCGTCTACCGCGTGGTGCTGGATCAATGGGGGGTTGAGACCCGCTATACCAAGGCCCTCAGCATGGAGGTCCCGCTGGAGACCACGGTTTTGCGGATCGGCACCGACGCCGGGCTGACGGGCTGGGGTGAGACGATGACTGCACCCTCCTACTACCTGCCGACCTCGCCGCAGTCGGCCCGCGCAGGGATTGAGCTGATTGCACCGGCACTCCTGGGCCAGAACCCGCTGAACCACCGCGCCCGGATGGAAGACATCCGCTTTGCCATGCGCGGCCACAAGCCGACGAAATCGGTGATCGACATGGCGCTGTGGGACTTGCAAGGCAAGGCGCGGAGCCTGCCGCTGGTCGACCTCTGGGGTGGTCGGGTGGTTGAGGACATGCCGGTCCTGTGCCTGGTGAACACCGCCTCGCCCGAGGAGCAGGTGGCCCAGATCGAGGAATTCCGCGCGCAAGGGTACAAGCTGTTCCAGATCAAGATCGGCCACGGCAGCCCGCAGCTGGAGGTCGCCCGCATCCGCGCCTGCCAAGAGGCCATGCGCGAGGATGAGCGCTGCTGGTTCGACGTGAACCGTGCCTGGAGTGTCGATCAGGCAATGCAGGTGATGCCATTGGTGCGTGACCTGGCGCCGCTGATCGAACAGCCCTGCGAAACCTACGAGCAATGCCGCACCGTTGCCCGTCACACGGGACTGGGGCTGATGCTGGACGAGGCGATCGAGGATCAGGACAGCTTCATCCGCGCGGCTGAGGATGGGGTGATCAATGCCGCGGTGCTCAAGATGGGCTGCACCGGCGGCATCTCCGAGCACCGCCATCTGGCAGAAACCGGCCTGCGCCTTGGCATCCCGATGCGGATCGAGGATTTCTATGGCACCGGCCTGACGCTGGCTGCGGTGTCCCACCTGGCGCAGGGGCTGCCTGCGGCGGCAACCTTTGGCCTTTATGACTACCACCTGCCCGCGGTGCCGGTGGTGAAGAACCCGTTCCCGGTGGTCAACGGCCGCGTGAAGGTGCCGGAGGACTGCGCGCCTGGCCTTGGCGTTGAGGTCAACTCGGACGTGCTGGGCGAACCAGTGGCGGAGTACAGCCTGTGACCAAAGCGGAGCGTTTGAAACGGATGCTGGACCCGGCCCGCGTGGCCTGGTTTGGCGGCGGCGGCATAGCGCCTGCGATTGAGTACATGAAGGCCAATGGCTTCACTGGCGAGGCCATGGCTGTGAACCCCAAGCGGGCAAAGATTGCCGGGCTGGATTGCGTGCCCTCGACTGCGGAACTGCCTTGGGTGCCGGATCTCGCCATCCTGGTGATCCCCAAGGAGGCGGTCATCGAAACCGTGCGCGCCCTGTCCGGGAACGGCTGCGGCGGGGTGGTCTGCATCACCTCCGGCTTCTCCGAAAGCGCCGATGGCGCCGCGCGGCAGGCGGAAATGATCGAGGCAGCCGGAGATATGCCGGTGATCGGCCCCAATTGCCCCGGTATCGCCAATTTCTTGGATGGCAGCGCCTTCATGATGGATCACTTCGGCAATCACGCGCCGCAGCAAGGGGTGGCGGTGATCTCCAACGGCGGCGCCTACCTGAGCGACCTGGGATGCGCCGACCGTTCGCAGCCCATTGCCTATATGATCGGGCTCGGCAACCAGGCGATGGTCAGCGTCGCTGACATGCTGGACGCGGTGCTGGATGACAGCCGGGTAACGGCGGTGAATGTCTATTTCGAGGGCATCGCCGATGTTGCAAAGCTCTCGCAGGCCGCTGCCAAGGCCGCGCGCAAGGGCATTCCGGTGGTGGCCATCAAAGGCGGTCGCAGCGAGGCAGGTACCCGTGCCGCGCAATCCCATACCGCGTCCCTGTCGGGCGATGCGGCGGTGGCTTCGGCCCTATTCCGCCGCTTTGGCTGGATCGAAGTAACGACGCCCTCGGAAGCCATCGAAACCGTCAAGATGCTGAGCTTCACGCCCATTCCAAAGGGTATGAAGACAGGATTCATCACCTCCTCAGGCTCTTATGCGGTGCTGGGCGGCGATATTGCCGAAAAGGCGGGGCTGCAGATGCTACCGCCCTCGGCAGAGGCCGCGCCCGCGCTTGATGCGGCCCTGCCTGCCTATGTGGGGCCCGCGAACCCCTTGGATATCTCCGATGCCCATGGCTGGCCGCAAGGCGATCAGTTGCCGATCTACCAGGCCTTTGCGCAGGATGGGTATGACCTCTTTGCCCAGGTGATGTGCTACCCGCCCGAAGGCGGCTGGGATATGTCGACCTGGGATGCCACCACCAGCGCCTTGGCCGAGGCCAAGGGCGGCCGCCCGGCGGCCTTCGTCAACACCTTGGCCGAGGCGCTGCCGCGTGAAGCCCGCGAGCGGATGATCACCAGCGGTATGGCGCCGCTGCAGGGGATCGAGGATGGCTTGCGGGCGGTTGCCCATGCGGCGCGCTATGGCGCCATGCGGGAGAGAATGGATCCCGAAGCGATGCTCCTGTGTGCTGAGGACTGCCCGGCCTATCAGCCTGGCAGGACGCTGAGTGAAGCGGAGGCGAAAACCCGTCTCGCCGAAGCGGGATTGGACGTGCCGCGCCAGTGGGTTGTACTTGGTCCGGACAACCTGGTGGAAATCCCCTGCACCTGCGCGGTGAAAGCCATCGTGCCGGGGCTGTTGCACAAGACAGAGGCGGGCGCTGTGGCTTTGAACATCGCGCCGGAAGACCTGCCTGCTGCAATCAGTACCATGGCAGAACGCCTCGCTGAACAAAGGCTTGTGGCGGAAGGCTTCTTGATCGAGGAAATGATACAGGATCCAGTCGGAGAGCTGCTGGCTGGCATCCGCCATGTGCCGGACATCGGCCTCACCCTGACGCTGGCCGTTGGCGGCATCGCGGTGGAGCTGATGCAGGACACCGCCACCCTGATCCTGCCCGCACCGCGTGCGGATATCGAAACGGCTTTGCGGGGCCTGAAGCTGGCGCCGCTGATCCTCGGCTACCGGGGACGGCCTGAGGTAGACCTCGCCGCAACGCTGGACGCCATCGAGGCGCTTTGCGCCTTTGCTGCCGATCACCCTGAAATTGCAGAGCTGGAAGTGAACCCGCTGCTGCTCACCCAAACCCGCGCGGTGGTTGCCGACGCGGTCCTGACCCTGAAAGGCTGAGCCATGACCGACTACACCCATCTGATCTACGAGGTCGACGCCGACCATATCTGCTGGCTGACCCTGAACCGGCCGGAAAAGCTGAATGCGATGAACCTGAAACTCATTGCCGAACTGCAAGCCGGGCTGGAGCGCGCCGATGCCGATGACGATGTGAATGTGATCGTGATCCAGGGCGCCGGCCGCGGCTTCTGCGCCGGGCATGATCTGGATGAAGACGCGGAGGAGGACCGGACCTCGATTTATGAATACCGCGCCCATTACTTCAAGCAGTTCGAGGAATTCACAACCCCCTGGCGAGTGACCAAGCCGGTCATTGCCAGCGTCAATTCCATCGCCATCGGCAAGGGGTTTGAACTCAGCCTGTTCTGCGACATCACCATCGCCTCTGATGATACCCGCATTGGTTATAACGAGGTGCGATACGGCATCTCCGGCCACTGCATGTTCCTGCCCTGGCTGGTGAACATGAAAACTGCCAAGGACCTGCTGCTGACGGGCCGTGAACTGACCGCGGCGGAAGCCAAGGAAATGGGGCTGATCACTGATGTGGTGCCGCTGGAACAGCTGAAAGAGGCCACCCGCAAGAAGGCGCTGCTGATGGCCCGGATGCCGCGCGAGATGCAGCGGATGCACAAGATGTACCTGAACCGTGTCTATGAGATGCAGGGCCTGCGCACAGCCACGGACTATTACCTGGAGCAGGTTGCAATCATGGGCGCCCAGCCGGTCCCGGAATATGAAGCGTTTTCCAAATCGACGATCGAGAAGGGCCTGAAGGCTACGCTGAAAGAGGCCAATGCCCGCTATGAAGGGCTGGACTGAAAGCGGATCAGAGGGGCAGCCGGGGGGGGGCGGCGGGGTAGGCCGCGGTTTTAGAGCGGGAGTTGGGAGAGATCCGGCCAAGTGACTGTAACGCTGGGGATCAGGGTCCCGAAAACATCCAATTCCAGCGTGCCGGTCTCCTGGCCGTTCAGCCCTGCATAAAACGCCCGTGCCCGCTGATTGGATTGAAACACAGTCAGGGACAGGCTGCGCTGGTCCTTGGAAAGCAACTGTTGCACCGCGGCCCGGAACAGGCTGCTGCCAGCACCTGACCCCTGTGCCGCCGGAGAGACATGCAGATTGTCCAGATAGGGTTCCGGCCGGCACCAGACGGCGCAAAAACCAAGCAGCCCGGCGGGGTGTCCGGCGTGTTCCGCGATCAAGAGAATATCCCCCGGTTCCGGCCGGTAAGCCTGCCATTTGCGCAAAAGCTGGCTGCTAATCTCCCCGTGCAGCCGCGCCTGCGGGAAATCACCGGCATAGGCGGACTGCCAGCTCTCTGTATGCAAGGCAGCGATTTGCGGCAGGTCAGCTGCCGCAGCGGAACGGATATGGAGACGGGGCCGGGTCATACGGCTCACAGGATACCAATAAGATCGCATCACTCAATGGCCGGTAGACGCCACCGGGGGCGAAGATGTTTTGCCCGCAGGATTGTGGCAGGGACCGCAACTTTTTCTTGCCGCAACGGAAGCGATGCGCTACGGGCGATTTACCGGTCCCGAAAGGGCTAAGAGGGAATCCGCGGCGCCAACCGGCGCCAAACGGAACTGCCCCCGCAACTGTAGGCGGCGAGTGCTGCGCCATGATGTCACTGGACCTCAACGGCCCGGGAAGACGGCGCAGGCAATGACCCGCCAGTCAGGAGACCTGCCGGTGAAAACTGAAGCACACCGGACGGGGTTGTCCGGGGAGGTTGCCGGTAAGATGCGCCGCCGCTGGACGGTGACGCGATGGGGGGCTGACCTCCTGCCTTAGCGGTCAATACCCTTTCACCCGTTCTCCGGTCATTGACACATGGAGATCGAAATCATGTTTCTGCGTTCCGGCCTGATGGGCCTTTCTTTCGTTGCTGCTGCACAGGCTGCCGCCGCCAGCGAAAACTTTCCGCTGACCATTCAGAACTGCGGCGAGACCGTCACATTCGAGGCGCCGGTTGCCTCCTCCGTGACCGTCGGCCAGGCCGCCACCGAAGTGCTTTATGCGCTGGGCCTGGGCGAAAAGGTGCTGGGCACCTCGGTCTGGTTCAACGATGTGCTGCCCGAATATGCTGAGCTGAACGACAAGGTCGAACGCCTGGCAGACAACGACCCGAGCTTTGAAAGCGTGGTGGCCAAGCGCCCCGGTCTGGTCGCGGCACAGTATGAATGGCATGTCGGCCCCGAAGGTATCGTTGCCAAGCGCGAGCAGTTCCATGACCTCGGCATCCCGACCTATGTGATGCCCGCGGATTGCGTCGGCAAAGACAACACCACCGGCGGTGACGGCACGAGGACCCAGATGTTCACCACCGAGAGCCTTTACCAGGGCATCGAGGAACTGGCGGCGATCTTTGGCGAGGCTGAAAAGGGCGCAGAACTGGTTGCCGACTACAAGGCGCGCGAAGCCGCTGCTGTTGCCAAGGCGCAGGAGGTTGCACTGGACGGCGCCTCCGCCGTGTTTTGGTTCTCTTCGCCGGAAATGGAGAGCGATCCATTTGTGGCCGGCCAGAAGGGCGCGCCGGGCTACATGATGCAGCAGCTGGGCCTGAAGAACGTCATCGAAACGGACGAGGAATGGCCGACCGTTGGCTGGGAAACCATCGCCAAGGCGAACCCGACGGTGATCGTGATTGCCCGCATGGACCGCCGCCGCTTTGCCGCGGATGACTACGAGAAAAAGCTGGACTTCCTGCGCAATGACCCGGTCGCCAGCCAGATGGACGCGGTCAAGAACAACCGTATCGTGGTGATGGATGCCCAGGCCATGGATGCCACCATCCGCGCGATCCCGGCGCTGGAGGACCTGGCAGCTGAACTCAGCGCGATCGGCAACGGCGAATGAGCGCAGCCGCCGCACTAGCGTGGCAAAGCGTCCGGGGCGCTTGCCTGGCTTTGCCGGTGCTGGCTGCGGCGGTTCTGGCAGGCGCAATGATCGGCGAGACCGCGCTTGCGCCTGACCTTGTCCTGTCGGTTCTGGCCAACAAGCTGGCGGGTGCTGGGCTGCCGGTGGATCCGGTGGATCAGGGCATCATCTGGAGCTACCGGCTGCCGCGGGCGCTGGTGGCTGCGGCCTGCGGGGCAGCTCTGGCGGTGACGGGCGTGGTTCTGCAGGCGCTGCTGCGCAACGCGCTGGCAGACCCCTACATCCTCGGTATTTCAGCCGGTGCCTCTACGGGGGCGGTTGCGGTCACCATCGCGGGGCTGGGCGGCGGTGCACTGTCGCTGTCCTTTGGCGCCTTCAACGGCGCATTGCTGGCCTTTGGCTTTGTGGCCATCCTGGCGCGGGCGGCCGGGGCAGGGGGCAGCCGCGCGGCTGCAGCGCAGATCGTGCTGGCGGGCATAGCAGGCTCGCAGCTGTTCAATGCGCTCACCGCCTTCATCATTGCCAAATCCGCCAATGCCGATCAGGCCCGCGGCATCATGTTCTGGCTGATGGGCAACCTCAGCGGCGTGCGCTGGCCGGATGTGTGGCTGGCGGTGCCGTTGGCGCTGGCGGGCTGGATGATCTGCCGGTTCCATGCCCGTGCGCTCGACGCCTTCACCTTTGGCAGCGATTCGGCCGCGTCGCTCGGCATTCCCGTCCGCAGGGTACAGGTGGTGCTGATCTTTGCCACCGCGCTGATGACCGCGGTGATGGTGTCGATTGTCGGCTCCATCGGCTTTGTCGGCCTGGTGATCCCTCATGCGGCACGGTTCCTGGCAGGCCCCAGCCACCGCAGGCTGATGCCCGCAGCGGCGCTGACGGGCGCTGTTTTTCTAATCGCTGCCGACATCGTGTCCCGCATCATCATCCCCGGCCAGGTGCTGCCCATCGGGGTTGTCACTGCCCTGATCGGGGCGCCGGCCTTTGCCATCATCCTGGTGCGCGGCCAGAGGGGGCCGCGATGAAGATCGAGGCCCGCAACCTGAGCTTTTCCGTGCGCGGCAAGCAGCTGCTGCAGGAGGTTTCCCTGACCGTGCATCCAGGAGAGACCCTGGCGCTGGTGGGGCCGAACGGTTCTGGCAAGTCGACGCTGATGCGGCTGCTGTCCGGCCTGGCGCGGCCGTCGCAGGGCGAGGTGCTGCTTGCGGAAGAGCCCCTGGCCCGGCTGAACCGGCGTGAGATCGCCCGGCGGATCGCCATTGTCGAGCAGCAGTCTGATACTGTCGAGCGGATCACCGCGAGGGCAGTGGTGGAACTGGGGCGCACGCCCTGGCTTTCGGCGCTGAAGCCGTGGAATGGCAGGGACACGGCGCTGGTGGACAAGGCGCTGCGCACCGTTGAAATGGAGAGTTTCGCGCAGCGCGAATGGGCCACCCTTTCCGGCGGCGAGCGGCAGCGGCTGCATATTGCGCGCGCGCTGGCGCAGCAGCCGGGGCTGCTGCTGCTGGATGAGCCGACGAACCATCTGGATATCCATCATCAGCTGTCGATCCTGGAATGCATCCGGAACCTGAAAGTGACCGCGGTGGTCGCCCTGCACGATCTGAACCAGGCAATGACCTGCGACCGGGTGGCGGTGCTGTCAAACGGGCGGCTTGCCGCTTTGGGGCCGCCGCAGCAGGCGCTGGCCCCGGAAACGGTGTCCGAAATCTTCGGGATCAAGGCCCGCTGGATGCGTGGCGCAAATGGCGCGGACCCGTTTCTGTCGTTTCACCTTGCCTGAGACCAAAGCCAAGGCAGTCAAGGCCCTGGTTCAGCCGTTCCCTATCACTGTTAGGATCTTGTTGCGCTGGATCTTCCCGGACGGTCCCTTGGGAAGGTCTGGCAGGAAGTGGATTTCATCCGGCGACTTGAACCGTCCCAGCCGGGACTGGCAGATCTCAATCAATTCCAGCGGTGTCAGGCTGGACCCCTCGCGGACCGTGACCGCTGCCTCCACCGTTTCGCCATAACTCTTGCAGGGGCGGCCAAAGGCGGCGGCCTCGATCACATCCGGGTGGGAGTAAAGCGCCTCGTCGATCTCGCGCGGGGCAATGTTTTCACCGCCCTTGATGATCAATTCCTTCAGCCGTCCGGTGACGAAGACATAACCGTCGTTGTCGGTCCGGCCCAGGTCGCCGGTGCGCAGCCAGCCGTCCGGGGTGAAGGTGCCGGCGGTGGCCTCAGGATTGTTGAGGTATTCCAGCATCACATTGGGGCCGCGCACCGCCAGCTCGCCTTCGCGGCCATCGGTGATGGGGGTTTGATTGGCGTCGAGGATGGCGACTTCATTGCCATAGGCAATGCCGGGGGAGCCGATCTTGCGGGTGCCCGGGGGCAATGGATTCGATAGGATTTGGGCTGCCGTTTCGGTCAGTCCCATGGTTTCGATAATAGGCATGCCAAAGCGGTCCTCAAACGCATGCTGCACGTCCGGAGCCAGCGCCGACGATGCAGAGCGGCCGAAACGGATGCGGGCGCGGGTGCTGTCGACGGGGTCCAGGTCCGAATGCAGCAAGTGCGAGATAATGGTGGGCACCACCGAGAACCAGGTCGCCTGCGACCAGCCTGCGTGGGCCCAGAAGCGGCTGGCGGAGAAGCGCTCGCACATCGCCAGCGAGCCGCCGGAGATCAGCGTGCCCATCACCGTCACGCAAAGCCCGTTGATGTGGTAGATTGGTAGCACGCAAAGGCCGCGATCCTGTGGGGTCAGCTCATGTGCGACGGCAGTGGTCCAGCCGCCGGCCAGCAGGCTGGCGTGGCTGTGCACCACCCCCTTGGGCTGGCCGGTGGTGCCGGAAGTGTACATCAGCAAAGCGTGGTCCCCGGCAGAGAGCGGGTGCAGCTCTGCCGGCGGACCACCAGGTGCTGCCGGCCTGTCCAAAGGGGAGAGGAAAGACAGGTCGGCAGTTTGCTCAAACAGCTCTGCCTGGCTGTCATGGACAAAGGCAAAGCGGGCGCCGCTGTGCTGCAGGGCGTAAGACACCGCGCTGTTGCCCGCGACCAGGTTGATCATGGTGGCGCGGAAGCCGCCGTAGAGCACGCCGAACAGGCATTCCAGCGCCTCGCGCCCATTGGGGTGCAGGATGGCGATGCTTTCGCCTTTGGCGATGCCCTTAGCGGTCAGATATCGGGCAATGGCTTGCGCCGTATCGCGCAGCTCCTGCCAGCTCAGATCGGGGCCGCCGTCCGGAAAGACAAAGCCGGTTCCGCCCTCTTCTGCGCGTGTGTCGAGCCAGCTGCGGATGGTTCCCTTGGGCGGTTCCATCATTGGCCCGCCTCCGCCCAATAGCTGCCAAAGATGTCCTGGAGCGCGGGTTCGCGGGCCGGGATTTCGCGCACGATTTTAGTGGTTTGCACGAAATGGCGCCAGTTGAGGTTGGTGTCGATCGAGTTGCCGCCCCAGCTGCCGCAGCCCATCGACAGGGAGAACGGCATTCCGTTGGTAAAGGCGCCGCCGGTGGCGAAGGTATGGGCCTGGTTGACGATCACCCGGCACGTGGGCATGTCGCGGCCCATTTGCACCGCGCGGCCGTCTTTGGCTGTGTGGACGCCGATGGAGTGGCCAGCGCCCTGATAGTCAAGGATACGGGATGCGATGGCTTTGGCATCGGCGAAATCCGCGGCCCGGTAGACGGCCAGAATGCGGCTCAGCTTTTCGCCCGACAGCGGGTGGTCCGGGCCGATGCCCTTGGTTTCCACCGCCAGGAACTTGGTGTCTGCGGGGACTTTGCCGGACATATCCAGCGCAGCCAGCATCTTGCCGGCGTCCTGGGCGATGACTTCGCGGTTCAATTGTCCATCGGGCCAAAGCCTGGAAATGATACCGGCGGCGTCTGCTTCACGTACCAGCGCGCCGCCTTCCCGGGCGAGGGCTGCGATGAACTGATCATAGATTGCATTTACTACCACCACGGAGTTCTCCGAGGAGCAGGAGGTGGCGTTGTCAAAGGTCTTGGAGGCGGTGATCTTAGCGGCTGCATCCGCCAGGTCTGCGGTTTCGTCCACGATCACGGTCACATTGCCGGCGCCGACGGCCACAGCGGGCGTGCCGCAGGACTGGGCGCGGTGGACGTTGTTCTGGCTGCCGGTGCAGATCACCCTGTCGGAGGCCTCCATCAGCGCCTGGGTCTTGGCCTTGGAGCCGGGCGCAGGGATCATCTGCACCAGATCCGGGTCGAAGCCCAACTTGGCGAACTCCGCATGGATATAGGAAAGCAGAAGCTCGCAGGAGGCGACACCCTTGGGCGAGGGGGCCACCACGATGGCATTGCCGCCTTTCAGCGCGTTGATGATGTTGTTGGCAGGCGTGGCCGCAGGGTTGGTCGAGGGGACAACGGCGCCGATCACGCCAATGGGACGCATGATTTCGGTGATGCCGGTCTCCGGGTCGTCACTGATGATGCCGTGGGTCTGCACGCCGGCAATGTCGCGCAGCAGGCCCAGCGTCTTGCGGTGGTTCTTGGTGATCTTGTCCGCCACATTACCAAGGCCGGTGGTTTCCACCGCCAGCTCGGCCAAGGCGCGGTTGCGGGCGGGCTCCATGATGGCCCAGCCTGCCGCAAGGGCTGCCTTGTCATAAAGCGCCTGGCTGCCATCTGCCTCAAAGGCCTGCTGGGCGGTGCGGGCGCGCGCCACGATCTGTTCCACCTCGGCGATGCCGGAGGCGATCTCGTCCTGAGCGTTCATGTCTTTCCTCGATTGATTGTCCGGGGCAGGGGCGCTGCCCCGGAGGGTTTCGGCACAAGGGCCTGCTGACCTTCGCCCTGCACCGCTGGCGCGAGGCGAATTTTGTGTCCGGCCAGTGAATTTACCCGCAGCGGTCTGGTTGACCGGAAGGGTAAGTTCGCGCCGCCGGGTGCAAAATTCACCGCGTCCCGAAGGGATTTCGCCCAAATCCGCCATCTCTGCGTTAATTCCGCTTGAAATGGGGCCACCCTTACTGCGCGAAATTGCCTTGTGCTGGCGGATTTTGGCAGAACCCAACGGCGCAGGGCGAAGGTCAGCAGGCCCTAAGGATCAGAGCCCGGCCAGAAGTTCCTTCAGCGTCTGTTCGCGCGCCGCCCACATCTCCTTGACCTCGTCGCGGGTCATGATGTGCATGGGCGAGCCGCCGGCCTGCATCTTCTTGGCAACGCGCGGATTGGCGAACATCTCCGGCACGGTTGCGGCCAGTTCGTCGATCACCGCTTGCGGGGTGCCCTTGGGCACCATCACGCCGCGGAAATTGACCGAGGAATTGTCCACGTCCAGCCCTTGCTCCTGCATGGTGGGCACATCGGGCAGGAAGTCGGAACGGGCGAGGTCGGCGACGCCGAGGATTTTCACATTGCCCGCTTCCTGCGCGCGGAAGGCATCGGACAGGTTGTTGACCCCGCCCATCACCTCACCGGCGATCACCGCTTTCATGGCCGCTGCGCCGCCACCCTTGGTCGGGATATAGGCCATCTTGACGCCAGCCGCCTTTTCGATCTGCAGCGCGGCGATGTGGTGGCCCACAAACAGGCCAGCACCGGAGAAAGTCAGCTTGCCGGGGTTCTCCTTAGCGTGGGCAATCACGTCCGCCATCGAGTTGAAGGGGCTGTCAGCCGCAACCACAAACACCGCCGGGTCGGCGCCCCAATTGGCGATGGGTTCAAAGCTGTCGGCAGAATACTGCACGCCGCCTTTGATCGACTGGGCGATGAAGTGGGGCACGTTGTAGGCCGCCAGCGTGTAGCCGTCGGCATCGGCCTGGGTGGCAAACCAGTTCCAGCCGACACGGCCGCCCGCGCCGGGCTTGTTGATGATGGCGATGGGCATTCCCAGCGCGTCCTCGTTGCCGGCGGTCATGGTGACGATCCGGGCCTGGAAATCGGTCGCCCCGCCGGCCCCGTAGGAGACCATCATCATGATCGGCCGCTCTGGATATTCCTCAGCCATGGCGGTGCCTGCCAGGCCCATCAGCGCTATGGCGGCGCTTGCAATCAGTTTCTTCATTTTCTTCTCCTCCCTATTGGTTTCGGACCGTGCTCAAGCCGGTCAGAACAGAATTTCCCGCGGCGTGTAGACGCTCAGCAGTTTGGCAAAGAGGCCGTACATCACCGCCACGAACACGGCTGTGATCAGCGCGCGCTTGACCCAGGTCTTTCCTTGCGAATGCGGCGCCGGGTCGTAGAGCGACAGCAGAATGAAAAAGGCGACGGCGGTGGCGGTGTAGAACCCCAGCGCCTTGGCGGCCCAGAAGACATAGACCGCCATCACCGCCAGCCCCGGCACCATGCTGATGAACATGGTGCGCGAGATGCCCGAGCCGACCTTGCTGAGGCCCAGGACCGCCTTGCCGAAGGTCCAGCCTGCCAGCACCACAAAGACGGAGGCTATCAGGCGCGGGAACAGGAAGGCTTCGGCGGGCTGTTGCGTATAGCTGACCCAGGCGACCCAGATGCCAACGGCAAAGACCAGGCCGGAGCCAAGGATGTGCTGAGACCGGTTCATGCCTGCGCCTCCTCTTTGGTGGTGTAGCGGCGGGTCCGCAGCTCCATCCAGGCCGAGTAGGCGATGGAGGCGACGACCACGGCGATCAGGAAGATGTTCAGCCCGCCGGACAGGAAGTAGCTGGCCTTGCCGACAGTGGCGTCCGCGATCATGCCGCCCTGGATGAAGTTGGACTCCGCGATCGGGCCCAGGATCAGCCCCAGCACCAGCGGCGCAGCGGAGAAACCGAAACGCTCCAGGAAGTACATACCAATACCAAGGCAGGCCATGACATAGACGTCGCCCATCGAGCTTTGCACCGAGTAGGCGCCAAAGACGGAAAGGGCGAGCACGATTGCGGCCATCACGGATTGCGGCACCTGGGCAACACGGGCGGCAAGGCCTGCCACATAAAGGCCGAAGAGACACATCAGAACCTGGCCCACCAGCATCGAGTTGATAAAGGTCCAGGCCACGTCCGGGTGATTGTCAAACAGGTCGGAGCCCGGGAAAATACCGTGGATCAGCAGCCCGCCCAGAAGCACCGCGGCGGTAGGGCTGCCCGGGATCGATAGTGTCAGCAGCGGCACCAGCGAGGGGCCGACCATGGCGTTGTTGGCGGATTCCGCGGCGATCACACCTTCACTGTGGCCCTGGCCGAATTTCTCTTTCTCGGCGGAGAACTTCTTGGTCTGGTCATAGGCAACCAGCCCGGCAATCTGGCCGCCCACGCCGGGGATCAGCCCGATGATGGAGCCGGTGATGGTGCCGATGCCAAGCGCGCGGGGGCGGCGTAGCAGTTCACGGGTGGCGTCGAGGACGGAATGTTTCTGAACTTCGATCACCTCGGCGCCTTCCGCGCGGCGCCCCTTGGCGAACATGGTCAGCACTTGCGGGATGGCAAACAGGCCGATGAGCGCCGCAATGATATTGATGCCGCCGCCCAGCGACGGGTGGAAGATGAACCGCTGGGCGCCCATGATGTCGTCAAAGCCGATGGTCGCCAGCCACAATCCGATGCAGCCGGACAGCAGGCCTTTGACTACGGAGGCCGAGTCCAGAGAGCCGATCACCGTTACGCCCAGGATCGCCAGCCAGAACAGATGCGAAGGGCCGAATGCCAGCGCCCATTCTGCCAGAACCGGGGTCAGGAAGATCAAGAGCAGCACGCCAAAGATGCCGCCTACAGCGGAGGCGAGGAAGGACAGCTGCAGCGCCTTGGCGCCTTTGCCCTGCTTGGCCATCTTGTGGCCGTCGAGCGTGGTGGCGATATTGGCAGGCGCGCCGGGGATTTTCAGCAGGATCGCGCTGACCGCGCCGCCGGCCACGGTAGATGTATAGGCGGCGCCTAGCAGGATCAGGCCCTGAACCGCCTCCAGGTGGAAGGTGAAGGGGATCAGCAGCGCCACAGCCATCGTGGGGGAAAGCCCCGGGGTCGCCCCCAGGATCAGCCCGCCAATCGTGCCGCCCAGGAGCAGCAGGAATGACAGCGGTGAGAATACGTCTCCGAAGTAATAAATGAACTCCATTCAGGGCCTCCCAACCCGGCTGATCGCGCTTTTGCTTTTGTTGACAAAACAGGTTAGGCCATGAAAATAGTATTGCAAACGTTTTCATAAACTCTGCCGGAAGAGGGGAAATAATGACGCCAAAACAAAAGGGTAACGTCGATATCGTTGCTGTGGCAAAGGCGGCCAAAGTGTCGCCCTCCACGGTGTCGCGCACTTTCAATCACCCCGATCTGGTCAGCCCTGCGACTCGCAAGAAGATCATCCGCGCGGTGCAGAAACTGGGCTATGTCAGGAACCGCGCGGCGCAGATGATGCATGGCAAACGCTCAGGCACCATCGGTCTGGTGGTGCCAACCATCAACCACGCGATTTTTGCCGAGGTGATCCAGGCGTTCTCGGATGCCATTGACCGGGCCGGCTTTACCCTGCTGCTGGCTTCGCATGGCTATGATCTGGACCGGGAATACGCGATGGTGCGCAAGCTGATGGAGCACCGGGTCGACGGGGTGGCGCTGATCGGGCTGGAGCATTCCGACGCCACCGCCCGGCTGATCGCACAGCAGGAAACCCCGGCGATGGCGATCTGGAACTACGCGGAGGATGCGGAGCTGCCCTGCGTTGGCGCCGACAACCGGCAGGCGGGCCGAATGGCGGCAGAGCATCTGCTAGGGCTGGGCCACCGCGACATTGGTCTGATCTTTCCCGACACCCGCGGTAATGACCGGGCCTGGCACCGGCTGACGGCGGCAATGGAAGTGCTTGAAACCCATGGTATTTCCGTGCCCGGCGAGCGGAAATCCGAGGCCCCCTACAGTGTTTCCCAGGCCAAGCAGGCGGCCTTGGAGCTGCTGTCCGGGGCGTCGCGCCCGACTGCCTTGCTTTGCGGCAACGACGTGATCGCCCAGGGCGCGCTCTACGGGGCGCAGAATTGCGGGCTGCAGGTGCCGGATGAATTGTCCATCATGGGGATCGGCGATTTCAAAGGCTCGGCAGATATCGAACCCGGCCTCACCACAGTGCGGATCCCGGCGGAAACCATCGGCACGCTCGCAGGCGAGCGGTTCACCAGCTATATCACCTCAGAGGCGCCGGAGGCGTTCAAACTGTGCTGTGAGCTGGAGCCCATCCTGCGCGGCACAACTGCGCGGATTTGAGGAGGGCAGGGGTATGAAATTCGGCTTTATCGGCACCGGGGTGATCACCGAGGCCATCGTCACTGGTCTGCTGAAACAGGAAGGCGCTGGGCACGAGTTCCTCTTGTCCGAGCGGAGCCGCGCGGTTTCAGCCCGGCTGGCGGCAGCCTCGGCACAGGTGCAGGTCACGGCAGACAACCAGGAGATCGCGGATCAGGCGGACATTCTGTTCCTCGCGGTGCTGCCGCAGGTGGCCGAGGAGGTGCTGCAACCTCTGACCTTCCGGGCAGGCCAGAAGGTGGTGAGCCTGATTGCCACGGTGACGCATGAGCGGCTGCGCAAATGGATCGGCGCTGACGTGGAGCTTACCCGCGCAATCCCGCTGCCTGCCGTGGCGGACCGGCGCGGGGTAACGGTTCTCTACCCGGAGGATCAGGCCATGGCTGGTCTTTTTGCGGGGCTGGGTACGGCCGTGACAACCAGCACGGTTGAGGAGTTCGATGCATACGCAGCCGCCAGCGCCCTGATGGGCACATATTTCGGTGTGCTGGAAACTGCATCGGGCTGGCTTGCGGCGCAAGGCTGCTGCGAAGATGGCGCGCAGGCCTATCTGACCGGTGTCTTCAGCGGGCTGGCAAACCGGGCCGAGGCGGACAGAGGCAGCAGTTTTGGCACTCTCAGGGAAGCACACTCCACCCCGGGCGGCCTGAATGAGCAATTGTTCCAGATGTTTGATAGTGCAGGCGGCAGCAAAGCTTTGACGGACGGGCTGGACAGTATCGCGGCCCGGCTGCGGACGGCCAAGCTGTAGATCCTGGCAACTCAGGCAGGCAAGTCCGCGGACAGATCGCAGGACCGGATAAAGGCGCAGCATTCCTCTGTCAGCGCGGCAAAACGGCTGCGTTCGCGCTGATACAGATACACCTCGCGCTTGTCCGGCAGGTCGGCGATGGGGCGGAAGGCGGTGGTTTCCGGCATGAAACGGGCCACGGTCTGGGGTAGCACCGTCACCCATTTTCCGGTCCGCACCATGGTGATCAGCGAATGGGTGTTGTGGATGGTCACATCGGCCGAACCGCTGGCCGCGACAAAGCGTTCGTTGCGGATCAGATCGCACAGCGCGTTGCGCACGAAAGAAGCGCCGGTGATTTCGGCGATCACCGGCGGATGCTCCTGCAGCACCAGCGGGTGGTCGGTAGAGCAGACCAGCCCGAAGCGGTCCTCGAACAACGGCACCGCCTTGACGCCGTTCACCGGGTGATAGCCCGAGGCGATGCCGATGTCTGCCTTGCCCTCGGCCAGCGCGTCCAGCACCTGCTGGGTATCGGTATCGCGCAGCTCGACCTTCAGTCCCGGGTAGCGTTCTGTCATGTGCTCCAGCACAGATGGAAACACCAGTGCCGCGACCGACGGCACCGAGACGATGCGGATCAGCCCGTGGATCGCCTCCGCCGCCATTTCGATGCTCTGCAGGGTCTGATCGAACTGGCGCACCTGTTTCTGGGCCAGTTCAAAGACTTGCTCGCCCAGCGGCGACAACTGGTTCTTGCGCTCGCCTTCGAACAGCTTCTTGCCCAGATGCTCCTCCATCTGTTTCAGCGTCATTGAAACAGCGGATTGCGTCCGGCCCAGCCTGTCCGCCGCCTCAGACAGGTTCCCGGTTTGCGCCACGGTGCAAAAAGCGCGCAGCATTTCGATCTTCAGGGCCATGACTTCAGAATAGTTGAAATTGCATTCAGTTTATTGAGTTTGACTGATGCGGGGGCGGAAGTCCATCCTGCTGCAAACCTGAAATTCAGCATCTGGGGCCCGTACCGTGACCAAACTGAACCTGATTGCCGGCGAATGGCTGGCTGGCGAAAGCGAAATCGAAAACCGCAACCCGTCGGATCTGAGCGATCTGGTTGGCATGTTTGCCCAGGCCAGCGCCGATCAGCTGGAAGCGACCCTGGATCAGGCTCAAGTCGCGCAGCGTGAGTGGGCTGCCTATGGCCTGGAGCGCAAGCAGGCGGTTCTGATGAACATCGGCAATGAGCTGATGGCCCGCGCCGAAGAGCTGGGCACGCTGCTGAGTCGCGAAGAAGGCAAGCCGTTGGCCGAGGGCAAAGGTGAAGTCTACCGCGCCGGCCAGTTCTTCACCTACTACGCTGCCGAATGCCTGCGCCAGATCGGTGAAAACGCCGACTCCGTGCGCCCGGACATTGAAGTCGACGTGCGCCGCGAGGCTGTGGGCGTTGTCGCCATTATCTCGCCCTGGAATTTCCCGACCGCAACCGCGTCCTGGAAGATCGCGCCGGCGCTCTGTTACGGCAACGCCGTTGTCTGGAAGCCCGCCAACATCACCCCGGCGTCCGCCGTGGCCCTGACCGAAATCATCGAGCGCCAGGACATCCCCAAGGGCCTGTTCTCGCTGGTCATGGGTTCCGGCCGCTCGATCGGCCAGCGACTGGTCGAAAGCCCCAAGGTGAACGCCATTTCCTTCACCGGCTCGGTGCCGGTCGGCAAGGGCATTGCCGCCGCAGCGATCCAGAACCTGACCAAAGTGCAGATGGAGATGGGCTCCAAGAACGCGCTGGCGGTGATGGACGACGCCGACCTGGATCTGGCCGTCACCCTGGCGCTGGGCGGCGCCTTTGGCGGCACCGGTCAGAAATGCACCGCCTCCTCCCGGCTCGTGGTCCACGCAGCCGTGCACGACGCCTTTGTTGAAAAACTGGTGGCAGGCGCACAGGCAATGAAAGTGGGCCACGCGCTGGAAGCAGGCGTGCAGATGGGCCCGGTGGTCAGCGAACAGCAGCTGAATGAGAACCTGGCCTATGTCGATCTGGGCACCTCCGAGGGCGCCGAACTGGCCTGCGGCGGCCAGCGCCTGGAGATGCCGCACGAGGGCTTCTACATGTCCCCCGGCGTGTTCCTGAACACCACCAATGACATGCGCATCAACCGGGAGGAAATGTTCGCGCCGCTGACCAGCGTGATCAAGGTCGGCAGCTATGACGAGGCGCTGTCTGTGGTGAACGACACCAACTTCGGCCTGACCTCGGGCATCGTCACCCAGTCGCTGGCCCGCGCCACCCACTTCCGCCGCAACGCGCGCACCGGTGTTGTGACCGTCAACCTGCCGACCGCAGGCACCGATTACCACGTGCCTTTCGGCGGCCGCGGCGACAGCTCCTATGGTCCGCGCGAGCAGGGCAAGGCAGCGGCGGAGTTCTATACGACCGTCAAGACCGCCTACATCAGCGCCGGCAAGCCGGCCTGAGACTGAAACCTTGGCAGTGCCGCGCAGCCGGGCTGCCAGTTAGCAGAAGCGCCCGTCCATCTTCTCTCCCCTAGGACGGGCGCATCTCGCCCGCTGTCTGAACGCTGGTTGCTGGATTTAGAAAACCGAGGTGCTTGAATGACCGGATACCGTATCGACTGCCTGCAATATGCCAACTGGTCGGAAAAGATCTTCCGCCAGCTGCGTGAGGGCAACGTGGACGCGATCCATGTCACCATTGCCTATCACGAGAACTTCCGCGAGACGGTTCTGAACTTCGAGAAGTGGAACCGCTGGTTCGAGCAGTACCCGGACCTGATCATGAAGGGGCAGTGGGCCTCTGACATCGACAAGGCCCGCGAGACTGGCCGCACCGCGGTGTTCTTCGGTTTCCAGAACCCCTCGCCGATGGAAGACGATATCGGCCTGGTCGAGATCCTGCACACTTTGGGTGCGCGTTTCATGCAGCTCACCTACAACAACCAGTCGCTGCTGGCCACGGGGTGTTACGAGGCCGAGGATCCCGGCATCACCCGTATGGGGCGCCAGGTGATCAAGGAGATGAACCGGGTGGGCCTGGTTGTGGACATGAGCCACTCCGCCGACCGCTCCACCATCGAGGCGGCAGAGATTTCCACCCGCCCCATCGCCATCACCCATGCCAACCCGCATGAATGGTCGCCCGCGCTGCGCAACAAGAAGGATGATGTGATCCGCGCAGTCACCGGCCACGGCGGCATGCTGGGCTTCTCGGTCTATCCGCACCACCTCAAGGACAAGGGCGCCTGCACCCTGCAAAGCTTCTGCGAGATGATTGCCCGCACTGCCGAAAAATACGGCGTGCAGCACCTCGGCATTGGCACCGACCTCTGCCAGGACCAGCCCGACAGCGTCGTGGAATGGATGCGCGTCGGCCGCTGGAGCAAGGAAATCGATTACGGCGAAGGATCAGCCGCCGCTCCGGGTTTCCCGGAAATGCCAAGCTGGTTCAAGGACAACCGCGACTTTGGAAACATCGAAGAGGGCCTTCGCGCGACGGGCATGAACGATGACGAGGTCAGCGGCATCATGGGCGGGAACTGGTACCGGTTCTTTGCCGAAAACTTTGGCCCAAAGGGATAGGTCATGGAAACAACCGCGCAGACAACAATATCACGACGGGACCCGGCGCAGGTGATGCGCCTCAGCCGACTCGGTTCCTTGCATCAGTGCCGCCTCAGCTTCATGCGGGTGCTGACACGGCGCATGGCCCGGGAAAACTGGAGCTTTGCGCGGCCCAAGTTCGATATTGATGCCAAGGGCGTCGGCGTGGCGGTCTATACCGCCACCGGCCCTGCGCGGACCTATTCCCTGATTGCCTTCGCCCACGACCTGCCGCCGGAAATGCGCTCGGACCGGGTGATTGCCACCGCCTGGGACGCGACCTTCACCCTGTTTGACGGGGTGCCGACGGACGCGGATATTGAGCGGCTTTCGAAGAACGTGCCCTATCAGGAGGCAGGCCGGGTCAACGAGAAATCCCTGTCCGTCTCCCGCGCCAACCGTTCCGTGCGCCTGTGGGCGCATTTTGTCGATGCGCTGTCGCAGGGCCGGCAGCCGGACCTGGCGCAGGTAGAGGCCGTTGGCTATCTGATGCGTACTACTGCGGTCTACGGCTCAGGCAAGCTGGGTGCCGCGGACCGCGAGGCGATTGCTGGCCGGGAAGAGCTGAATGCGCCGTTCCAGGCCGAAATGCTCTCTGTCTTCCTGACCCGTGCCTTTGTGCGTGACCTGGTGGAACATATGGCCCGTGCCAAGGGCGGCGATCAAGCGGTGCCGCTAGCACCCGAAACCGCGCGGCGGCTGGGCATCGGCAACTCCACCGGTCTCGGCATGGCACCCTACATCGTCAACCATCCGGTATTGTTCAACAATTGGATCATGGCCCGGGAAGAGGCGATTGCCCGGGTGCGCTCGGTCGAAACTGCCTCGGCAGAGGAAGCCGCTTGTTTCCGCCGGATGCTGCGGCGGAGCGAAATTTCCGCCGCCCGCTGGCGCTCCGAACACCCGGTGCAGATCGAGAAACTGGCCAGCCTGCACAAGGACCTGGAGGCGCTGGCCGCCTGGGTGGCGGCGGATGATCTGCTGAATGACCGTCCCTGGGACCGGCTGATCCGCTGGAGCGAGACAGCCTTGGGCCTGGAAGGGCAAGAACTGGCGGCTTCGTTGATCCTTGAACCCTATGCTGGCTTGGTGGACGGGCTGTCCGACTGTATGGCCGATGCCAACAAGGACGCCTTCATTATCGACGGCGCGATGCCCGTTGCCCAGGTGCGCCAGCTCATTGAGGACAGCTTTGGCTGGGCGCTGGATCTGGACTGGGCAGCGCGCGAGAACTGCGCCCGTGCCTGGTATGTCTCGGAAGAAAAGCTGGAGCCGCGCATGGGCGAACGCTTTGACGAGCCGATTGCCGAGTATGAGCAGCCGCTCGCCCCGGCCCGCGACGCGGCCCTGGCCCATGCGGCGCTGGCAGATTGGGACGGACAGGAGCGGGTTGCAGCCTTCCTGCTGCGCCACCCGGAACACCGCCACACTGTGCGCCGGGCGCAGATGAGCCAGGTGGCGCCTTACGGCGAGATCCGCAGCAACACCATCAGCGACCGGGTGCTGCCGATCGACATGCTGCGGGCGAAACTCTCGTTCTTCGGCGCCACCCATTTCGACCCGCGCTCAGACCGCTGGGTGCGGATCTGCATGTATGCGGGCGCGCCTTATCCCGACGATTTGACCACCGCCAATGCGGACCTGTGGGTGTACCCGGAGGCAGACCAATGAGCTATGCGCTGAACGAAGTGGAAGCCACCGCCAAACGCGCCGCCCGCGGTGCTGGATATGACTGGGGCCTGGCCGAGGAAGCCGCCAAGGCCACCCGCTGGCTTTGTGCGCAGGGGTTGGACGGGGCTGCCGTGCTGGCCGGGCTGCTAGAGGCCGGATATGCCGCTGACCTGGCCGCACATGTGCCGCAAAGCCTGCAAGGGGAGTGGCGGGCCGAAGCACCGCTTTGCCCGCTGGCAACCGGCGCCGCCCTGTCGGATTGCGCCGCCCGCCTGCAACAGGCGCCGCAAACCATGGGGCCGGTTGCACAGCCTGCAATGATCCTGCCTTTTGCAGCGCTGGCCGCACGCCGGCTTGGCACCTGCGTCGCGGTAGAAGGTGAGGGGTTCCAGGCGGTGACCGATGGCGGCGCGCTGCAGGTTGAAGGCACCCTTGCGGAGGCCGCTGTCAGCCTGACCGTCCGTGCAGCAGGCAGCATGACTGCCGCCCGCCCGCTCCTCACCCGCGCCGAACCGGCGGAGGCGGCCTGGGCTGTGCTCAACCACTTTGCTCATAAAACCTACGCTCCGGCCACCGAGGAGTCGCGCCTGCTGGGCGCCGGCGCCGGGCTGTCGGACAACGACTGAAGAGGCACCGAAATGACTGAAACCCAAAACATGTCCCTCGCCGAGATCGAGGATATCGCCTTCCGCGCTCTGGTCGCCGCCGGCACGTCCGAGGCCAACGCCCGGCCGCTGGCGGTTGCCACCGCGGCGACCGAGGCTGATGGTGTCGCCAGCCACGGCCTCGCCTATATCCCGATCTACGCCGAGCATGTGCAATGCGGCAAGGTGGACGGGCAGGCGGTTCCGGCACTGGCACGCCCGCGTCCCGGTGTCATCGCGGTGGATGCCGCCACCGGCTTTGCCCATTCCGCCATCGACCAGGGCTTTGAGGCGCTGATCCCGGCCGCCAAAGAGCAGGGCATCGCGGTTCTGGCGATCCGCAACAGCTATAACTGCGGTGTTCTTGGCTATCACACCGCCCGCCTGGCCCTTGCCGGGCTGGTGGGGCTGGGCTTCACCAACGCGCCGGCCTCCATCGCGCCGTCGGGCGGCAAGAAACCGGTGGTCGGTACTAACCCGTTCTCGATCGCCGTGCCGGGCGAGGGGGGCGAGCCGGAACTGCTGATCGACCAAAGCGCCAGCACCATCGCCAAAAGCGAGGTGATGAAACACGCCCGCGAGGGCAAGGAAATCCCGCTGGGCTGGGCTTTGGACGCCGATGGCAACCCGACCACCGATCCGGACGCGGGCCTCAAGGGCTCGATGGCGCCGTCGGGCGGCTACAAGGGCGTCGGCGTGGCCCTGCTGACTGAAATCATGGCCGCAGCTCTGACCGGCGCCACCCTTGGCATCAACGCCTCGCCGTTCTCCGGCACCGCAGGCGGCCCGCCGAAAACCGGCCAAATGTTCATCGCAATCGACCCGGGGGCGACATCAAATGACGCTTTTTGTGCTGGAATGGCCGGGATCGTGGAAGCAGTACGCGGGCAGACTGGCGCACATCTGCCGGGCGACGGGCGCCGCAGCAAGCGGATAAAGGCCCAGACCGATGGCGTCGCGGTCAGCGTGGCAACGCTGAACAGGATCAAAGCCCTTTTGGGCTGACGCCAATCCCCGGCGGGACCGCAACCCGCCGGACATCCCGCACCCCGGTGCGGCACGTGCGAAACGGGAGGAAACGCATGTCAATAAAGCAACCTTTTACGGATTTGGAGATCAAGACCTCCGACGATGGCTTCTATAAGGGGCACAGCGTCGAGATCGCCTTGCTCAGCAAGGGGATCATGGTCGCCCTGGTTCTCTGGGCATTGGTCTGGCCGGCAAACGCCACGGGCGTGCTGGGCAGCCTCAACTGGCGTATCCTTGAGGATTTCAACGCCTTCTACATCGTCATCGTCGGTTTCTTCGCCTTTTTCCTGTTTGTGGTCGCCGCATTGCCGCAAACAGGTAAGCGGATCATGGGGGGACCGGGCCAGGGCAAGGAGTTCTCGGACTTTTCCTGGTTCTCGATGATGTTCGGCGCCGGTCTGGGCGTCGGCCTGATGGTCTTTGCAACCGCTGAACCGCTGGGCCTCTGGGGGTCCAACCCGGTGGTCCTGGCACAGGAAGTGACCGGCAACACCGAAGAAGCCGTTCAGTCCGGCTTCCGCTACACGTTCCTGCACTACGGCTTCCATGCCTGGGCGATTTACGTGGTGACTGGCCTGTCGCTGGCTTACTATGCCTATACCCGCGACATGCCGCTGACCATCCGGACCGCGCTGACGCCGCTGTTCGGCCGGCTTATGAACGGCTTCCTGGGTCACGTCGTTGACGTTCTGGGCGTTGTTGCCACCATCCTGGGTGTCTCCGTGACCATCGGTTTCGGCGTCTCCCAGTTCGTGGACGGCGTTTATGCGATCACCGGCATGGAATGGATGATGGACATGAGCGGCGACGCGCCTGCTCCGGGCACTGTTGGCCTGCTGGCCGGCCTGTTCGCGATCATGGGCCTGTCGATCATCTCAGCTGTGTCCGGCGTGGGCCGCGGCGTGAAGTATCTGTCGAACCTGAACCTGGTTCTGTCGATCATCCTGCTGCTGACCTTCGTGGTTTTTGGCTCCTTCATGTTCGCCATGACCACCTATGCCTCGGCCATCGTGGACTATATCCTGCACTTCGTCTCGCTGAGCTTTGGCGCCTATGGCCCGCAGTCGGCGGCTGAGTTCTCGGCGGCGCTGCCGGCCGAAGCGGCCCCTTATGCGGATGCGCTGCGCGGCGGTGCCACCAACGCCTGGGGTTCCTTCGACGGCTTCAAGTCGGGCCTGGAAGGCGAAGCGGCTGCCCTGTCCGACGACGTTCTGGCAGCATCCTACGCAGCGGGCGAGGCACAGCGCCAGTTCGGCTGGCAGGCTGGCTGGACCACCTTCTACTGGGCCTGGTGGATCGCGTTCTCGCCCTTCGTGGGCCTGTTCCTGGCGCGCATCTCGCGCGGCCGCTCGGTGCGTGAGTTCATCATCGGCTGTGTGTTCGCCCCGGCACTGGTCTGCTTTGCCTGGATGACCATCCTGGGCGGCACCGCCATTGACTTGGAATTGAACGGCGCAGCAGAAGGTGCCATCATCGGTGCCTCCAACACTGCCAAGCTGTTCGTGACTCTGCAAAGCATGATCGACGGCGGCCTGCTGTCCGGCATCACCATCATGTGCGTGGTGCTGATCATGACCTTCCTGGTCACCTCGGCGGACTCCGGCATCCTGGTGATGAACACCATCATGTCCGGCGGCGACCAGAACATCGGCAACAAGCACAAGATCGTTTGGGGCCTGATCCTGACCGCGGTGATCGGCACTCTGCTGTTTGCAGGCAAGCAGAACGGCGGCGCCGACCCGATGGAAGCGCTGAAAAGCGCGATGATCATCGGCGCGCTGCCCTTCACCATGGTCATGGGCCTGATGTGCGTGTCTCTGGCCAAGGCGCTGTTCCGCGACGGTCAGCGCGAGAAGGCCGCGGAAAGCGCACCTGCTGAGTAAACCTGGCCTCAATAGCAAAAAGCACAAAAAGGGCCGGAGGAGAAATCCTCCGGCCCTTTTCCGTTCCGCCTAGCCGGCCTGTGCCTCCAGCTTGAACCATTTCAGCATCCGCTCCAGTGCGCTGCCGCTGCTGCCCGGCATCCGGTGCTGCAAGAAATAGCTGTGGGCACGGTCCGACACCGTAGGCCCCAGCCGTATGATTTCACCGCAAGCCAGCGCGTTGTCGACGATGCCGGTCCAGCCCAGCCCGACCCCTTCGCCGTGGCGCACCGATTGCAGAAGGAACGGGTAGGCGTCAAACTCGGCCGCGGTGCCGAATTGCGGCGGCGCAAGGCCAGCCTGCTCAAACCAGCTTTGCCAGGTCAGGAAGCCCGGGTCGAAATGCAAAAACAACTCCGGTGGCAATTGCGAGATATCCGTGGCGGCTTCGGGATGCGCCTCAAGGAAGCCGGGGCTGCAGACGGGAAAGGCTTCAGCCGGGATCAGCGGAAAATAGGGGCGGTCGGGCATCCGGGACGGATCCCAGACCACCGCAGCGTCCAGCTGGGAGAGGTCGATATCGCCCAACTGGTCAGTGGTCACCACCCGCACCCTGTTGCCATCCAGGTAAGCGCGCAGATCCGAGTACCGCGGCATCAGCCATTGGTCGGCAAAGCCGAAGGTGCAGGCCAGCGTGACTTCGCCCGTATCGGGGGCCGCCAGGACTTCGGTCCATGTCTGATCCACATGGCCAAGCCCCAATGCAATGGCATCGGCCAGCCTGATGGCATTGGCGGTGGGCGTGATTCGGTTGTTGTTGCGTTCAAACAGCGGCTGGCGCAGCCGGTCTTCCAGCGCCTTGATATGGCGCGAGACCGCAGGCTGGCTAAGCCCCAGCTCCGCCGCGGCACGCGACAGGCTGGCATGGCGCACCGCCACCTCCAGCACCAACAGGGCATTCAGCGATCCGGCAGTGGGGCGTATCGAGCGTTCCATCAGGAAATGTTAGGGAGGCCATGCGGTTTTGACCAGTGGATATTGGCGGGTGCAAAGATAATCTGGGCCGGACTGACCCTTTCAACGGACAACAGCCGAGACCATCCCATGCCGCAGCGCCCTCTCTCCCACATTCGCGTTCTTGACTTCGGCCATTACCTGGCCGGCCCCCTGACCGGCATGATGCTGGCCGACATGGGCGCCGAGGTGATCCGCATCACCCCGCCCGGCGGCACTGGCTTTGACGGTCCGGCCTTCGACATGCTGTCGCGTGGTAAGCAGGCGCTGGAGCTGGACCTGAAATCGGACGAGGGCCGCGCCACCGCCATCGCGCTTGCCAAACGTGCCGACGTGGTGATCGAGAACTTCCGCCCCGGCGTGATGGACCGCCTCGGCCTCGGACCGCAGGTGCTGCGCGCTGCCAATGATCAGCTGGTGTACCTGTCGCTGCCGGGCTTTGCCTCAACCGATGCGGAACTCGCGGACCTGCCCGCGTGGGAGGCGGTGATTGCCGCTTACACCGGCCAGTTCACCGACATGGGGCTGAACCGTCGCCTGATGGGCATCAACCCCTCGTTCTCGCCGCTGACCCTGGCCTCGGCCTATGGCGCCAGCTTTGGTGCAATGTCGGTGCTGTTTGCCCTGAACGCGCGGGAGCAGAATGGCGGCGACCATATCGAGGTGCCGCTTGCCGCCGCCCTGCTGGAAGGGCTGGTCTATAATTGCGAGCAGATCGAGGACTATCCCGAGCGTTACAAATCCCCCCGCGAGGTGGAGCTGGACCGGCGCGCCACCGAAGGCTTGCCGATGAACCTGGCGTTTGAGGAGCTGTCGGAATTCCTCGATCCTTTCTACCGCACCTATACCTGTGCTGACGGGCGCGGCTTCTATGTGGTGAGCGGCTCAGTCGCCACCCACCCGCGCCGGGTGCTGGAGACGCTGGGGCTAAAAGCGTTGGCCGACGAATTGCCGGATTTCTCTGCCTACCTCGACACCAAGGATTGGCCCGCCGAATGGTCGATGCGCAATTACCCGGTGGGACCGTCCGACCGCGAGCGTGTCTCAACGGCGATGAAACAGGCGTTCCTCACCAAACCCGCGCATGAGTGGGAGGCGCTGTTCGGCGCCGCCAAAGCGCCCGCCACTGCGCAGCGCTTTACCAAGGAGTGGCTGGACGACCCGCATGCGCTGGCCTCGGGTCTGGTCTTGCAGGTGGAGGACGCCAAACACGGGCCCATGCGGCAGATGGGCAATGTGGCCTGGCTGTCAGGTGATGAGGGTGCGGCGCAGAAATCCAGTGCGGTGCAGGCCGATCTGGCGGCGCTGCTGGCGGACCCCGAACGCGGCGGCACCAGCAGCCGGGAGGGCAGGGGCTGGCTTGACGGGCTCAAGGTCGTCGACCTCACCAATGTGATCGCCGGTCCGACCATCGGCTCTACACTGGCCCGCTATGGCGCCGAGGTGACCCTGGTGCAGGCGGTGGAGCCGTCGGTGGACCCCTGGAACACCGTCGTCTTCGGCATCCACGCGCAGCGCGGCAAGGAGAGCATCCTGCTGAACCTGCGCAGCGAGGAAGGCCAGGAGGCGCTGGCGCGGCTGATTGCGGACGCCGATGTGATCACCATGAACGGCACCGATGAGCAGCGGGACAAGCTGGGACTGTCGCCTGAGCGGCTGGCCGAAATCAACCCACGTCTGATCCTGGTGCAGCTTGATGCCTTTGGCGGACCTCTGCGCGGGCCGAAGTCGGATCATTTGGGCTATGACGACCTGGCGCAGGCGGCAACCGGCGTGATGGTGCGTTTCGGCGGCGGCATGGAGACGCCGGAGGAGCACGCCCATTTCGGCACCATCGACGTGCTGACCGGCTTTTGCGCCTGTGTGGCCCTGGGCGGCGCGCTGCTGCGGCTGAGGGAAACCGGCAAGGGCGGGGTTGCCCGCGCCTCGCTCGCGGGCGCCGGCAACCTGATCCAGGCGCAGTTCATGTATGATCACGAGGGCCGGGTGCCTTTCGATGAACCCACGGGCCGGGGCGCCCTGGGCTGGGGCCCGTTCTACCACTGCTACCAGGCCGCCGACTGCTGGTTCTTCTTTGCCGCCCCGACTGAGCGCGGCGCAGCACTGGCGCGGGTGCCGGAGCTGTCGGACTTGGCAGAACTGCCGGAAGGCCAGCTGCACGCCGCGCTGTCGGAACGTTTTGCCAGCCAGCCGCTGGACTATTGGCGCGCGGCCTTTGCCGGCACCTCGGCTACGGCGGTGCCGCTGTCCTCGCTGCACGAAACCCGCGACGCGGCGCTGCAGCTGGAAAGCGAAGGAGGTATTGACCTGTCCGGGGCCACCTTCCGGGTCATCCGCCACGACCGGCACCCGATGGGCCGTTGGTGCGATCTGGTGGCGCCCAATGCGGTGCGCCCGCAGGCCGGCCGCATCACTATCCCTGGCCCGGCGCCGAAATACGGGGAAAGCACCCGCGCGATCCTGGCGCGGCTTGGCTTTTCCGAAGGTCAGGCCGAAGCGATGATCGCCAGCGGCGCCGCGGGCGAGAGCTGGTCGGTGAAATACCTCCCGGAATGACCTGCAGAACCGCTGCAGGAACTGTTCAGGGGCGCTCCGGCAGAGCGCCCTTTTGGTATTCGCCATATTGCAGGGAATTGGAAATTATTTGGCGGTTTGATGTGTCTGGTTTTCCATTTCTGGATTAATTTGTGAAATTGTTATATGCTGGTGTCCATGCCAAATGAACCTGCCTGCCGGGCAATTCGGGGTTGCCCGGATCGTCCGGAGTGCCGGGAAAGGGGGCGGGATGCTGATTGCGGTCGTACTTGTGCTGATCGTGGCGGGGTCTGTCGCGTTCCATCTGCTGAGCCCATGGTGGTGGACGCCGATCGCGTCGAATTGGGACTATATCGACAATACGCTGGTCATAACCTTCTGGATCACCGGGGCGGTCTTTGCCGCTGTGGTCCTGTTCATGGCTTTCTGCGTGCTCAAGTACCGGCACCGGCCCGGCCACAAGGCGGAATTCGATCCGGAAAACAAGAGGCTGGAATGGTGGCTGACCGGTGTGACTGCTGTTGGCGTGGCGGCGATGCTGGTGCCCGGCCTGTTTGTCTGGCACCAGTTCGTCACCGTGCCGGAAGAAGCCACCGAGCTGGAGGTCTTTGGCCAGCAATGGAACTGGGCCTACCGGCTGCCGGGCGAAGACGGGGTCCTGGGCACCGCGGACGCGGAATGGGTGAGCGGCGAAAATCCCCTGGGCGTCAACCCGCATGACCGCTTCGGCAAGGATGACATCATCGTCGAGGGCGGCGAAGTCTATCTGCCGGTGGATCAGCCGGTAAAGCTGCTGCTGCGCTCGATCGACGTCCTGCACAATTTCTACGTGCCCGAATTCCGCGCCAAGATGGACATGGTGCCGGGTATGGTCACCTACATCTGGTTCACCCCGACCCGCACCGGCGCGTTCGAAGTGCTCTGCGCCGAATATTGCGGCACCGCGCATTCCTTCATGCGCGGCTATGTGACAGTGGTGGAGGCGGAGGAATACCAGGAATGGCTGCAAGAGCAGCTGACCTTTGAAGACTATGCCAATGCGGCGTCTGAACCCGCAACAAAACTGGCAGAACGGTAAGGGCCGTGCCCGGCCGCGGGCGGAAGCGAAGCGCCCGCTCCGTTTTGCCGGAGGCAAGTCTCCGGATTGACGGGGCGGCCGGGCGCTGCCCGGCGTGCCGCCGGGTGGAACAGTGCCAGGTTGGCGCGCAACAGAACCAAGCAGTCCCGGGAGGAACGGAATGACCGACACCCTGCCTGACCACGACAGCAATCTGCCACCGCGCGAGGTTGCCGATGTGATGCCGCCGCATGCGCACAGCTGGATCGGCAAATATGTCTTCTCGCAGGACGCCAAATACATTGCCATCCAGTATTCCGGCACCGCCGTTGCCATCGGCCTGGTGGCCCTGGTGATGTCCTGGCTGATGAGGCTGCAACTGGGCTTTCCCGGCACTTTCGACTTCATCACGCCAGAGGCCTATTACCAGTTTGTGACCATGCACGGGATGATCATGGTGGTCTATCTGCTGACCGCGATCTTCCTGGGCGGCTTCGGCAATTACCTGATCCCGCTGATGGTCGGCGCCCGGGACATGGTATTCCCCTTCGTCAACATGCTCAGCTATTGGGTCTACCTGCTGGCTGTCCTCGTGCTGGTTGCCAGTTTCTTTGTCCCCGGCGGCCCCACCGGCGCAGGCTGGACGCTCTACCCGCCGCAAGCTGTTCTCTCCGGCACCCCGGGTGGTGCGCAAAGCGGCATCATCCTGATGCTGGTGTCGCTGATCCTGTTCATCATCGGCTTCACCATGGGCGGGCTGAACTATGCGGTGACCGTGCTGCAGGCCCGCACCCGCGGCATGACGATGATGCGGCTGCCGCTGACGGTCTGGGGCATTTTCACCGCCACGGTGATGGCACTGCTGGCCTTCCCCGCGCTGTTTGTGGCTTGCGTGATGATGCTGTTTGACCGGCTGCTGGGTACTTCCTTCTTCATGCCGACGCTGGTGGAACTGGGCGAAAAGCTCAGCTACGGCGGCGGCAGCCCGATTGCCTTCCAGCACCTGTTCTGGTTCTTCGGCCATCCTGAGGTCTACATCGTGGCGCTGCCTGCCTTTGGCATCGTCTCCGACCTGATTGCCGTGCACGCGCGCAAGAACGTCTTCGGCTACCGGATGATGGTCTGGGCCATCGTCATTATCGGCGCGCTCAGCTTTATCGTCTGGGCGCACCATATGTATGTCTCGGGCATGCACCCCTGGTTCGGCTTCTTCTTTGCCACCACCACGCTGATCATCGCCATCCCCACCGCGATCAAGGTCTACAACTGGGTGCTGACCCTGTGGAAGGGCGACATCCATCTGACCATCCCGATGCTGTTTGCGCTGGGCTTCATCGTCACTTTCGTGAACGGCGGGCTGACGGGGCTGTTCCTCGGCAATGTGGTGGTCGATGTGCCGCTATCAGACACGATGTTTGTGGTTGCTCATTTCCACATGGTGATGGGGGTGGCACCAATCATGGTGATCTTCGGCGCGATTTACCACTGGTACCCGCTGATGACCGGGCGGCTGCTGAACCAGGCGATGGGGCATATCCATTTCTGGGTCACCTTCATCGGCGCCTATGCGGTGTTCTTTCCGATGCATTACGTGGGGCTGGTCGGCGTTCCGCGGCGGTATTTTGAGATCGGCGAGCCGGAATTTCTGACCGCGCCAGTGGGGGGATTGAATGCTTTCATCTCTTCTGCCGCGCTGATTGTGGGGGCGGTGCAGGTGCTGTTTCTGTTCAACCTCTTCTGGAGCCTGCGACGCGGCCGCGCCGCCGGCAGCAACCCCTGGCGGGCCGCCTCGCTGGAATGGCAGACGCCGGACATCCCGCCTCGCCACGGCAACTGGCAGGAATTGCCCAATGTCTACCGCTGGGCCTATGACTACAGCGTGCCCGGCGCGCCCGAGGACTTTGTCGCCCAGACAGATCCCTGGGTCCCGGACGGGGAGGGCAGGCGGCTGTGACGGTCATCCTTGCCTTCCTGGCGCTGGTCGCCCTGGCCGCAGGCCTGTGGCTGTCGCAACAGCGCCTGGCCTCCAAGCCCTGGCTGGAAACCGGCATCGCGCCGCTGGCGGGCCATGGCCCGGGCAAGGCGCCGGGTGTTCTGTTCATTGCCGTGTTCCTGGTGGTGGCGGGCGGCCTCTTTGCCATGCTGGGCAGCGCCTTTGTCATGCAGATAGAGGAAACGCCGTGGGAGCTGGTGCCGCTGCCGGGCCGGGTCTGGCTCAACACCGCACTTCTGCTGCTGGCCAGTTCTTTTCTGCAATTCGTGGTGATCTCGGCCCGGGCCGGCACCGCGCGCTGGCTGAAGGCCAGCCTGATTGCCGCCAGCATCGCAACGCTGGCCTTCCTGGCCGGACAGGTTCAGGTGTGGCTGGCGCTGACCGAAGACGGTTACAGGCTGGACGGCGTTCCGGCAGCGAGCTTCTTTTACCTGATCACCGGGTTGCACGGGCTCCATGTGATGGGCGGCATCATCGCCCTTGCCGCCCTCTGCCTGCGCCACGCCGGGGCAGGGGACGTTAAGGCGCTGCTGCCGGGGGTGCGGCTCTGCGCGCTTTACTGGCATGTGCTGCTGGCCTTCTGGCTGATGCTGTTTGCGCTGCTGCAGGGCTGGGGCAACGCCTTTCTGGCGCTGTGCCGTGCCGCCGTGGGATAGGGGGGGGAGGAGAGATGGAGAGCAAACTACAAGGCCAGGACCAGACGCTTCTGCAACAGGGGCACAGCGGCTTCGCCGCCGACTGGGGATCGGACCAGCGGGTGTTCAAGAAGGTCTCCTGGGGCAAGGCGATGATGTGGATCCTGCTGCTCAGTGACACGTTTATCTTTGCCTGCTTCCTGGTCGCCTACCTGACCGCCCGCAGCTCCACCACAGTGGAATGGCCCAACGCCAGCGAGGTCTTTGCCCTGCATATTGGCGGCGCAAACCTGCCGCTGATCCTGATCGCCATTATGACCTTTGTGCTGATCTCCTCCTCTGGCACCATGGCGATGGCGGTGAACTGCGCCTACCGCAAGGCGCGCAAGGCCACAGCGCTTCTGATGCTGGCAACCGCCGCGCTGGGTGCGACGTTCGTGGGGATGCAGGCCTTTGAATGGACCAAGCTGATTTCCGAAGGCGTGCGCCCCTGGGGCAACCCCTGGGGGGCAGAGCAGTTCGGCGCCAGCTTCTTCATGATCACCGGCTTCCACGGCACCCATGTCACCATCGGGGTGATCTTCCTTGTGATCGTGGCACTCAAGGTCTGGCGCGGCGAGTTCGACCGCGACCAGCGCAGCTGGATGTCGGCGGGCAACGGGGACTATGAGGCGGTAGAGATCATGGGGCTCTACTGGCACTTCGTCGACCTGGTCTGGGTCTTCATCTTTGCATTCTTCTATCTGTGGTAGGGGGCCGCCATGACAGACACACCGCACACAGTGGACAGCAGCCATGCTGCGCATGACGAGGGGCAGCAGCATCCGATCAAGCTCTACTTCGTGGTCTGGGTGCTGCTGTTCGTGCTCAGCGCCGCCTCTTACTGGGTCGACTACGCGCAATTGCAGGGGCTCTTGCGCTGGAGCCTGATCCTGATCTTCATGACGCTGAAGGCCGGGCTGATCATTGCCGTCTTCATGCATATGGCCTGGGAGCGGCTGGCGCTGATCTATGCGATCCTGCTGCCCCCCCTGGCGATGATCGGGCTGCTGGCGATCCTGATTATCGAGTCGGACTACACGGCTGAGACACGTGTCATTGAGTTTGGCCAAGGAAGTGCAGCAGCCGAATAACCGTACCGTCCGGCCGAAGGCCGGGCAGCGCCTGACCTTCCCCATGGGAAGGCGCTATCGCGCCCACCCAAGGTCAGGCGCTGCCCTTCGCTTTGTATCCCAAAGGCTGCAACGAAAAAGGCGCCCCGGTTCCCCGGAGCGCCTTCTTTTCAAGTAAGGCGCAGGTTACGCTGACAGATCAAACCGGTCGGCATTCATCACCTTGACCCAGGCCGCCACAAAATCCTGCACGAACGCCGCTTCGCCATCACCCTGCGCATAGACCTCGGCCAGCGCCCGCAGCTGCGAGTTGGAGCCGAACACCAGGTCCGCCCTTGTGCCGGTCCATTTCACCGCACCGCTGGCCCGGTCGCGGCCCTCATAGGTGCCGTCGTCTGCCGGTTTCCACTCCACACCCATATCGGTGATATTGGTGAAGAAGTCGGTGCTGAGGGTACCCACCCGGTCGGTGAAAACACCATAGGCAGAGCCGCTGTGGTTCGCACCCAGAACCCGCAGGCCGCCGACCAGCGCGGTCATCTCCGGCGCACCCAGACCCAAGAGCTGCGCCCGGTCAACCAGCATCTTCTCGGCCGGCACGCTATAGGCCGCCTTCTGGTAGTTGCGGAACCCATCCGCCTCCGGCTCCAGCACAGCAAAGCCCTCAACATCAGTCTGCTCCTGGCTGGCATCAGTCCGGCCCGGGGTAAAGGGCACCTCTACCGGATGCCCGGCAGCCTTGGCGGCTTCTTCTACACCGGCACCGCCGGCCAGCACGATCAGGTCCGCCATGGAGATCTTCTTGCCGCCAGCGTCACTGCCGTTGAACGCGTTCTGGATATCTTCCAGCACGCCAAGCACGCGGGCCAGTTGTTCCGGCTGATTTACCTCCCAGTCCTTCTGCGGGGCCAGGCGGATACGGCCGCCATTGGCGCCGCCGCGATGGTCCGAGCCACGGTAGGTCGAAGCAGACGCCCAGGCGGTGGACACCAGTTCAGAAACCGTCAGCTCCGAGGCCAGCACCCGGGCTTTCAGATCGGCGATGTCATTGGCATCCACCAGCGCGTGATCCACCGCCGGAACCGGATCCTGCCAGATCAGGTCTTCAGACGGCACGTCCTCACCCAGGTAACGCACCTTCGGCCCCATGTCGCGGTGGCACAGCTTGAACCAGGCGCGGGCAAAGGCATCGGCAAACTTCTCCGGGTTGGCGTGGAAATCGCGCGAGATCTTCTCGTACTCCGGGTCCATCCGCAGCGACATGTCCGCGGTGGTCATCATCGGTGCATGGCGCTTGCTGGGATCATGCGCGTCCACCACCATATGCTCCGGCGCCACGTCTTGTGCGTGCCACTGCTGGGCACCCGCCGGGCTTTTCTCCAGCTTCCACTCATAGCCGAACAGAACGTCGAAATAGCCCATATCCCAGGTGGTCGGATTCGGCTTCCAGGCGCCCTCGATGCCTGAGGTGGTGGTGTCGCCGCCCTTGCCGGAGCCGTGCTCATTGATCCAGCCCAAGCCCATGTGCTCCATCGCAGCCGCTTCCGGCTCAGCACCGACCAGCGCCGGGTCGCCCGCGCCATGGGCCTTGCCGAATGTATGGCCGCCGGCCACCAGCGCCACGGTTTCCTCGTCATTCATGCCCATGCGCGCAAAGGTGTCGCGCACGTCATGGCCCGAGGCCACCGGGTCCGGATTGCCGTTCGGCCCCTCCGGGTTCACATAGATCAGGCCCATCTGCACCGCCGCCAGCGGGTTCTCCAGATCACGCTCGCCGGAATAGCGGTTGTCGCCCAGCCACTCGGTCTCAGTCCCCCAATAGATGTCTTCCTCCGGCGCCCAGATATCCTCGCGGCCGCCGCCAAAGCCGAACACCGGCCCGCCCATCGATTCAATGGCGCAATTGCCCGCCAGGATCATCAGATCGCCCCAGGAGATCTTGTTGCCGTATTTCTGCTTGATCGGCCACAAGAGGCGGCGCGCCTTGTCCAGGTTGCCGTTGTCCGGCCAGGAGTTCACCGGCGCAAACCGCTGGTTGCCGGTGCCGCCGCCGCCGCGGCCATCCGCGGTGCGGTAGGTGCCGGCGCTGTGCCAGGCCATGCGAATGAACAGCCCGCCGTAATGGCCGTAATCCGCAGGCCACCAGCCCTGGCTGTCGGTCATCAGCGCCATCAGGTCCGCTTTCAGCGCCTTCAGGTCCAGCGTCTTGAACGCATCGGCGTAATTGAAATCAGCGCCCATCGGGTTCGACTTGGGTGAGTGCTGATGCAGGATCTTCAGGTTCAGCTGGTTCGGCCACCAATCCTGGTTCGAGGTTCCGCCGCTGTCGGTGTTCAGCGCCGCACCGTGCATCACCGGGCATTTTCCTGCGGGATTATTTCCGTCCATTATTCTCTCCGATCGTGGCTGCAAATTCTGATGTGCTACGTGGCAGAAGGCGTTTGGGACCTGTGCGGCAGCGTGACTGCAGCCCGTGGTCCGCCTTGAAATAAAAGCGGGCCAAAGCTGCGAATGCCGGTCCTCCCTGTCTTCCTGAAAATGAGGCTAGCAGGGAAAAGTGATTGGCTTAAGTTGCATTTTTTCATCGCGGTGATAATGAAATCCTATGATCAATGTGACCCTCCGCCAAATGCGCTACTTCGAGGCGCTGGCCCAGCACCGCCATTTCGGCCGCGCAGCCGAGGCCTGCGCCGTGTCTCAGCCGGCATTGTCTGTTCAAATCAAGGAATTGGAGGAGGTGCTTGGGGTGCAGCTGGTGGAGCGCGCGGCTCGCCAGGTGCGGCTAACAAGCTTTGGCGAGGATCTGGCGGACAGGGTGCGCGGCATCCTGCGCTCGGTGGATGAACTGGGCGAACTGGCGCGCGCCTCGCGCGAAGGGCTGGCGGGGCGGCTGCGGCTGGGAGTGATTCCCACCATCGCGCCCTATCTGCTGCCTGCAATCGTCGGCAATCTGACCCGCCAATACCCCGAGGCCGATATCAGGGTCCGGGAAACGGTCACGCCAAAGCTGCTGGAGGAACTGGGCGAGGGGCGGCTGGATACCGCCATCGTGGCGCTGCCGGTTTCGGAGCCCGCGTTTGAGGAGGCGGCGCTGTTTTCCGAAGACTTTGTTCTGGTCCGCCCGGGCGAGGATGCGGGCAAACCGGTGCCAGGGCCGGAAGGCCTGCGTGAAATGCGGCTCTTGCTGCTGGAGGAAGGGCATTGCTTCCGCGACCAGGCGCTGTCGTTCTGCAATATGCAATCCGCCGCCCCGCGCGAGCTCTTGGACGGTAGCTCGCTGTCCACGCTGGTGCAGATGGTCAGCGCCGGAATCGGGGTCACGCTGATTCCCGAAATGGCGGTGCCGGTGGAAACCCGCTCAGCCGTGGTTTCGGTGGCCCGCTTCGGGGATCCGCAACCATCGCGGACAATCGGCATGATCTGGCGGCGCAGCAACCCGCTGGCCCGGCAGCTGATGCAGGTCGCCGCAGTGGTTCAGGAAACCGCGGAAGATCTGCGTCGGAGGCTTGCTGTGCAGGCCTGACTGCCGGGCCGGCGCCAGACCCGGAAACCGGTGCAACGGTGCCGGTTTGCCTGAAGGCCAATCGCCTTTAGCGTGATTGGTGCGTAAAAAACACGCTCACATCGAATTGAGAATCCATCCGTTTCCAGCCGGAAGACGCTTTGTTAACGTTCCGTTAATAATAAATAATTGAAGCAGGCATACAGGCAGATGAAAACGGGCTTTCGTGGCACGTTTGTTATTTCCTGGTCGCAAACCGAGATCGACGGCCTCCCGGCCGCACCGGTGGACGCTCTGGATGTGGGGGCGGCTTGGTCCTGGCACGGCGATGCTGTGCGGGTGGACGGGCCGGCAGGGCTATTGCGGCTGGATATGGCAAACGGCGAAGCAGAGTTGCGCCGCCGGGCGGCACGGTCGGTGCGCCGTCTGGTCGGGGCTGCGGTGCAGAACCGCACGGATGTTGACGCGGTGGAAGTCGACGAGCCGCTGATGGACAGCAGCTTTGTTGTGACCAATGGCGTGCAAAGTTACACTGTTACCCTGATCGAAGTCGGCCCGGGCCAGCGCCCGCTGCTGATGTTCGTCGATGAAATCCCGCCCCGCGGCGCCGATCTCTGGGTGGTGCATCACGCGCTGGGCAGCATCCATTCCGGCCGGCCCCAGGGCGAATCCGGGGTAATCTGCTTTACCCCCGGCACCCTGATTGCCACGCCCGGCGGCCCCAAGCGGGTCGAGCAGCTGCGCGAAGGCGAAAAAGTGCAGACCCGCGACAACGGTGCCCAGGAAATCCTGTGGATCGGCTCGCGCCGGATCAGCGGCGCCCGGCTGTTCGTGATGCCCCGGCTGCGCCCGATCCGCATTCACGCGGGCGCGCTCGGCATTGACCGGCCGGAACAGGAACTGCTGGTCTCTCCCGACCACAGGATGCTGCTGCGCGGCGACCGGGTGCGGGCGCTGTTCAACACGTCTGAGGTCCTGGTCGCTGCCAGCGATCTGGTCAACGGCAGCACCATCCAGCCCGACGCCTCAGTGCGCGAGGTGACCTATATCCATCTGATGCTGGCCAATCATCAGGTGCTCTGGGCCAACGGGGTGGAAACAGAGAGCTTCCATCCCTCCAACGCTTCGCTGATCACGCTCAGCGAGGCCGACCGGGCGCGGCTGTTCCGCCTGCAGCCGGAGCTGGAGCGCAATCCGCTGTCCTATGGCGCTCATGCGCGCCGCAATCTCAGCACGTCAGAGGCGGTGATTCTGGGCCACGAGGCCGCGTAAGGCGGGCCATTTCCCTGCCGTTCCGGCGGCCCTGATACCGGCGGCGGGCAAAATGCCCGCCTCGCGGGCGGAATTTCCGGCGAAACTGCTCCGGTTCGTGTTGACTCTGCCCCGTCCCCTTATATAAGCGCGGCTTCATTGGTGTTGGTGGCCCCCGCAAGGGGATGCCTGTCATGCCCGGATCCTGGATGCGGAGCAAGAGGACAACGCCCTTCGATTGTTGCGGGTGATCCTGGAGCAGGTGAACACAGACGGTGCAGTGGCAGATGCGATTGCAGCCCGGAATGTGGGAGCCGGTTTTCGGAAACAGCTGCAATGCCATTAAAGAAGGAGATCAGCCGTGACCAAACGCACGTCTGCCAAGTACAAAATTGACCGCCGCATGGGCGAAAACATCTGGGGCCGCTCGAAGTCCCCGGTCAACCGCCGCGACTACGGCCCGGGCCAGCACGGCCAGCGCCGCAAGGGAAAACTGTCCGACTTCGGCATCCAGCTGCGCGCCAAGCAGAAGCTCAAGGGCTACTACGGCGACCTGACCGAAAAGCAGTTCCGCCGCATCTACGGCGAAGCCGTGCGTGTGTCCGGCGACACCGGTGAAAACCTGATCGGCCTGCTCGAGCGCCGCCTGGACGCCGTCGTCTACCGCGCCAAGTTTGTGGCCACCGTCTTTGCGGCCCGCCAGTTCGTGAACCACGGCCACGTGACCGTGAACGGCAAGCGCGTGAACATCCCCTCCTACCGCGTCAAAGAAGGCGACGTGATCGAGGTCCGCGACAAGTCCAAGCAGATGGTTGCCGTTCTGGAAGCCACCCAGCTGGCTGAGCGCGATGTGCCGGATTACATCGAAGCCGACCACTCCAAAATGAAAGCAACCTTCGTGCGCACACCCGCCCTGGGCGACGTGCCGTACCCGGTTGTGATGGAACCGAACCTGGTCGTCGAATTCTACGCCAAGAACTAAGCCTTCTGCCCCTTGGGCATCTGGCGGAAGGGCTGTCCTCTGGGGCAGCCCTTTTTCGTTTGCCCGCGGTCCAGCCGGATCCGCAAAAGCCGGTAGCCCTGCGCGCCGCCTGCCACTATCCTGACAGCAAAACGACAGGGAGTGAGAGATGAAATCCGTATTCAAAGCCGCCGCCGCTGCTGCCGTCTGCCTGGCCGCTGCCGCCGCGGGCGCCGCACCGTTGAAACTGGCGCCGGCAGACCCGCAGCCCTCTGGTGTCAAGCCGGGGCTGGCCGTCGTCTACGCTTATCCCCATGACGTGAAATCTCTGGCAGAGGCCTCCTCGGCGCTGAAAATCTCCAGCGAACCGGGCCAGCCTATCGCAGGCCTGGACAATCGCGACACGGAAGAGGGGCAAAACACCCTGACCGCCAAACGGGCGCTGAACGTGGTCGCGCGGATTACCGGCTATGTAAATATCGCCCAGCCCGGTATCCACAGCATCGACTTCCTGACCAACGACGGGCTGCGCGCCACGATCGGCGGCCAGGTGGTGGGTGAATTCGATGGACGCCAATCCTGTGACAGCACAATCCTGACAGAAGTCGAAGTGCCTGCGGCCGGCTGGTATCCGGTTGATATCCTCTATTTCCAGCGTCAGGGCACCGCCTGCCTGCACATGCGCATGGGGCCTGAGGGCAAACGCCCGAAATGGATGAAAGACAGCGCCTTCGGCCACTGACCGGCTGCGGCTTCTTTCTGGTTGCAAATACTCCGGGGGAAGCCCGCAGGGCTGGGGGCAGCGCCCCCCACCTCCGCTACAGCGGCAACGGGCGTCCCTCTGCGATGGCCTCCATCGCAAAATAGGACGTCACGCTGTCCAGCTCCACGCCGGAGATCAGCCGCTGATACACCCTGTCATAGCTCGCCATGTCCTCGGTCACCACTTTCAGCTGGTAATCGTAATCGCCGCCGATGCGGTGAAAATCCACTACCTCGGGAATGGTCAGCACATGGCGGCGGAAGGTCTGCAGCCACTCCGCTGAATGATGCCGGGTACGCAAGAGCACAAACACAACCAGATCCAGCCCCAGCTGCTTGCGGTCCAGCCGCGCGGTGGAGCCCTGCAGCAGCCCGCTCTCGTTCAGCGCCTTCAACCGCCGCCAGCAGGCGTTCTGCGACAGCCCCACCTTGTCGGCCAGTTCCCGTTGCGACAGGCTGGCGTCCTGTTGCAGCGCCCCCAGAATGGCGCGGTCAATTTGATCGGCTGTTTTGCTCATGTGCAGATCATATGACACCGGATCTATGTAAACCACTCAGGAATTGATTAAGTTTTCCCACCTACTACCGTTCATGATGCCTCCACAGATTTCGGAGGCACGGCATGACACTGGCAGCATTCAAACAGACAATCGCGCAGGCCGCACAGGACGGCACCCTGAGCCGCAGCGTGATCGGCGACGGGGTGATGATCCCCGGTCTCGATGGCGAGGTGCCGCTGGTCTATGCCGACTACGTCGCCTCCGGCCGGGCGCTGCGCCAGGTGGAGGATTTTGTGGCGTCCCAGGTGCTGCCCTTCTACGCCAACTCCCATACTGAGGCCTCTTATTGCGGTACTCAAATGACCCGCCTGCGCCGCGAGGCGCGGGCTGAAATCGCCCGCATGACCGGCGCCACTGGGGATGATGCGGTGATTTTCACCGGATCGGGCGCCACCGCGGGCCTAAACCGGCTGGTCAGCCTGTTCGGCGTGAACGAGGCAGACCGGCCGGTTGTTTTCATCGGCCCTTATGAGCATCACTCCAACATCCTGCCCTGGCGTGAGAGCAAGGCTGAGGTGGTGGAAATCCCGGAAGCCCCCGGCGGCGGAGTGGATCTCGCAGCTCTGGAACAGGCGCTGCAGGACCACGTAGGCAGCGATCTTAAAATCGGCAGTTTCTCGGCGGCCTCCAACGTGACTGGTATTATCACCGATCCGGACCCAATCAGCCGCCTGCTGCATGCCCAGGGCGCGCTGGCGGTCTGGGACTACGCCGGCGGCGGCCCCTACCTGCCTGTCGATATGGGCGGTAACGGGGCTGCGCGCAAAGACGCCGTGGTGGTCTCGCCGCACAAGTTCCCGGGCGGTCCCGGCGCCTCTGGCGTGCTGATCGTCAGCACAGCAGCCGTGCGCCGCCGCTGCCCCTCCTGGCCGGGAGGGGGAACAGTCAGCTTTGTTTCCCCTTGGCGCCATGAATACAGCGGCGACCTGGCAACCCGCGAGGAGGCCGGCACCCCCAATGTGATCGGCGACATCCGTGCGGCCCTGGCGTTCCTGGTCAAGGAAGCCGTGGGGCAGGAGCAGATCGAAGCCCGCGAAGCGCAGTTTGCACAGATGGCCTGGGACGGCTGGTCGGCAAACCCGCGGCTGCGCGTCCTTGGCCACCCTCATGCGCACCGGCTGCCGATCTTTTCCTTCCTGGTCTCGGACGGCGCAGGCAATCCGGTGCACCAGCAGCTGTTCACCCGGATGCTCAGCGACGTCTTCGGCATCCAGGCCCGCGGCGGCTGCGCCTGCGCAGGCCCCTATGCGCACCGTCTGCTGGGCATAGGCCAGGCAGAAAGCGAAACCCTGTTTGCCGACCTGCAGGCTGGCGAGGAAATGAAGAAACCCGGCTGGGTGCGGCTCAACTTCTCTTACCTGATGGAGGCGGAGACGGCGGCCTATATCATCGCCAGCGTCAATGAACTGACCCTCAGGGCAGGAGCATTGTCTGCCCGCTACAACGCTGATCCGGAAACCGCACGGTTCAAGGCACTGGTGGCCTGAACCCATATGCGCAGGGCGCTTTCCCGGCCTGGGGAAGCGCCTCACATACTTGTGATATCTAGGCATCACAGCCCGGCGTTTAAAGGGGGAAACTGCGCGGCAAATCCCCCGGGACAGCGCTAACAGGGCCATGGCACACTTCAACCAGTTGTTAAAGAGTTGGAGCAAAGTCATGGCCCTCAAGCTTTCCGCCCCTGTTGGTGACAAGAAACGCATCACCAAACCGGACCCCAAGACCGGCGAAAGCAAATTCAAACCGGTCAAGAACGCCCCCGCCGACGTTGAACTCGTCCGCCTGATGCTCAAGGCAAACGGTTATTCGATCGAGGTCAGCACCAAATGCGATGGGGCTCTGATCAAGACCATCAAGGATTTCCAGAAAAAGAAACTGGGCTTCAGAAAGCCCGACGGCATCGTCGATCCCGGTATGCGCACCTGGAACGCAGGCCTGCCCAAACTGGCCGCAATGCACGCTGCCGACACCAAGATCGAGCGGGTCGAGGTCGTCGAGAACGGCAAGACCAAGCTGATCACCGTTGCCGAGTTCGAAGCCGGCCAGGAGGAGCTGCGCCGCAAGCTGCTGGCCAAGGCCAACATGATGTACGGCCAGGCCGAGTCCTGGGTCGATTTCTGCAATGAGGTCGAGAGCACTCGCCAGGGCAATGACACCTTCCTGAATGCGCTGACTGAATTCGCCGTCAGCGTGGTCAACGATAAGACCGACCCGCCCTGGACCGCGATCCTCAATGCCCGGTCCGAGGCAAGCTTCCTCAAGACACTGACCAGTAAGAAAAAGCCGGACTGGAAAAAGGTTTATAAACAGGACGTCAAGGCGTCCAAGGCCTATAACACCGGCGGCAAGGCCTTCAAGAAATTCATCGACCAGCGGATTGCCACCGCCGGCGGCATCGTCTGGAAGCTCGAAGTGGTGCGCGAGGTCTCCTTTGCCGTGGTCGAAACCTATATGACCGCACGGCTGGTTGCGACCAAAGGGATGTCGCCCGCTAAGGCCCATGCTATCGCCGCCGCCAGCACCGAGGCACTGAAATCCAGTGCCGGCCAGCTGGGGGAGCATCTGGCGGGCAACAAGGTCACTTGGGACGGTGCTGCCAAAAAGGTCTTCATCGACAGCTTCATCGCGGGCCTTGCGGGTGCTGCCGGCGGCAAACTGACGGCCAAGCTCTCGGCGGGCCTCGCCGACGACCTGGCCAAGGCCGCAGCCTCCAAATTGTCGCGGGAGATGCCCAAGAAGGCGGTGAAAGTTTTCTTTGAGAAGTTCCTGAAATCCAAGGCCGGCGAGGCCATGGTGACAGAGGCCCTTAAGGAAACCATCGGTCTGGCCAAGCCCCTGATCGAAAAGGGCCGCCCGCCGAACACCAAGGAGATCAAGGAAAGCATCGCCAAGATCCTGACCGCAGGCATCATGTCCGCAGGCGCAGGCAAGGCGCTGGAGAAATTCTCTTCCGGCTTTACGGGGGCTGCAGAAAAGTTCCTCAAGACCAAATTGGCGCCTGCCGCAATGGAGGGCGCGGTCAAGAAGGACCTGATTGCCAAATACGGCACCAAGGCCACGGAGGATTTCATCAAGCTTCACGGTGATGCCATCTATGGCGAGATTGCCAAACAGATCTCCGGCAAAACGCTCAGCAAATACGCGGGCGAGGCGCTGAATGGCGCCGACGGCTCGCAATCGGCCTCGACCATGCAGAAACAGGCCAATGAGGCGATGCGCAAGGACATGGAACTGCGCAAGCAGATCCAGAAGATCATCATGGCCGAAGCCAAACGCAAGATGCCCAAGTCGGCAGCTGCGCATTAACGCAGGCTGCAGTGTCTTGGCGCTGCCGCCGGGGGGACGGCAGCAATGGGGGAGCGTCATCTTGGTGCTTCCCCGTCCGCGTTTGGGCCGCTATGACGGGTTGGAATTAAGGAGCCCGTATTATGACCCAACTCACACCGCAGCCCGGTATCATGGACATCGCTCTGTATCAGGGCGGGGCTGCCCATGTGAAAGGGGTGAGCAATGTTGTGAAGCTCTCCTCGAACGAGAACCCCCTTGGCCCCAGCCCGCGCGCCATTCAAGCGATGCAGGACGCGGCGGCCAATATGCACCGCTATCCCAGCTCGGATCACGCGGCGCTGCGGCAGGCCATCGGCGAGGTGCACGGGCTGGATCCGGAACAGATCATCTGCGGCGCCGGCAGCGACGAGATCATTGCCTTCCTGTGCCAGGCTTACGCCGGTCCGGGGGACGAGGTGCTCTATACCGAACACGGCTTTGCAATGTACCGCATCAGCGCCCTGGCCGCCGGGGCCACCCCGGTGGAGGTGAAGGAGCGCGAGCGCGTCACAGACGTGGATGCGCTGCTGGCGGGCTGCACCGCCAGGACCAAGCTGGTGTTCATCGCCAACCCCAACAACCCCACCGGCACCATGATCAGCGAGGCCGAGGTGGCGCGGCTGGCCGATGGCATCCCCGCGGGCGCGCTCCTGGTGCTCGACGGTGCCTATGCGGAATATGTCGAAGGCTTTGATGCCGGCGCGGCCGTGATTGCCTCCAGCGGCAACGTCTTCATGACCCGTACCTTCTCCAAGATCTACGGCCTCGGCGGCGCACGGATCGGCTGGGGTTACGGCCCCAAGGAAATCATCAATGTCCTGAACCGGGTGCGCGGGCCCTTCAACGTCTCCAGCACCGCGCTGGCAGGGGCTGAGGCCTCGGTGCGCGACACAGGTTACGTGGACCATTGCCGCACGGAAAACGCCAAATGGCGCGCCTGGCTGGCCAATGCGCTGGCAGAACTTGGTGTTCCATCAGACGTCTCCAGCACCAATTTCATCCTGGCCCGCTTCTCCAGCCAGGCAGAGGCAGAGGCCTGCGACCTGTACCTGCAAGCGCAGGGGCTGATCGTGCGCAGGGTGGCGGGCTACAACCTGCCGACTGCGCTGCGCATCACCATCGGCGACGAGGACTCCTGCCGCCGCATCGCGCAAGGCGTCAAAGCATTCAAAGAGGGGCAGGCATGAGCGAACACGTTTATGGCCGCGTCGCGCTGATCGGCCTGGGTCTCATTGCGTCCTCGATGTTCTGGGCGATGAAACGCGCAGGCCTGGCGGGCGAAGTCACCGGCTATGCCCGCAGCGCGGAAACCCGTGCGACAGCGCGCAAGATCGGCCTCTGCGACCGCGTCTGCGACAGCGCGCAGGACGCGGTTCGCGACGCCGATCTGGTGGTGCTCTGTGTGCCTGTCGGCGCCATGGGCCCGGTGATGGAAGACATCGCGCCAGTGCTGAAGCCCGGCGCCACCGTGTCGGATGTGGGCTCTGTCAAACGCCACGTGATCGACGCGGTGCAGCCGCACATCCCCGAAAGCGTGCATTTCGTGCCCGCCCACCCGCTAGCAGGGACGGAGCATTCCGGCCCGGAATCCGGCTTTGCCGAACTGTTCGATAACCGCTGGTCGCTGCTGGTCCCGGTTGAGGGCACTGATCCGGAGGCCACCGCCCGACTGCGTGCGCTGTGGGAGGGCATGGGCGCCAATGTCGACGAAATGGACGCCGACCACCACGACCTGGTGCTGGCCGTCACCTCGCATACACCGCATCTGATTGCCTACACGATGGTGGGCGTCGCCGACGACCTGCGAAGGGTCACGGACAGCGAGGTGATCAAATATTCCGCTGCGGGATTCCGCGACTTCACCCGCATCGCGGCCTCGGATCCTACTATGTGGCGTGACGTGTTCCTGACCAACAAGGATGCCACGCTGGAAATCCTGGGCCGTTTCACGGAGGAGCTTTTTGCCCTGCAGCGCGCCATCCGCACCGGCGACGGCGACCACCTGCACGACTATTTCACCCGCACCCGCGCCATCCGCCGCGGCATCATCGAGGCCGGCCAGGACACCGACGCGCCGGACTTCGGGCGGAGCCAGAAGAAGTGATGCGCGCCGGGCTGGCACTACTGACGCTGCTGGCCGCCGTCTGCGCCGGCATAGCATCGGGCGCGGCGCCGGAAACGTCGCTCCAGCCCGCCGCACGGCCCGCGGCCACAGCTTATGAACCCGCGGCCTTTGCACCGGCGGCAGACCTCCGCCCGGCCCTGCGTCCGCAATCTGAGCAGGTCCTTGCCGCGGCGGCCCGTCCGGCTGCGCTGCCGCTGCTGGCCCCCGGGGCCTCCTTACAGCCCTTCGCGCGCCCGGACAGCCTGGCGGAGCAGGTGCTGTTCAAGCGCCGTCAGCGCCGCAAGGGCTCAGTCTGCGGCGACATTGGCATTCAGGGCGATCAAGCCGGCGATATTGCGGGCACGCTGCCCGGCTGCGGCGCCAAGGACGCCGTGAGGGTGCGCGAGATCGCAGGCGTGCGCCTCAGCCAACCCTCGCTGATGACCTGCAACACCGCTCGCGCGCTGAAGACCTGGATCAACCGCGAGGTCGAAACCGCCTTTGGCCGCCGCAACAAGGTGGTGGGCTTGCGCGTTGCCGCCCATTACGCCTGCCGCACCCGCAACAACCGCCCCGGCGCCAAGATTTCGGAACACGGCAAGGGGCGGGCGATCGACATCTCCGGCTTCACGCTTGCCAGCGGCGAGACCGTCACCGTCCTGAAGGGCTGGCAGAACCGCAAGACCCGCAAGAAGCTGAAAAAGATCTGGCGCGCCGCCTGCGGCCCCTTCGGCACTGTGCTGGGGCCCGAGGCCGACCGCTATCACAGGGATCACTTCCACCTCGACGTGGCCCGCCACCGCGGCGGATCCTATTGCCGCTGACGGCACAGACGGCAACCTAGGATCCCCTGTTCATCTGGCCGCAAATATCCCGGAGCGCGAGGCAGAGCCTCGCAGTAACGCCGGGCAGCCAAGCGCCAGCCGCAGCGAGGCGGCGAGCTCCCGCGCCTGAAAGTGCCCCAAGGGGCACATTACAGCCTTGGGCCGGGCGCGCTGCGCGCGCAGTAAAGAACTGCTGAGAGGCGCTTCAGGGGCAGGATTGCCCTGAAGCGCCATTCCAAGTGTGATGGTATGTGCCTGTAAAGGGTAAACGGCGCTATGCGCCACCGCTGCGCGGCCCTTGACAGGCGGGGCGGGCAGGCTGGGGCTGTCAGCGGATAATCAGCCGCGGCGCATGGCCCAGCGGCAGCGGGCCAAGCGTTACATAGCCGTCCGCAAACTCCAGCGTAATATCCAGATTGCGCGGGTTGCCGCTGGCCTCGGCCAGCAGCCCCAGAACCCGCTCCACCGTGCCCCGCAATGCAGGCGCCAGCACGCCGCTGCGTTCGGCCATCAGCACCAGCCCGCGCCAGTTCTCTGCCTGCAGCGCGATCTCGCCCTCCGGCAGCCCCTGGTCATCCACCATCAGTGCGCCGGCTGCCCTGAGACGCAGGCCGCCCCAGTGCGCTTCGGCCAGTTTCAGATCGATACGGCGCGGCTGCGGCCGCCGCTGCTCCAGCGCGGAGCGGTCCCAGGGCACGTCAAAGGCAACCGTCATTTCCAGCGTCAGCGTATCGAACCGCTCCGGCAGCGGCGCGCTGGCCGCCAAGAGCCGCCGCCAGGCCGCGCGCGGTGCAAACTCCCGGATATCTGCCGAGATCCGGTAGGCCTCGGGGCGGGCGGTCTGCACCATGCGCAGGTCCAAGTCGCTGCCGCTCAGCACCGTTTCGCCGCCGCGGGCAATCTGCCAGCTGTCCGCCGCGGCGGCCAGTTGCTCCAGCTCCAGCGCCGTTCCAGGCTTCAGATGCAATCCCGTCTGCAGCCCGTCTGCGGTGATCACCACGGTCTGGTCGAAATAGGACAGCCGCTGTGCCGTGGCCGGAAAGTGCAGCTCCAGCTGCCCCGGCCAGGCGGCGGGGCTCGCCAGTTCCAGCCAGTCTGCCCGCCAGGCGGTGCCGCTGCGCGGATCCGCCAGCGCGGGACGGCTGATCCGGGTCTGATGGCGGAACGGATAGCCCTGCGTTTTCAGCCCCGCGTGCTCTGCCTGCCAGCCCCGGCTCTCCTGCGCCGCGAACCAGGCCGCGATCCCGCTCCTCAGCCCCCAGGCCGCTGCTGCCCAATACAGGCTCCACAGCAGAAAAGCAGCAATCAGCAGTTTCGCCAGGCGCATCGGATAGCCTCTTTTGTCCGCAGCAGGATTGCTGTTTATAGGGGAGGAGCAGAAAGGGCCAGACAACATGACGATGTGGGTATTCGGATACGGATCACTTCTTTGGAACCCCGGTTTCCCGGTGGCGCGGCGCGAGGTTGCGGTGCTGCACGGCTATGCGCGCTCCTTCTGCATGTCCTCGGTCCATCACCGCGGCAGCGAGGAAAAGCCCGGCCTGGTGCTGGCGCTGGACGCCGTCCAGGATGCCCATTGCAAGGGCATCGCCCTGGCGGTCGAAGCAGGCCACGAGGAGCAGACCCTGGCAGAGCTGCGCGAGCGCGAGCTGATCTCCTCGGCCTATCTGGAGCGCGACCTGGAAGTTGAGCTGGCGGATGGCTCCATGGTCACCGCCGTCACCTATGTGATTGACCCGCATCATGTGCAGTATTGCGGTGGCCTCAGCCTGGAAGAACAGGCCCAGATCATCGCCCATGCGGTGGGTGGCCGCGGCCCCAATACCGAATACCTCTACAACACGGCGGAGCATCTGGCCGAGATCGGCCTGCATGACAGCGATCTGGATTGGCTGGCGGGCCGGGTACGGGAAATCACCGCTTAAAGCCTTCACAGGGCCGGCCGGGACGAGGCTGGTTTCTTGTTTTAGAGGACCGCCTCAGCCACAGGCCCGGCCTGCCGCGCCAGCGGCAGGCACGCGTCCACCCGCCCCGCGGCGGGCGCGTGCCGCTTCCGCCCGGGCGAATGCTCAGTTCCAGGATTGGGCCAGGATTGGGACACAGTGCCGGTTCCTTCCGCCGTTTCAGCCGGACAGCCATAAAGCCTTGGCGCTTTTGACACTTTGCTTATAGGCTGCGAACGCAACACGAGCAGACAAAAGTGTCAGGAGCCACAGAATATGGCGCAGCCAGACCGCAAGACCCGGCCGCAGTTCTCCCAGCCGGTGCGGCAGATCATCATGATGCTGATCGCACTGGGGCTATCGGGGTTCGGCGCCTTTGTCGCCCTGCCGCGGGTGCTGCCGGTGTTTCAGGCAAACCCCTGGCTCAATGGCTTTATCGTTCTGGTCTTCGTGATCGGTGTACTGGCCTGTTTCTGGCAGGTGGTGCAGCTGATTGGCTCGGTGCGCTGGATCGAACGCTTTGCCGCGGGCGATACCCAGGACCACCGCCGCCCGCCCTCGATACTGGCCCCCTTGGCCTCGCTCCTGGGCTCGCGGTCTGCGCGGATGCAGCTGGGCTCCGCCTCAACCCGTTCCATACTGGACTCGGTTGCCAGCCGCATCGACGAAGACCGGGAGATCACCCGCTACATCGTCAACCTGCTGATCTTCCTGGGCCTTCTCGGCACCTTCTACGGCCTTGCCACCACCGTTCCCGCCGTTGTCGACACCATCCGCAGCCTGGCCCCGCAGGAGGGCGAAGAAGGCCTGTCGGTCTTCAACCGCCTGATGACCGGGCTTGAGGCGCAGTTGGGTGGCATGGGTGTCGCCTTCGCCTCCTCGCTCCTCGGCCTGGCCGGTTCCCTGATTGTCGGTCTGCTCGAACTCTTCGCAGGCCACGGCCAGAACCGGTTCTACCGCGAGCTGGAGGAATGGCTCTCCTCGATCACCCGGGTCAGCTTCTCCTCGGGCGAGGACGGCGCCAGCGACAGCGGTGTGGTCTCCCAGGTGCTCGACACCATGGCAGAGCAGATGGAGGCGCTGCAGGTCATGTTCGTTGAAACCGCCGAGGGCCGCGCGGCGGTGGATCAGCGGCTTTCTGACTTGGTCGAAACCATCGAGGAAATGAACCGCCGCCAGGATCAGACCGGCACCATTACTGCGGCGCTGGACCGGGTTGCGGTGGGGCAGGAGGCGCTGACCGAAATCCTGCGCAGCCAGAGCGAACAGGGCGGCATTGACGCCGAAAGCCGGATGCGGCTGCGATCGATCGACGTGCAGATGCTGCGCATCCTCGAGGAAATTTCAGCCGGGCGTCAGGAAAGCCTGACAGAGCTGCGCAAAGACATCGAACTGCTGATCAAGGCCTTTGCACGGCCGCGCGGACTGTCACGCGGCGGCCTGCCGGGCCGGGACGCGGGGGAATAATCCATGGCCCTTTCCCGGCGCACAGGACAGCGGTTCCAGGCCTCGATCTGGCCGGGGTTCGTCGATGCGATGACCGGGCTCCTGTTGGTGCTGATGTTTGTGCTAACCATCTTCATGGTGGTGCAATTTGTGCTGCGCGAGACGATCACCGGCCAGGAAAGCCAGCTGGATGAGCTGTCCGCCGAAGTCAGCGCGCTGGCCTCTGCCCTAGGGCTGGAAGAACGCGAAAACAGCCGCCTGAACGCCCGGCTGGGGGCGCTGACCTCGACCCTCAACACAGCCGAACAGGACCTGGCGCAGGCCCGCAGCCTGATCACCTCGCTCACCGCGGAACGCGACCGCCAGGCTGGGGAACTGGCCGAGGCCGCCAGCCGCCTCACCAGTTTCGAAGCCCAAGTGGCGGCCCTGATCGCCAGCCGCGACGCTGCCCAGGCACGGGTTGCGGACCTGAGCGCAGAGCGCGAAACTCTGGAGGCGGCCCGCGCCGCTCTTCTGAGCGAGCAGGACGCCTTGAACCTCGCTTTGGCTCAGGCCCGCGGCGAGATCGACGCCCAGGCAGAGGCCGCTCGCCTGGCCGCAGCGGAGCGCGCGGCGATGGAAGCGCTGATCGCCAGCCTTGAGACGGAACAGGCCGAAAAGACCGAGGAAATCGCCGGCCTTCAGGAACAGCTGAGCGCCGAGGAAGCGGCCCGCCTGGTCGAGGCCGCCGCTGCCGAGGCGCTGCGGGAGAAACTGCAATCCGCGGATGCGGAGCTGACCGCGATGACCCTGGCGCTGGAGGCGCAGCGGCAGCAGGCAGAGGACACGCTGACCCTGCTGGCAGCGGCGGAGGCCGCAAAGAAACAACTGGACGCACAGCTCTCGGAACTGGAGGCCGCCCGTGCAGGCTCTGATGCCGAAGCCGGCCGGCTGGCGGCCGAACTGGCAGAGGCCAGGGCCGCCCTGGCGGCTGCACAAACCCAGGCCGGTGAGCAGGCTGGTGAGCTGGATGTGCTGCGCCAGCGCCTGCTGGCGGCCTTGGCCGCACAGGAAACGGCAGAGGCGAGCGCCTCCGAACGGCTGACCCAGGCGGAGGAACGCGCCGCCTTGCTGGCCCAGGCCCGGGATGCGCTGTCGCAGGAACAGGCGGTGTCAGAAGAGGCCCGCCGCGAAACCGCGCTGCTCAACCAGCAGGTGGCGGCCCTGCGCGAACAGCTGGGCGGTTTGCAGGCCATTCTGGATGACTTCCAGGCGCGTGATGCCGCACAGCAGGTGCAATTGCAGAACTTGGGCCAGGATTTGAACGCAGCCCTGGCCCGGGCGGCCTCCGAAGAACGCAAGCGGCGGCTCTTGGAAGAGCAGGAGCGCAAACGGCTTGAGGCCGAGGCTGCGCGGCTGGAAGCCGAAGCAGGCCGCCTTGCGGATGAGGCGCAGGATCTGGCGCGCTACCGGTCCGAATTCTTTGGCCGCTTGCGCGATCTCCTGGGCACGCAAGAGGGGGTGCGGATTCAGGGCGACCGCTTTGTCTTTGCCTCTGAGGTGCTGTTCGACCCGGGCAGCGCCACCCTGTCACCGGCAGGCCGGGTGGAGATCGCCAAGGTGGTGTCGATCCTGCAAAGCGTGGTGGCGGCGATCCCGCCGGAGATCAGCTGGATCATCCGGGTGGATGGGCACACTGATAATTCGCCGCTGCTGGGGCATCCGAAATTTGCCGACAACTGGGAACTCAGCCAGGGCCGGGCGCTGTCGGTGGTGCGCTACATGGTGGAGGCGCTGGGGGTGCCGCCTTCGCGCCTGGCGGCCAACGGGTTCGGGGAATACCAGCCGGTCAATCCCGCGGACACTCCGGAGGCCCGCGCCCAGAACCGCCGGATCGAGCTGAAGTTCACCGAGAAGTAGGGCTCCGCCGCTGCCGTGCTGCGGCCTGGGTCCGTCCGCTCTGTCCGGTCCGCCCGGTCCCGCCTGTCGTCTGCCCGGCACCTGACGGCGGCGGCTTGCGGGGTGCAACCCGCTTCACTAATGGAGACAAGCTACTAGTTACACACGGGTTGCGGCCCCACCGGGCAGCAGGGCCCTTCTTAAACTATTGCGAAGGCGGGAATTATCAAATTTGAAGGCGGTCCTGCAGGGGCCTTGCAGCTCCGGCAATCTCCCGCCCGGCGCCAGGCCAGCCCGGGGGCTGTCCGCGCAGGTTGGGTCGCGCAGCCGCCGCGGCTTGCGCCCCGGCGGCTGCGGGCGACGGGTCTAGTCGGCGGCGTTTGCCGCGGGGGCCGGGACCGTCATGGCAGCAGTGAAACGGTCCACTTCCTGCCCGCCGCGCAGCAGCCGGGCGGTGCCGGTATAGGTGCCGGCCGGCCAGTGCCCGCCGCGCAGGCGGCGCCCCGCCGCGCGGTAGAACTGCGCCTGGGTCTTCTCCAGGGTCTCGCTGTGGGAGATGAGCTCTCCGCCCGGGCCGGTCACCGTCAGCGCAATTCCGTCGCCCGTCCGGCCGCCAAAGGCATAGGCCCAGAACACAAAGGCAGGTGCATCCGGGGCCAGCGGCGCCGCATCCGCGCGGCCCGCCTTGATGGCCTCATAGTCCGGCAGGGCAGGGCTGAAGCCCGCACCCAGGAAGCCGCCCGGCTGATAGGCCGGCGGCTCCGCCCAAAGCGTCGTGCCGCCGCCGGAGCCGCAGGCATTCAAAGCCTCCGGTGCAAACGGGTCCACGACCGCGCCCTCCTTGCGCACCGAAAGGTGCAGATGCGGGAATTGGGTCTTGCCGGACAGGCCGGCCTCGCCCAGCACATCGCCGGCCTTGACCCTGGCGCCGGGTTCCACCCTGACAGAGCCCCTTTTCATATGGCAATACTGGGTTTCCCAGCCGCCGCCGTGGCGCAGCACCACGCCATTGCCGCATTCTTTGCCCTCAATCGCGGCGGCATTTGCCTCCGTAGCATATTGGTCGGCCATGCTGTTGCGGGTACCCAGGACAACCCCGTCCGCGGCCGCGCGGACAGCAACACCCGCCTCCATGTCCGACAGGTAGGGCAGGGCAAAATCCGTGCCCTTGTGGCCTTCATAACTCAAACTGCCGCAGGTGAAATCCGCCGCTCCAGGGCCGGGGTCATGATCCACGAACTGCTGGATGTGGCAATCCTCGCCTAAGGTGCAGTCAAGCGGCAACTGCAAACGAAAATCGCCCGCCGCGGCAGGCGCGGCGAGCGATAGGGAAATCAAGGCGATGGCGCGGCGCATCAATCCGCGGTCAGAAGCGGCGGCTTGTCGCCGGAGATCCGCGGCTTGCCCGGGCCTTCCAGGCGCAGATCCAGCTTGCCGTCCTTGATGCCGACCTGCACCACGCCGCCCTTGGTCAGCTTGCCGAACAACAGCTCCTCGGCCAGCGGCTTTTTGATGTGCTCCTGAATGACACGGCCCAAGGGGCGCGCACCCATGCGGTCGTCGTAGCCCTTGTCGGCCAGCCATTCAGCCGCCTTGCGGGTCAGTTCGATCGAGACGTTGCGGTCCATCAGCTGCGCTTCCAGTTGCAGCACGAATTTCTCGACCACCTGCAAGATCACCTCTTTGCCCAGCGGCGCGAAGGAGATCACTGCATCCAGGCGGTTGCGGAATTCCGGCGTGAAGGTGCGCTCAATCGCGGCGGTGTCCTCGCCCTCGCGGCGGTCGCGGCCAAAGCCGATGGCGGCCTTTGCCATATCCGAGGCTCCGGCGTTGGAGGTCATGATCAGGATCACGTTGCGGAAATTCACTGTGCGGCCGTTGTGGTCGGTCAGTTGGCCGTTATCCATCACCTGCAGCAGGATGTTGTAGACATCCGGATGCGCCTTCTCGATCTCGTCGAGCAGCAGCACACAATGCGGATGCTGATCAACGCCATCTGTCAAAAGGCCGCCCTGATCAAATCCGACATAGCCCGGAGGCGCGCCGATCAGGCGGGAGACCGCGTGTTTCTCCATGTATTCCGACATGTCAAAGCGCAGCAGTTCGACGCCCAGCTGGTCGGCCAGCTGTTTCGCAACCTCGGTCTTGCCGACGCCGGTCGGACCTGCAAACAGGTAGTTGCCGATGGGTTTTTCCGGCTCGCGCAGGCCCGCGCGGGCCAGTTTGATGGCGCTGGACAGTGCAGTGATCGCATCATCCTGGCCAAAGACCACGCGCTTCAGCGACTTCTCCAGATCCTTCAGAACCTCGGCGTCGTCCTTCGACACGTTCTTGGGCGGGATGCGGGCGATCTTGGCCACCACAGCCTCGATCTCCTTGACGCCAATGGTCTTGCGGCGCTTGCTCTCGATGATCAGATGCTGTGCAGCACCAGCCTCATCAATGACGTCGATCGCCTTGTCCGGCAGCTTGCGGTCGTTGATGTAGCGCGCCGACAGCTCCACCGCGGTCTTGATCGCATCGCCAGTGAACTTGATGCCGTGATGCTCCTCGAAATAGGGTTTCAGCCCTTTCAGGATCTCGATGGAGTCTTCTACCGTCGGCTCATTCACGTCGATTTTCTGGAACCGGCGGGAGAGCGCCCGGTCCTTTTCGAAATGCTGGCGGAACTCCTTATAGGTGGTGGAGCCCATGGTGCGCAGCTTGCCGCCCTGCAGGGCAGGTTTCAGCAGGTTGGACGCATCCATCGCGCCGCCAGAGGTTGCACCGGCGCCGATCACAGTGTGGATTTCGTCGATGAACAGCACCGCATCCGGGTGATCTTCCAGTTCAGTCACCACCGCCTTCAGCCGTTCCTCGAAATCGCCGCGGTAGCGGGTGCCGGCCAGCAGCGCGCCCATATCCAGGGAGTAAATCGTGGTTTCCGACAGGATCTCCGGGGTCTCGCCAGAGACGATGCGGCGCGCCAGGCCCTCGGCGATGGCGGTCTTGCCGACACCGGGGTCGCCGACCAGCAGCGGGTTGTTCTTGCGGCGGCGGCACAGCACCTGGATGCAGCGCTCCACCTCGTGGTCGCGTCCGATCAGCGGGTCGATATCGCCATCGCGGGATTTGGCGTTCAGGTCAACGCAGTATTTCGCCAGCGCCGACTCTTTCTTCTCGCCCTCGGGCGCAGCGGTCAGATTGTCCTCTTCCTGCTCCGTCGCGCCGCTCACCGGGCGGGATTCGCCGTAGGCCGGGTCCTTGGCCACGCCATGGGCGATGAAATTCACCGCGTCATAGCGGGTCATCTCCTGATCCTGCAGGAAATAGGCGGCGTCGCTCTCGCGTTCGGCAAAGATGGCGACCAGCACATTCGCCCCCGTTACCTCAGTCCGCCCCGAACTCTGCACGTGGATCGCGGCACGCTGAATGACGCGCTGGAAGGCGGCAGTCGGCACCGCCTCCGATCCGTCGATATCGGTCACAAGGTTGGCAAGATCCTCATCCACGAACTCCACCAGCGAGGATCGCAACTCACTTAGGTCGACGCTGCAGGCGCGCATCACGCGGGCCGCGTCGGGCTCGTCGATCAGGGCCAGAAGCAGATGTTCCAGTGTTGCGAATTCATGACGGCGTTCATTCGCCAGCGCCAGCGCTGCGTGAATGGCCTGTTCCAGGGTGCTCGAGAATGAAGGCACGGGCGTGCTCCTCTGATCTTGGGTTGGCCGGTGGGGCGGTATTAACCAACCCCTCAGTTCAACCATGTGCTTATAAGGTTAGAGTTTGGTTGATAGAGCGCCGGCTTCAAGGTCTTTTCTTCATTTTGGGGTCACAATTATTTTCTCCCTGTTGCGCCCCGATACACTTGATTGGCTCAGAAATTGTCCTTGCGGCTGCGGATTTCGGCAAAAACGTCTGAATCTTCAGCGTCTTGCATGCCCAGATGGGCTCTCACCGCACTGTCACCAGCGCGCAGGAACGGGTTGGTGTCAAGTTCCAGCTGCAGCAAGGACGGCACCGTCGGCACCCCGTCCGCCCGGTCCTTTGCGATATCGCTTACCCGCGCCTGCAACGCCGGGTTGCCGGGGTCCACGGCGACTGCAAAGGCACCGTTAGCCTGGGTGTATTCATGTCCTGAATAAACCATAGTTTGCGGCGGCAGCGCGGCAAGGCGCGACAGGCTGGCCCACATCTGCTGCGGGGAGCCCTCAAACAGCCGCCCGCACCCCAGCGCCATCAGGCTGTCGGCGGTGAAAACCGCCGCGGCGCCGGGCATGTAAAAGGCGATATGGCCCACCGTATGGCCGGATACATCCATCACCTGCACCTCTTCGCCCATCAGGGTGAAGCTGCCGCCGTCCTGCACCGCCATATCCAGCGGCGGAAGCCGGTGCGCGTCCGCCTCAGCACCGATCACCTTGGCGCCATAGGCCTCGCGCAGCTCTGCCACCCCGTCCACGTGGTCCCAATGGTGATGGGTCAGCAGGATCCAGTCCAATCCCCAGCCGCGCTCCGACAAGGCGGCTTTGATGGCGCCGGCCTCGGGCGCATCCACCAGCGCGGTCTCGCCCGACGCCGGATTATGGATCAAAAAGGCATAGTTATCCGACAGGCAGGGCAGGGTGATGATCTCAAGAGGCATGGTCATTCGCCTTTACATTGCTAAACTGCGCCCAGATTGGCCGAAGCAGCAGGCGCCCGCAATGCATCTTGATGTTCAGGATCTGAGGAATTTCTACTACCGCAGCACGCTGGGGCGTGCAGCGCAGGCCTCGATCCGCGGCCGCCTGCTGGAATTATGGCCGGAGGCAGAGGGGCAAACTGTGGCAGGCTTCGGTTTTGCTGCGCCCTTGCTGCGCCCCTACTTGCCGCAGGCGCGCCGGGTGATGGCCTTGATGCCGGGGCCGCAGGGGGTGATGCAATGGCCTGCAGGCATGCCCAATGTTTCGGTCCTGTGCGAGGAGACCAGCTGGCCCATGGACACCGGCCGCATCGACCGGCTGGTGGTGATGCACGGGCTGGAGACCTCGGAACAGCCCTCCAAGCTGCTGGAAGAGTGCTGGCGGACGCTGGGGCCGGGGGGCAGGGCGATTTTCGTCGTCCCGAACCGGGCGGGGTTCTGGGCGCGCTCGGACCGGACCCCTTTCGGCTTTGGCCGCCCCTATACCTTGCGTCAGCTGGAGGCACAGCTGCGCGCGCACCAATTTGCCATCGAACAGCACACCGCCGCGCTCTACCGGCTGCCCAGCCACAAGCGGTTTTGGCTGAAATCCGGCGCCATGCTGGAAAAGATGGGCCGCAAACTGCCCGCGATGCTGGCCGGCGGGGTGTTCATGGTCGAGGTCAGCAAGCAGACCTACCCGCAAAAGGGCCATATGATCCGCAGCAAGACCCCCAGCCGCATCCGGGTGCTGGAAGGCCTGTCCAATCCGATGCCGGAACCGGCCTGATCCCGGCACCGCCAAGCGCCGCGCTTCCGCAGGGCAGCTTGCTGCTGTCCGGAGCTGTTCTCAGGCCGTATTTGCTCAGGCCGTATTGATTGTGATCTGAGAAGCAAACTCCAGATTGCTGCTCAGCACGGGCGGATTGGTGACATTGTCGTATTCATAGGCTTCGCCGCCGTCGTGCGTATTATCAACCCAGCCGTTTTGCCCCAGGTTGAGTTCTGCGATTGGAACCATTCCCCGGTCCTCCCAGGAGGTTTCGTAGTTTTCCACCAGATCCTCTTCCGAGTACTCGACGCCCTCCGGAACATAGATCAGCGCCAGCCCGTGATCTTCACCGCCAGAGCAGCAGGCATCAGCCGGGTAATAGGAGGTCACATAATAGACCGGCAGAATGGTTCCCCCGGTGCCTTCCGGAAACTCCAGATCCAGCTCGTCCTCTTCATCCATTCGGAAGCTGCCGCGCACGGTGCCGCGTTCAAACACTTCCTCCGGCTGCCCGGGCGTATAGATCAGCCGAACGGTATCGGCAGTTTCCCCGTTGTTCCCGGCGTCTTCGTCCGTGGTGTCGATGTTCTGGCCAAGCCCCGTGACCACTGTGTCCGCACCGCCCTGGCCAAGCCAGATGCGGAACTCGCTGGTGGTGTCCGGATCTATGTAGACCGTCTCGTCTTCACCGGTTCCTTCAAATACTTTGGCACCGTAAAGTTCGTCGAGCGTTTCAGGGTCGATCTGCTCCGGTTCGCCATCCTCGGTGACGATTGTCAGACCGTCCTCTTCGACTGGCGGCGTGCGGCCTTCCTCTGAGGGTTCGGCGCTTTGATCTTCATCATCGCTGTCGATAACGGCTGCCGCAATGGCAACACCAGCAGTTGCGATCAGAATGGCTGCAAGCATGAAGAGGTCCCGGTTGAAAGTGCTCTCAAAACAAACGCATTAATTGCAAGGGCCAGCTGTTATGTCCAGTGTCCATGCCTTTTGGACGCGGCTGCGGTGGCGGCCGCCGCCGCGGATGGAAGCCGGGGCCGGTGCCGCTTCATTTCGATTCCCTGAATGTCGCCAAAGCCGCAACAGCTGCCCGAAATGGTGGATTTCCCCCCATATGTGACGATTTTTGCCGCAAATGCCGCTTTCCGGAATCGCCAAATCCTGCAGTTCAGCCGCACTTTTTTAATAATATACTGTGGTCAAAGGGCCGCACTTCCCGCAAGCTATTGAAAACATGGGAAACTTGCTTTCCCGTGTTACCGTTATAGAGAGTTGATAGGTCGCATCCGCTCTGCTAGACCCACGCTGATTTCAACGCCCCGCTGCCAATGGGGGATGACTCACGCCCCCGGACGCCTCCTGATGCCAGGTACGCCAACCGGGGCCAAAAACATATCGGAAGGGTGGACGTGTCCGAACCAGCTTCGATTTCTGCAGGCATTGCTGCGCGCTATGCCACGGCGGTGTTCGACATCGCGGAAGAAAACAAGGCGCTCGACAGCCTTGAATCCAGCATCAATGACCTGGCAGCCGCGCTGGCTGGCAGCGACGACCTCAACGGCCTGATCAACTCGCCGCTCGTGTCGCGCGAAGAGCAGGGCGCCGCCATCACCGCGGTGGCAGACAAGATGGGACTCGATCCCGTCCTGCGCAATACCCTGGCTCTGATGGCCGACAAGCGCCGCCTGTTTGTGGTGCCTGCGCTGATCGAGGCGCTGCGCGCCCGCCTGGCCGATGCCCGCGGCGAAGTGACCGCCGAAGTGGTCTCAGCCAAGGCGCTGACCAAGACCCAAAGCGAAAAGCTGGCCAAAACCCTGGCCGAGCGCGTGGGCAAGAAAGTTACCATCAATGCTTCCGTCGATGCCTCCATCATCGGCGGTCTTGTCGTTAAAGTGGGCTCGAAGATGATCGACAGCTCGATCCGCTCCAAGCTCAACTCCCTACAGAATGCAATGAAAGAGGTCGGATAAATGGGTATCCAAGCAGCAGAGATTTCTGCGATCCTTAAAGACCAGATCAAGAATTTTGGTCAAGAAGCCGAAGTGGCAGAAATCGGCCGCGTGCTGTCCGTCGGTGACGGTATTGCCCGCGTCTACGGCCTCGACAACGTTCAGGCCGGTGAAATGGTCGAATTCCCGGGCGGCATCATGGGCATGGCGCTGAACCTCGAGGCCGACAACGTCGGTATCGTGATCTTCGGCTCTGACCGCGACATTAAAGAAGGCGATACCGTCAAGCGCACCAACTCCATCGTGGACGTGCCCACCGGCAACGGCCTGCTGGGCCGTGTTGTTGACGGCCTGGGCAACCCGCTGGACGGCAAGGGCCCGATCGAAGACGTCACCCGCGGCGTTGCTGACGTGAAGGCACCGGGCATCATCCCGCGTAAATCGGTTCACGAGCCGATGGCAACCGGCCTCAAGTCGGTTGACGCGATGATCCCGATCGGCCGCGGCCAGCGCGAGCTGATCATTGGCGACCGTCAGACCGGCAAGACCGCCGTTGCTCTGGACGCGATGCTGAACCAGAAGTCCTACAACGACGCCGCCGGCGACGACGAGAGCAAGAAGCTGTACTGCGTTTACGTCGCGGTTGGCCAGAAGCGCTCCACCGTGGCCCAGCTGGTGAAGAAACTGGAAGAGTCCGGCGCGATGGAATACTCCATCGTCGTGGCCGCAACCGCGTCCGACCCGGCACCGCTGCAGTTCCTGGCACCCTACGCCGCAACCGCAATGGCGGAATTCTTCCGCGACAACGGCCGCCACGCGCTGATCATCTATGATGACCTGTCCAAACAGGCGGTTGCTTACCGTCAGATGTCGCTGCTGCTGCGCCGTCCGCCGGGACGTGAAGCCTACCCGGGCGACGTTTTCTACCTGCACTCCCGCCTGCTGGAGCGTTCGGCCAAGCTGAACGAGGACTTCGGTGCCGGCTCGCTGACCGCGCTGCCGATCATCGAAACCCAGGGCGGCGACGTGTCCGCGTTTATTCCGACCAACGTGATCTCGATCACCGACGGCCAGATCTTCCTGGAAACCGAACTGTTCTACCAGGGCATCCGCCCCGCCGTGAACACCGGTCTGTCGGTTTCGCGCGTTGGCTCCTCGGCCCAGACCAAGGCGATGTCCTCGGTTGCAGGCCCGGTTAAACTGTCGCTGGCCCAGTACCGCGAAATGGCTGCCTTCGCGCAGTTCGGCTCCGATCTGGACGCCGCCACCCAGCAGCTGCTGGCCCGTGGCGCCCGTCTGACCGAGCTGATGAAGCAAGCCCAGTACTCGCCGCTGACCAACGCTGAAATCGTCTGCGTCATCTTCGCCGGCACCAACGGTTACCTCGACAAAGTCGACGTCAAGGACGTTGGCCGCTACGAGGCCGGCCTGCTGAGCCACCTGCGCGGCAAACATGCCGACCTGCTTGCCGACATCACCAACAACGACCGTAAGGTGAAGGACGAGCTGGCTGACAAGGTTAAGGCTGCGCTGGACGAGTTCGCCGCTAGCTTCGCTTAAGGGGGGACGAGGCAATGCCGAGTCTTAAGGACCTTAAAACCAGGATCGAGTCGGTCAAATCGACCCGCAAGATCACCAAAGCCATGCAGATGGTGGCCGCGGCGAAACTTCGCCGCGCCCAGGAAGCTGCCGAAGACTCCCGTCCCTACACCAAGCGGTTCAATGCCGTGATGGCAGGGCTGGCGGCCTCGGTCGGCGGCAGCGAGTCAGCGCCCAAGCTGCTTCGCGGCACCGGCAGCGACCAGAACCAGCTGCTTGTCGTGATGACCGCCGAACGCGGTCTGTGCGGCGGCTTCAACTCGAACATTGCCAAGCTCGCCCGCCAAAAGGCGGCTGAGCTGAAGGCCGCGGGCAAGACAGTCAAAATTCTGACTGTCGGCAAGAAGGGCCGCGACGCCCTGAAGCGCGACCTTGGCGATGACTTCATCGGCCATGTGGACCTGAGCGAGGTCAAACGGGTTGGCTATGCCAACGCGCAGGACATCGCCAAGGGGATCCTCACCCGCTTTGACGCAGGTGAATTCGACGTTGCCACGATCTTCTACGCGGAGTTCGTCAACGTCGTGACCCAGATCCCCACCGCACAGCAGATCATTCCGGCGTCCTTCGAGGCATCGGAAGGCGAAGGCACTGGCGCCGTCTATGACTACGAGCCCGGCGAAGAGCAGATCCTGGCGGACCTGCTGCCGCGCGGCGTGGCGACCCAGATCTTTTCCGCCCTGCTGGAAAACGGTGCATCCGAACAGGGTGCGCGGATGAGCGCGATGGACAACGCAACCCGCAACGCGGGCGACATGATCGACAAGCTGACCATCCAGTTCAACCGCTCGCGCCAGGCCGTGATCACCAATGAGCTGATTGAAATCATTTCGGGCGCTGAGGCGCTCTAAGAGACAACCGGAGACCAACAAATGGCACAAGCAAAAGGCAAGGTGACTCAGATCATCGGCGCCGTTGTGGACGTCCAGTTTGACGACCACCTGCCCGCAATTCTGAACGCACTGAACACCGAGAACGACGGCAAGACCCTGGTTCTCGAAGTGGCTCAGCACCTCGGCGAAAACACCGTCCGCACCATCGCAATGGACGCAACCGAGGGCCTGGTCCGCGGTCAGGAAGTGACCGACACCGGCGCCCCGATCTCGATCCCGGTCGGCAACGCCACCCTGGGCCGCATCCTGAACGTCGTGGGCGAGCCCGTGGACGAAAAGGGCCCGGTCAACGCATCCGAGACCCGCGCCATCCACCAGCCTGCACCCGAGTTCAACGAACAGTCGACCGAGTCGGAAGTTCTGGTGACCGGCATTAAGGTGATCGACCTGCTGGCGCCTTACTCCAAAGGCGGCAAGATCGGCCTGTTCGGCGGCGCCGGCGTGGGCAAGACCGTTCTCATCATGGAACTGATCAACAACATCGCCAAGGTGCACTCGGGCTACTCCGTGTTCGCCGGTGTTGGCGAACGGACCCGTGAAGGCAACGACCTCTACTGGGAAATGATCGAATCCAACGTGATCAAGCCCGACAACCTGGAAGAATCCCAGGTTGCCCTGGTTTACGGTCAGATGAACGAACCTCCGGGAGCCCGTGCCCGTGTTGCACTGACCGGCCTGACCCTGGCCGAACAGTTCCGCGACCAGTCCGGCACCGACGTTCTGTTCTTCGTGGACAACATCTTCCGCTTCACCCAGGCGGGTTCGGAAGTGTCCGCTCTGCTCGGCCGTATTCCTTCGGCTGTGGGCTACCAGCCGACCCTGGCAACCGACATGGGCGCCATGCAGGAACGCATCACCTCGACCAAGAACGGCTCGATCACCTCGATCCAGGCCGTCTACGTTCCCGCGGACGACCTTACCGACCCGGCACCGGCAACCACCTTTGCCCACCTGGACGCGACCACCGTTCTTAACCGTGCGATCTCCGAGCTCGGCATCTACCCCGCTGTGGACCCGCTGGACTCCTCCTCGCGCCTGATGGACCCGCAGATCGTTGGCGAAGAGCACTACGCAGTGGCTTCCGACGTTCAGCAGATCCTCCAGCGCTACAAGTCGCTGCAGGACATCATCGCGATCCTCGGCATGGACGAACTGTCGGAAGAGGACAAGCTGACCGTTGCGCGTGCGCGTAAGATCCAGCGTTTCCTGTCCCAGCCGTTCGACGTTGCGAAGGTCTTCACCGGCTCCGACGGTGTCCAGGTTTCCCTGGAAGACACCATCTCGTCGTTCAAGGCGGTTGTGGCCGGCGAATACGACCACCTGCCCGAAGGCGCCTTCTACATGGTTGGCGGCATCGACGAAGTGCTGGCCAAAGCCGAGAAGATGGCTGCGGAAGCCGCCTAAGCACGGATTTTCCCCTGCGCCGTTCGGCGGGGCAGGGGAACCCTGAAAGGAGGCCCCAATGGCACAAACGATGCAATTCGACCTCGTCAGCCCCGAGCGGAGCCTGGCTTCGCTGCAGGCCAGCGCGGTTCAGATCCCCGGAGCCGAGGGTGACATGACGGCGATGCCTCAGCACGCGCCGACCATCACCACCCTGCGCCCCGGCGTGCTGAAGGTCGAAAGCCCGGAAGGTAACTCGGAGTATCTGGTGACCGGCGGTTTTGCCGAAATCGCAGGCGACAGCCTGTCGGTTCTGGCCGAACGCGCGATCCCGATGGCCGAGATGACCCGCGATCAGATGAACACGCTGATCGAGGAAGCCCGCGAGATGTACAAGACCGCAAAAGAGGAAGACCAGCCCCACGGGTTGGTTGAGGACGCAGCCAAGCTGCTCGCCGACATGGAAGCCCTTGGCACCCATATGTCCCTCTGATCCAGCCGCGGATTGGACGATTTTGAAACCGGCTCCCGATGGGGGCCGGTTTTCTTTTGGGGAAGGCGGGAAGCGTGTTCCTGGCCGGAGTTATGCCAAAACTCCGGCTGCAAGCCCTGCGGCGTCACGTTCGGGTGATCGGTTTTTCGGGCGGAGCGAAATTAACCCTATTCTCACCAAATTTTCCGAAATTGCCCTGCATGACGTGTTTCCAACCTGCAGGAGCCCCCGTGACCGATTGGACTTCCGGCTATGTCGCCGGCATCGACTACACCTATGACTTCCACAGCCAGCTGACGCCCGCCCTGCTGCAGTTCGGCGCGATGAGCCAGGGGCACAGGCACGGGCTGGACACTGGCAGGCTTCGCTATTGCGAGCTGGGCTGCGGCCAGGGGTTCTCGGCCAATCTGCTGGCCGCGGCCAACCCGCATATCGACTTCCACGCGATGGATTTCAGCCCTTCGCATATCGCGGGCGCCCGTGAACTGGCAGCGGAGGCGGAGCTTGCCAACATGCAGTTCCACGAACGCAGCTTTGCGGATTTTGCCGAAACGCCGGATCTGCCTGAAACCTTCGACATCATCGCGCTGCACGGGGTCTACAGCTGGGTTTCCGCAGAAAACCGCCAGCATATCCTGCGCTTCATTTCCGAACGGCTGCGGCCGGGCGGGCTGGTCTATGTCAGCTGCAACGCGCAGCCGGGCTGGGCCACGGCAATGCCGCTGCGCCGCCTGCTGGCCGGCCGGGCGGAACAGGGCGGCGGCCCGCTGACAGAGCGGATCAGCGATGCCATGGCCTTTGCCAAGGACCTGGCCGGGGCCGGTGCCGGCTTCTTTGCCAAGAATCCCTCTGCCGCCGCCCGGCTGGAGCATATGGGAGCCATGCCCGCCAACTACCTGGCGCATGAGTATTTCAATAAGGACTGGACCCCCTTCTATTTCGAGGACCTGGCGGCAGAGCTGGCGCAGGCCAAGCTGAACTTTGCGGGCTCCGTGCACCCGCTGGACAACCTGGATTGCATCCGCTTCACGCCGCAGCAGCAGGCGCTCCTGGACAGCGAACCCGACCCGGACCGCCGCGAAGGCCTGCGCGATGTGCTGCTGAATGAGCAGTTCCGCACCGACATATTTGTAAAGGGCCGCCTGGCCCACACGCCGCGCGGTGAAATCGGCGCCTGGTTTGCCACGCCGCTGGCCCTGACGCGCCCCTATGGCGGCGGCGCGCTGAAATTCCACCACCGCGGCCAGGAGATCCCGCTGGAGCAGGATCAATACGCCCCCGTGCTGCAGGCCCTGGCAGAGGGGCCCGCGACCGTGCGTGCGCTGCTGGACCAGGGGGTGTTCGGCGCCATGGACTGGGGCAGCATCGCCCGGATGCTGCGAATCCTGGCAGGCACCGGCTGCATCGCCCCTTGCCCGCCGCAGGAGGGGCTAGCAGACCGCGCCGCCGCCTGCCGCGCCTTCAACCTGGCCGTCTGCAAACGGGCAGAGGACAGCGACACCCTGCGCTTCCTGGCCTCGCCCGTCACCGGCGGCGGGGTAGAGCTGGACCGGTTGGAGCAGCTGTTCCTGCTGGCCCGCAGCGAGGGGCTGGAAACCCCGGCAGACTGGGCCGATCTGGCCTGGCGCATCCTGGCACCGCAGGGCCAGCGGCTGCAGCACGAGGGGCGCGTGCTGGAAACCGATGCGGAAAACATCGCCCTGCTGCGCGCCCGCGCGGGCAATTTCGCGGCCCGCCGGCTGCCGCTGTGCATCAGCCTGGGCCTGACCCTGGAAGAGCCGGCCCAGCAGCAGAAGGCACAGGAAGCGGCGGCCTGACGGCCAGCTTTTAAGGGGGCGGAAATCATGCGTGCTCCGCCCCTCATTAGGATTTTGAAAAGCAGTGGCGCGTAAACAGGTAGGCGCACGAGACAATCACGACAGGAACTGAAACGTGTCTTTCGAAGACCGCACGCTGACCGCGCCTTCCCGGGGCAAGGAAGCCCCCTTTGCCTTGGACGAAGTCTTCTTTTCCCGCACTGACAGCCGCGGCGTGATCCTGGCCGGCAATGCCGTGTTCAGCCGGGTCGCCAAATACCCGCTGCAGGAATTACTGGGCGCGCCGCACAAGATCATCCGCCACCCGGACATGCCCCGCGCCGTGTTCCAGCTCTTTTGGGATACGATCAAGGCCGGCGGCACTGTCGGCGCCTATGTCAAAAACCGCGCCAGCGACGGCAGCTTCTATTGGGTTTTTGCCGTCGTCACTCCCTGCGAAGGCGGCTACCTCTCGGCGCGCATCAAACCCGCCAGCCCGCTGCTCAAGACGGTGGAGCAGGAATACAGCCGCCTGCGCCAGGCAGAGCAAGCAGAGGGGCTATGCCCGCAGGACGGCGCCGCATTGCTGCTGGCCCGCCTGCAGGAGCTTGGCTTTGCCACCTACAGCGATTTTGCCGGCCATGCCCTGGCAGAGGAGCTGCTGGCCCGCGACGCAGGCCTGCGCCGCCCGGCGGATGCCCGGCTGGCTGAACGCCGCGCCATGCACGCTACGGCCGGCCAGCTGGTGGAGGAGACAGAGGCGCTGGTGCAGGAGTTTGAATCCATGCGCACCATTCCCCATAATCTGCGGGTCATTGCCTCGCGGATTGAACCGGCGGGCGGGCCAGTGACGGTGCTGTCCCAGAACTACAGCGCCATGTCGCGAGAGATGTCGAACTGGTTCGAGGCGCATGTCTGGGGCAAGAACAGCAATTTCCGCGCTATCAAGGGGACGGTAACGGCGGCCATCTTCGTCGAAGGCCTGGCCCGGATCCTGACCGAATGCGGCCACCAGCTGGAACAGGAAGACGCCGCCGCAGATGTCGACATCCAGCGCGAGCAGGCGATCCTGCGGCAGCTGACCGATGATCAGAACGGCAAGGCCCGCGCCAGCCTGCAGGATGTCCGGTTCGAGGCCGACCGCATCCAGAAGGCCTGCCTGACCCTGCACCGGCATTTCATGGCGCTGACCACCACCCGGGTGCTGTGCAAGATCGAATGCGCCCGGCTGGGCCATGTCGGGGAGGCGCTGAACTCTATCATTGATGAGCTGGGCCTGTTCCAGGACCGGATCTCGGCGCGGCTGGAAAAGATTTCCGAACTCAGCACCGCCCTCGCCAGCGAAGAGGCCTGACCCTAGGGTCAGGCCCCCTTTATCATGCACTGCTGGCGCGCGAACGGCAGGAAAGCAGTGGTTTTGAGCGCGCTGGGACTGGCGGTGTCAATTCCAAGCGGTCAAAGCCGCTGCTGTGCAGCGGTTCACGCGTCCGCAGGATCTGTCTGATTTTGCCCCTGAACTGCGTTACAGTCCCTTGAAATAGAACCACTATTCCTGCGAGACTGTGCCTGGTCAGGAACAAAATCAGACAAACCAGCGGTGCAGGATAAAGCAGGCCTGACCCTAACCCGTCTTCTCCGCCCAGCTCTTGCGGAAGGAGGCGGGCGACTGCCCGTAGCGTTTCTTGAAGCGGATCGACAGCTGGGTTGCGCTGCTAAACCCGGTGGCGGCGGAAATCTCTGCCACCGTCATATTGGTCTCATTCAACAGCGCCAGCGCCCGGCCCACGCGGAGGTCGATATAGAACTGCACCGGCGAGGTGCCGACATAGCGCTGGAACAGCCGCTCCAGCTGGCGCCGCGAAATCTGCGCCTGCTCTGCCACCATGCCAATCTCCACCGGCTCCTCGATGGTGTCATGCATGAACTGCATGGCGTTGATCAGATGCTGGTTGCGGCTGCTGAGGGCAACCGAATAGGCCGACTTCTGCAGCGCCTCGCGGTTGTTGGAGCGGAAGTGGATGCACATGTCCGACACGATCACCGCCAGATCCTTGCCGTGATCGGTCTCGATCATCTCCAGCATCATGTCAGTGGCCGCATTGCCGCCGCCGCAGGTCATCAGCCCCCTGTCGATCTCATAGAGGTTCGCACTTGGCTCCAGCCCCGGGAAATATTCGGAGAACGACGGCTGGTTCTCCCAATGCAGGGTAAAGCGCTGATCCTGCAGGATACCGGCCTGCGCCAGGGCAAAGGCGCCGGTGCAGATGCCGCCGAACTGGCTGCCATGGGCATTCTGCCGCCGGATCCAGGCCAGCGTCCGGGGGCTGGTGCTGTCCGACGGCTCAATGCCGGAACAGACAAAGGCAAAGCTGCCGCGCGGCAGGTCCTCCAGGTCCAGATCGGTATTGATCCCGATCCCGTTGGAGCAGGGCACCGGCGCGCCGTCCTCGCTCATCAGGAACCAGCGGTACAGCTCCTTGCCGGTCACCTGATTGGCGATCCTTAGGGGTTCCACCGCGGCGCTGAAGGCCAGCATGGTCAGCTTCGGCAGAAGCAGGAAATAGATGTCTTTGGGCGGCCCGTCGTATTCAACCCGGAAACTGGCCGCACCCTTCGGGACAAAGCTGCGCGGATGCATATTGGTAACCTAACAGAAATCACATCGGAATGCGCGCCGGAGGGGAGGCTCCGGCGCGCGAGGGGGATCAGGCGCGCAGTTCGGCCACCGGCTCCCCGCTGTCTTCCCAGGCGGCGATCTCATCCTCGCTGGCCTTGGGCGAGAACAGCCCGGTCATCGCATAGAAGATGCCGATCAGCGGCGACAGCCAGCAGGCAAAGGCCAGCGGGATATACAGCAGGTTCTCAAAGTTGCCGTCGGCAATCCCCAGCGCCAGCGCCGAGATTACGAATGCACCGCCTGCGTTCCAGGGGATCAGCGGCGATACCAGCGTGCCGCCTTCCTCGATGGCGCGCGACAGGTTCAGCGGCGAGTACTTCATGCCGCGGTAAACCGGCGCATACATCCGGCCCGGCAGGGCAATCGACAGATACGGATCGCCCGCCACGGTGTTGGTCGCCACCGAGGTCAGGATCGCCGAAGTCTGGATGCCGGCAAAGCTCTTCACCCGCGCGATGATCACCTCGATGATCGCCTGCAGGCAGCCGGTCCGCTCCAGCGCGCCGCCGAACCCCAGCGCCAGCAGCACCAGCGAGATGGTCCACATCATCGACTGGATACCGCCGCGGTTCAGCAGCGGGTCGATTTCCGCGACACCGGTGTCGATGGAATAGCCGCTGTTGGCGAAGGTGAAGGTCTCATGCAGGCCCGCACCCTGGCACGCCATCGCCATGATGCCGCCGACAACCGCACCGGCAAACAGCGACGGGATCGGCGGCTGCTTCTTCACCGCCAGCACGATGACCAGCAGTGCGGGCAGCAGCATCAGCGGCGAAATCCAGAACGCCTCGTCCAGCGCCGCGGTGATCGCGTCGATCCGCTCAAAAGAGACTTGCGAGGTGTCGATCAGTGTGAAGCCCACTACCAGATAGATCACCAGCGCAATCAGCATCGACGGCACGGTGGTTGGCAGCATGTTGCGGATGTGGTCGAACAGGTTGGTGCCGGTTACCGCCGGGGCCAGGTTGGTGGTGTCCGACAAGGGTGAGATCTTGTCGCCGAAGAAGGCACCTGAAACCACCGCGCCTGCGGTCCAGTACATCGGAATGCCAAAGCCCGCGCCGATCCCCATCAGCGCCAGACCGACGGTGCCCACGGTGCCCCAGGAGGTGCCCAGCGACACCGACACGATAGAGCAGAGCACCATGCCGGCAGCCAGGAACAGCTCCGGCGACAGGATCTTCAGCCCGTAATAGATCAGCGTCGGCACGGTGCCGCTGGCAATCCAGATGCCGACGATCATGCCAACTGTGATCAGGATCGACACCGACGGCAGCGAGATATTGATGACGTGGAACACGCCTTCCTCGATGTTGTCCCACTTGTGGCCCAGTTTCAGGCCGACCAGCGCGGTGATGGCAATGCCGATGGCCAGCGGGATATGCGGGGTGAAATCCCCGAAATAGAACAGCTGAACCCCCAGAACGGCCAGCGTCAGCACGATGGGCAGCAGCGCCATCCCCAGGCCGGGTTTGACTGTGTTCGGATCAGATGGTGACATGGGCTTCTCCTCCCTTGGGTCTGATCGCCTGTCTCAGGCGGATGCAGCCAAAGACCAGAGAACAGCGCCCGGGACTCGATGCCAGCGCGCCGGAAGACTCAGCATTTGCGACAGATGGGGGAGGTTGGGCCGGATTCGGGAAAAGTTTCCGATCGGGGAAGGCTGCGGGCGCTCGCGGCCGGACCCAACGGCGCCGCCGGACACCGGCGGCGCAGCGCTGGGGCAGCGGGGCAGGGGTGTCAGGCGGCAGAGGCCTCCGGGCCGGTCGTCTCATGCTCCCAGTCCCCGGCCATGGGGGCTGCGGCTGCTGCGGCAGTCGCCGCGCCGGCCACCCGGAACGTCTGCACCAGATCGGCCAGCACCTGGGTATCCTGCCGCATGGTCACGGTTGCAGCGGTGGTCTGTTCCACCATCGCAGCGTTTTGCTGGGTGACGCTGTCCATATGCGACACGCCGGTGTTGATCTCGGAAAGCCCCGTGAACTGCTCCTGCGCCGAGGAGGCAACACCGGACGAAAGCTCGGTCACCCGTTTCACATCGCCGACAATCCGGTCCAGCACCTCGCCGGCCTTGCTCACCAGTTCGACACCTGCCTCCACATGGCCTGTGCTGACGTTGATCAGATCCTTGATCTCCTTGGCCGAAACCGCCGCCCGCTGCGCCAGCGCCCGCACTTCGGACGCAACCACCGCAAAGCCGCGGCCCGCTTCGCCGGCCCGCGCCGCCTCCACCCCGGCATTCAGCGCCAGCAGGTTGGTCTGAAAGGCAATGTCATCAATCACGCTGATGATCTGCGAAATCTGGGCGGAAGAGGCCGAGATTTCATTCATCTTCTCCACCGCATCCGACGCAACCGCCATGCCTTCTTCTGCGTTCCCCTGCGCCTCCAATGCCAGGGTGCTGGTCTCTGCGGTCGCGTCCGAGGATTGCTTCATGCTGGCGGTGATCTCCTCCACCGCGGCGGCGGTCTCCTCCAGCGTCGCGGCCTGGGTCTCGGTCCGGCTGGACAGATCTTCGGCAGCATCCGAAATCTCCCCGGCAGAGCTGCTGAGATTGGCCGCCGAGTCCTGAATGGTGCCGATCACGCTGCCCATGCTGCCCATCAGGGTGTTGAAGGATTCCCGCACCTCATTATAGCGGGCCGGAAAATCGCTTTCCTCCGGGCTGGGGATCGGCTGGGTCAGGTCGCGGGCGGACATCCGCTGAATGCCCTCGGTCATATAGCGGAAGGCGGTCTCCTGCTCTTCGCGCTGCGCCGCGAAATAGGCCTCGATCACCTGATAGGTGTCCATGGCAAAGACCCGGTTCAGCGCCCCCAGCAGCCGGATCATCCGTTTGCGCCCCATCGGCGTATAGGCGGCACCGAACTGCTGCGACAGCACCTCCTGAATATAGGAGGTCGCCCGGGCATAGCCCGCCAGATACAGGTCGAACGGCAGCTGGATGCGGAAATGCACCCGGCCGATGGTATCCGCGGATTTGAAATATTCGTCGGAGAATTCGCCGCTCAGCAGCAGCTGCCAATGCCGCTTCTGCGCACCGCGCGCATGATCCAGCGTGTCCTGGCTGCGAAAGAACCCGGACGCCTCTTCATCCGATTTGGCAAAGGCATAGAAATAGTCCAGCACCTGGTCCAGTTTCGGCCCGACCAAAGCGCCGGCACGCTCCAGGTCTTTTTTCTGGTCTCCATCCAGGGCGAATTTCGAAATCGTCTGTGTAGTACCATGCGCACTCATGCTGCAAATCTCCAAACGGGGCCTCCAAAAGGGTCAATCCGTGCATTGTCGGGTGATCAGCCGTTAACAATCCGTTGCGGAGCTGTTTTGGCTTGACTTTCTAACTTTTATTCAGGCTAAAGATTCTCATCCCGGGAATCATTTCCACTTTAAAACCCTCTAGGGCTGCGCGTCTCGGCCTCAGGTTGTTGGGGTGGTCCCGGCGGCGGCCGGCGGCGCCGGGCGATTCGCCCCGCTCCGGAACCAGGGCCGCAGTGATGCAGATCTTCAATACCGCAGCCGCAGAATGGCTCCGTCCTACCCGTCCGGGCTGGCGTCTTTGGCTGCGATCGGCCAACGTCCGCCCAGGCGGCAAGCTTGAGGCTAGGGATGAAACGACTGCGCAACCCCCGTACCGGCGTTGACCAGGGGGATATTGAGGTGTTCTCGGATTTCGAGGACGGCGGGGTGATGTGGACCGGCGCCGGCCCGCGCGAACGGCGCCGCGCGGTGGCCTTCCGCGAAACCTTTGCCAGCCCGCCCGCGGTGCAGGTTTCGGTGTCGCTCTGGGATATGGATACCTCTGCCGCCATCCGGGCAGAGCTGGTGGCGGAAAATGTCACCTGTCAGGGCTTCGACATCGTCTTCCGCACCTGGGCCGACAGCCGCGCCGCCCGCCTGCGCGCCGCCTGGATGGCCATCGGTGCGCTGCCCCACGCTGATGATTGGGATGTGGACTAGGGACCTTTCTAGGCTCAGGTCATCTTCGAAAGAACGCTCAGGATTTCCTTGCCGCCGTCGGTCAGGTCGCGGGCATCGCGCAGCGATTTGGCGCTGCCGGCCGCAACCGTGCCCAGGGCCTGCACCATCGCCTTGTGATCCTCGGCCATCCGCGCCAGCGCGGCCCGCATGGCGGCGCTGTCCGGCCAGTCCTTGACCAGCGCCTGCACCTTGGCGGCATTGGCGTCCAGCTGCTTCTGCAGCCCGGCCGCCTCCTTGCCGCCGCTGTCCTCGACCTGCTTCAGCGCCCGCTTCAGGCTGCGCTGCTCCGCGGTCAGCTGCGCCACCGCCATCTCCGAGGACTTCCGGTGCGCTTCCATCGCCTTGATCCGCTTTGCCACGCCCTTCAGCGCATCGGCCACCGCCGCCAGATCGCGCTTGGCCGCCCCCAGCTCGGTGTCATAGGCATTCAGCGCCTTTGCCAGGTCCTCCTTCATCTTCATGCTGGCACTGGCGCCCTTCAGCGCGGCTGAGGCCACCCCCGCCACATTGCCCGTGACCGCCGACGCCACCGCCGAGGCAATCGCCAGCACCGGCACCACCGTCACCCGGCCCACCGTCTTGATCTTCTGCTTCTGCAGGCTCTTCAGCTCCGGCTCGCGGGCCTTCTTGACGATCTCCACCAGCACCTGATCCGCCATCTTGGGTGCCACCCGCTGGCTCCAGTTCTCCCACAGCGCCTTGATGTTCTTTTCCTCGTCCTGCAGGAACTTCGAGGCCTTGGCGCTGTCCATCCCGTCATTTTCGATCACTGCCCCCAGCGCCGCGATATCGCCGTTCAGCTGCTTCAGAAAATTGGCCGAGCGCGCCTTGACCAGCGCATTGAAGGCCTTGTCCATCCCGTCCCTCAGCACCTTTGCCGCGGGTTTCGACGGGGCAACCCCCAGATCCATCTCGATCTTGCAGGCCATTTCGACCGGCTTCAGGAACTTGTGCCCCTTGGGCGCCTCTGACATTTCGCAGGTAAGTGTCTTGCGGGAAATCGAAACCGTGAACATGGAAAAATCCTTCCTGGGTCCTAACAGTAAACTGGCAGCACGGTGTTCAGACTAGCCGGGCAGGGCGGTGAAACCAGTCTTGATTTCCCCCATCAGCGCAGCAGTCAGGTCGCGGCCCGCGCCTTGCCGGTCCGGCTGCCCGCCCGGCTGCCCGTCCGCGGGGCGATCCGCAGCAGCTTCTGGAACTTGGGGCACTCCAGATGGCTGGGCGCCGGGCAGTCCGCCACATGGCGCAGGGCGTCGCGCAGAACGGACAGCTCCCGGATCTGCTCCTCCAGCGCATCGGCGCGCGCATGCAGCTGTCCGCGCGGCAAATCGGCTTGGCCGCCCCTGGTGAACATCGCCGCAATCTCCTGCAGCGAAAACCCGGCCGCCTTGCCCAGCGTGATCAGCGCCAGCTGCAGCAGGACCTCCGGCCCGAACTGCCGTCTGAGCCCCTTGCGCCCGATCGAGGTGATCAGCCCCAGATCCTCGTAATACCGCAGGGCAGAGGCTGCGACGCCCGACTGCTCCGCCACCTCTGCGATATCCAATGCCTTCATTCCACACCTCAAGCCAGCTTCAAGGCGCAAGGCTGACATGCCGCGGCCGTGCAGGCAAGGCGGCCCTTGCAATCAGGCTTGACTTAAAGCGGACTTAAAGTTGTAGGCCATTCTCAGGCGTGAAGCCCCAATCAGAAGAATACGGAGGGTCGGCATGGAAAGTTCTTTCTTTATCAATGCGTTACTAATGGGTGCGGGTGCAACGGCGGTGATGGACCTTGGGACGCTGGTCCAGAAACACCTGCTGTCGCTGCAGACGCTTGATTATGCGATGGCGGGGAGGTGGCTGGGCCATGCTGCCCGGGGGCGTCTGATCCATCGCCCGATCACGGCCAGCCCGCCGGTCCGCGGCGAGCGGCTGATCGGCTGGGGGGCGCACTACCTGACCGGCATGCTGTTTGCAGCCGTTTTTCTGGCGGCAACAGGGGAGGCCTGGCTCGAGGAGCCCAGCCTGTTGCCGGCCCTGGCATTTGGCGTTCTGACACTGGCGGCGCCGTTCCTGATCCTGCAGCCGGGCATGGGTGCAGGCCTGGCGGCGCGGCGGACGCCGGCCCCGAACCAGGCCCGGCTGAAAAGCCTGGCAACACATCTGACGTTCGGGGCAGGGCTGTGGCTGTCGGCACAATGGCTTGCCGCAGCGCCTGCGGGCTAAGCGCCGGCACAGGGGAGGGCGGCAGCAAAAAGCCCCGCAAACTGCGGGGCTTTCTCAGATTCGGAAACCGGGGCTGTCTCAGCCGCCGTTGGAATAAAGGCTCTCGTAGATCGGAACCAGCGTCTTGTCCTCGAACAGCGACGACACCGAGGTGCCGTGCCAGATGTTCAGGATCGCCTGGGTGAACAGCGGTGCGGTCGGCACGATGCGGATATTCGGCGCGGCCTTCACCTCGTCAGTCGGCTGGATCGAGTCGGTCAGCACCAGCGATTTCATCACCGAATTGGTGACACGCTCCACCGCCGGGCCGCTCATCACGCCGTGGGTGATATAGGCGTGCACTTCCTTGGCACCGTTGTCCAGCAGCACCTGAGCCGCCTTGCACAGGGTGCCGGCGGTGTCGCACATGTCGTCGACGATCAGGCAGATCTTGTCCTTCACGTCGCCGATCACGGTCATTTCCGCCACTTCGCCAGCCTTCTCGCGGCGCTTGTCGACGATCGACAGCGGCGCGCTGATGCGCTTGGCCAGCTCACGCGCACGGGCCACGCCGCCAACGTCGGGCGACACCACCATCAGCTCGTCCATCCGGTCCTTGAACTGGTCCTTCACGTCCAGCGCAAAGATCGGGCTGGCGTAAAGGTTGTCCACCGGAATGTCGAAGAAGCCCTGAATCTGCGCCGCGTGCAGGTCCATGGTCAGCACCCGCTCAATGCCGGCACCGGTCAGCATGTTCGCCACCAGCTTGGCCGAGATCGGCGTGCGCGCCTTGGTGCGGCGGTCCTGGCGGGCATAGCCGAAATAGGGGATCACCGCGGTAATCCGCTGGGCCGAGGAGCGGCGCAGCGCGTCGGCGATGATCAAGAGCTCCATCAGGTTGTCATTGGCCGGGTTTGAGGTCGGCTGGATGATGAACATGTCCTCGCCGCGGACGTTTTCATAGACTTCGACGAAGATCTCGCCGTCGTTGAACCGCTCGACGCGGGCATCCACCAGCCCCTGGTCGACACCGCGGTGCAGGCTCATGCGGCGGGTAATGGCTTGGGCAAGAGGAAGGTTGGCGTTCCCAGCAATCAGCTTGGGTTCGTTCAAGGTCGGCATTGGCTGTTATCCCCAGGCAGCAATGGCAATGTGTCAGATTCGTGATATTGAACCCCGCTTATCATGCACTTACCCTCGCGCATAGTTCTAAGCGGGAGATACAGCCTATGGCAGCGTTCGATTTCTACTTCTCAACCTTGTCGCCCTTTGCCTATCTCGCAGGCACCCGCCCCTGGGAGATTGCCGGGCGCCACGGGGCAAAGGTGCATTGCAAGCCGCTGGACATCCTGACGCTGTTTTCCCGCACTGGCGGCACCCCCCCTGGCGAGCGCCACCCCTCGCGCCAGGAATACCGCCTGATTGAGCTGCAGCGGCAGGCCGCCAAGCTCGATATGCCGCTCAACCTGAAGCCTGCCCATTGGCCAACCAACGCCGCGCCGTCGTCTTATGCGATCATCGCGGCGCAAGCGGCCGGCGGCGGCGATATGGGCCAGCTGGTGCATTCCATCCTGCGCGCCTGCTGGACGGAGGAGAAGGACATTGCTGATGACGCGGTGATCCGCGGCTGCCTCAGCGGCGCCGGCTTTGACCCCGCGCTGGCCGACAGCGGTCTCCTGGCCGGCGCGGAGACCTATGCGCAAAACCTCGAGGATGCGGTCACCGCAGGCGTGTTCGGCGCGCCGTTCTGGGTGACGGCGGACGGGGCGCGGTTCTGGGGCCAGGACCGGCTGGCGGATCTGGACGCGCATCTGGCGGGGCAGGCGGCGTGAAGGACCAGCCTCAGGAGATCTTCGCCCGCAGCTTCGGCCAGGGTCCGCGGCAGGTGCTGGCGGTGCATTGTTCGCTGGCCCATTCCGGCGCCTGGCGCGGCCTGGCCGCGGAGCTGGCGGAGGAGATCACCCTCACCGGTTTTGACATGCTCAGCCACGGCCGCAGCCCGGACTGGGACGGGCAGGGCAACTACCAGCTGTTGAACGTGCAGGCAGGGCTGGACCTGCTGACCGCTCCGGTGGACCTGGTGGGCCATTCCTTTGGCGCCACCGTGGCCCTGCGCATGGCAATGGCCCGCCCGCATCTGGTGCGCAGCCTGACCCTGATCGAGCCGGTCCTGTTTGCGGCAGCCCGGGCCGGCGCGCCGGAGCTGCTGGCCGCGGTAGAGGCGGACAGCCGCCCCATCGACGCCGCCTGGGCCGCGGGCGATCTGGAGCTGACCACCCGGCTGTTCAACCGCCTTTGGGGGCCGGGAGAGCCGAAATGGCCCGATCTGCCGGACCAGCTGCGCGCCGCGATGATGCGCGCGATGCCGGTGATCCCGGCCAGCCACGCCACGCTATACGAGGATGAAAATCAAACCCTGGCGCCGGGCGCGCTGGCCCCCGTAGCCATGCCCGTGCTGCTGATCACCGGCTCGGACAGCCCGCCGGTGATGGCCGCCATCGCCGCGGGCCTGGCCCGCCGCCTGGGCGATGCCCGCGCTACGGTGCTGCCCGGCGCAGGCCATATGCTGCCGGTGACGCACCCGGCGGAAACCGCTGCGCTGCTGCGCGGTTTCTGGCAGCCGCTTTGACCCATTGAGCCTTTGCGCCGCCGCTGCAGCCAGGGCGGGATAGACCGGCACCAGCAGCAAGGGAGACCGCACAGATGGCATCTAAGAAGGACTTGCTGAAAACCCTCCTCAAAGGGCTGGAGACCGGCGACCCGGCCTCCGCCGCTGTCGTCAACGAGGCGGAATACATCCAGCACAACCCGCAGACCCATGAGGGCAGCGAGGGGCTGGCGGTGCTCTTTGACCGCCTCGCCAAGACCTCGCCCCGCGTCACCTTCAAGCGGGTGTTCGAAGATGGCGATTTCGCCTTTGCCCATATCGAATATGATTTCTCCTCCCTGCGCGCGGCGTTTGAGGTGTTCCGCTTTGAGGACGGCAAGGCGGTGGAGCATTGGGACAACATCCAGCCTTTGCGCGGCCCCAACCCCTCGGGCCGGGGGATGCAGGACGGCACCACTGAAATCACTGACCTGGACAGGACCGAAGACAACCGCGTCCTCGCGCGCAGCTATACTGAGAATGTATTGATCCAGCGGCAGCTGGACCTGCTGCCGGACTATGTCCGCGATGACCTCATCCAGCACAATTCCGGCCTCGCCGACGGCCTGCCCGCCTTGCGCGACTCCCTCGCGGCAACGCAGAACGGCACACCCGCGATCCAGTACCAGCAGCTCCACCGGGTACTGGCAGAGGGCAACTTCGTGCTCTGCGCTTGCGAAGGCCATCTCGGCGGCGTCCACACCAGCTTCTACGATCTCTACCGTATCGAGGCCGGCAGGATCGCCGAACACTGGGACACCATCGAGGCCATCCCCCCTCGCAGCGCGTGGAAGAACGACAACGGCAAGTTCTGAGGCCCTGACCCTAAGGCCCTGACCCTAAGCCCGGCCCGTCCTCACCAGGGTTTCGCTCCCTGCCTGGTCCAGACGTCGAGGAAATTGCCGTTGTTCGGCATCTGCACCGCGGGCAGGGTCTCTGCCGTCATCGCGGTGTCCGCATCAATCACCCCGTTGCGCTCCAGGATATAGGCCGCCAGCGCGTAAGCTTCGTCGTCGCTCAGCGACTTCGGCGCCTCCAGCGGCATCGCCCGGCGGATGTAGTCGAACAGCGTGGTGGCATAGGGCCAATAGCGGCCTGCGGGCTTGGCCCAGACATCATTGGGGCCAACCGGCGGCATCACCGGCCCTTCGCTGCCCGTCGCGCCGTGGCAGGCCGCGCATTTCGCAGCATAGATCGCCGCGCCTTGTGCCGCGGTGCCGCTGCCCGCAGGCAGGCCGGCGCCCTCAGGTGCCACATAAGTGGCGTAAAACGGAATATCCGCAGCCTCCAAGGGCTGCCCCAGCCCCGGCCCTTCGGCCCGGGCGGCGGCGGCGGTTAGCAGCAGGGCGGCGGCTGCGGGTTTTAAGGCTGTGAGTTTAAAGATAGACATTCTGAACCGCTCCCTCTGCTGTGATCTGCCAGGGCTGGATGGCGTTGTAATGCAGGAAGTTCGACGCGTGATAGCGCGCCTTCCAGTCCGCGCGCGCAGGCTGCACCGCACCGGTCTCGTCCCAAGCGCGGCTCATCAGCACCAAGGGCGATCCGTCCCAGTGCCAGGGCAGGCTGAACCGTGTCAGCGCCTGCGGCAGCACCGGCCCGGCCAGCGCCGCCTCGGCCCAGCTCTGACCGCCGTCGGCTGAGACCTCAACCTTGGCGACCTTGCCCGCCCCGGTCCAGGCCAGCCCGGAGATTTCATAAAACCCGGGTCCGCTCATCGTCATGGTGGCGGAGGGGTGGGTGATAAAGCTCTTCACCCCCATGCCAAAAGTGAACTGGACTGAGGAACCATCCGCCAGGATCTCGGTGTATTCGCCCGATTCATCCTTGGTATGCACCGGCGCCTCCGTCACCCACAGGCTGGTCAGCCACTTGATGTTCATGTTGCCCTCCCACCCGGGCAGCAGCAGCCGCATCGGGTAGCCCTGCTCGGGCCGGATCCGCTCGCCGTTCTGGTAGAGCGCCAGCATCCCGTCGCTCATCACCTTCTCCATCGGGATTGAGCGCGCCAGGCTCGGCCCGTCGGCGCCGGCGGCAACCACCCACTTGCCCCCGGGCCTGACGCCCGCTTCCTCCATCAGCACGCGCATAGGAATGCCGGTCCATTCAGTGTTCGACACCAGCCCATGCAGCATGTCGCAGCCTGCCTGCATCGGTTCCGGCATCACCGCGTTGAACAGGCTGTTGCCGGCGCATTCCAGGAAATGGGCCGCCGTTACCATCGGATAGCGCTCCAGCGCCTCCAGATCGAACTGCAACGGGCGCTCCACCAGCCCGTGGATCATCAGCCGGTGGCGCGCCGGGTCAATGTCCGGGCGGCCGCCGTGATGCACCTCGAAATGCAGCCCGCTGGGGGTGAGGGTGCCGCGCAAGCGGTGATGCGGCGTGCCCGACAGGCTGAAGGCCGGCGCCACATCCTGCCAGGGCTCGATGATGGCGCGCTGCACCGATGCCTCCGCCGCGGCAGGCGCGCCATAGCCGCGCGCCCGCGCCCCGGCGGTCCTGGCCCATTCCGGGATCTCCGCCTCTGCCCGCGCTATACGCGGCTGCAGCAGCCCCGCGGCGCCGCCCGCAGCGGCTGAAGCCAGCAGCATCCGGCGGCTCAGCAGCCCGCCGCCCGCGGCATAGTCCAGCGCCGCGCCGTCAATGTCGGATCGTGTCATGAATGTCCCCTCCCTTGCTGGCAATTGCTGCTCGCACAGGGCCCCAGGACGCGGGTCTTGCCACCCGCTGCTGCCGTAATCTTATCACAAAACCCGCTGCAGCAGGAGGGGGAGGGCAGAGGGCGGAAGTGGATTAACGGCGGCCCGCTGCTAATCTCTACCGCAGGTAAAGAGTGACAGGAGGCCCCCATGCCCGGACTGGATTTCTGGTATTCGATCGGCAGCACCTACAGCTACCTCACCGTGATGCGCATCGGCGATGCGGCGGCGCAGGCCAGCGTTCCGGTCCGCTGGCGCCCCTTCAACGTGCGCCATGTGATGACGGTGCAGAACAACATCCCCTTCGCGGACAAGCCGGAAAAGAGCGCCTATATGTGGCGCGACATCGAACGCCGCGCCGGGCGCTACGGCCTGCATGTGCGTCTGCCCGCGCCTTATCCGCTGCCGGAACTGGTGCTGGCCAACCAGGTGGCGGCGCTGGGCGCGGCTGAGGGCTGGGCAGAGGCCTATACCCAGGCCGCCTACCGCTGCTGGTTCGAGGCCGGCCAGCCCGCCGGCGAGGACCCGAACCTCAGCGCCAGCCTGCAGGCCGCAGGCCAGGATCCGGCCCGGGTGGTGGCTGAGGCGGTGTCGGACAAGACCGTCAAGATGCTGGCAGACGCAACCGAGGAAGCGATGGCGCTGGGCATCTTCGGCGCCCCAAGCTTTGTCGTGGCGGGGGAGGTCTTCTGGGGCGACGACCGGCTGGAGGACGCGCTGCTCTGGGCGCAGGGCCGCCACTAGGGCCAGAACCCTAAGCCCGTTGCTTCTTTCTGGTTAAAATACTCTGGGGGTGAGGCCCGTAACGGGCCGAGGGGGCAAAGCCCCCTCCATGTCTCCTGTCAAAGGAATTGCGCATGGCAATGCGCACCGCTTTTTTGCGGCGGTTCGGCTGCCGTAGGATTTGGGCAATTACAGTT
>NZ_JBSWYB010000007.1:0-187982 GCF_056160905.1 Leisingera sp. ABD4_442 | reverse complement strand
CCTGTTGCTCCGCAATCTCCTTGACGCCATGTTTGGCAATGGTGTGGTACTCCGCCGTCGCCATCGCCGGGGCGTATTTGATATTGAGCTCTTCCTGGCCGGTCTCCGCCTCGCCCTTGGAGTTCTCGATCGGCAGCCCCGCATCCCACAGGTGGTTGCGGATCGGCCGCATCACATGCTCCTCGCGGCTGGTCTGCAGGATGGAGTAATCCTCGTTGTAGCCGGAGATCGGCGCCAGGTCGCGGAAGCCTGAGCGGCGGATCTCGTCAAAGCTTTTCTCGAAAAGGAAAAACTCCAGCTCGGTGGCGCACATCGCCTCATAGCCCATCGCCTTCAGGCGGTTCACCTGCCGCTTCAGGATCGCGCGGGGGGAGTGGGAGACTTCCTCGTGGGTGTGGTGATCCAGCACGTCGCAGAGCACCATCACCGTGCCCTCCAGCCACGGCACCGGCCTGAGCGTCGACAAATCCGGCTTCATCACATAATCGCCATAGCCCCGCTCCCAAGAGGTCGAGACATAGCCGTCCGGCGTCGCCATCTCCAGATCCGTCGCCAAGAGGTAATTGCAGCAATGCGTCTCCTCCCAGGCGCCGGCAACAAAATGCTTGGCGTGGAAGCGCTTGCCCATCAGGCGGCCCTGCATGTCAACAAGGCAAACCAGAACCGTGTCAACGGTGCCGTCTGCTACCTGGTCTTTAAGTGTGTCGAATGTCAGTTGTCCGCTCACGATGCATCCTCCCCGATCGCGATATCCGTTAGCGCCGGCTCCAGAAGCTGCAGGATCTCCTGCGCCCGGGCGGCGATATCCTCTTGGCTGCGCATCAGGTCGTTGCGCACCTCTATCATCACATTGGCCAGCCCGCGGGACAGCGCATGCAGACGCAGCGAATGGGTAACGCCATCGGCCGGACCATAAGGTTCATTGCGCTCCACCCGGCGCCCGGGCAGGCGGTCGGCATAATCCAGCATGGCATCCACCAAACGGCTGTCTTCATCATGCAAAAGACCAAGTTCCACCGCCCGCGGGTTTCCAAAATAGACCGGAGTGAAGGAGTGCACGGTCATCACCACCGTGTCCGCTCCGCGCCCGTCCAGCACTTCAGAGACGGCCCGGCAGAACGGCTGGTAAACCGCTGCCGTGCGGGCGTCCCGCTCTGCCTGGGTGAGATTGCGGTTCCCAGGCACATCAATCAGCTCTGATTTCTCCGGCATCGCGCTGGCAGCCTCGGGCGGGCGGTTGCAGTCATAGACCAGCCGCGACACGGCCGACATCACCGCAGGCGCATCCAGCGCAGCCGACAACGCCAAGGTCAGATCGCGCGCGCCGGGATCCCAAGCCGCATGGCTGAGGCGGTCAGCCTCTTCCAGACCCAGCCCGCCATAGGCGTCCGGGATGTGGGAACTGGCATGTTCGCACAGCAGAACCACACGGCCTGTGCCCCCGCTGTTCAGGATTTCAACAGGGCTGCTGCCCGGCAATACGGTCATCTGTCTGCCTCCGTCGTGGCGGTCTCAGTGTGTTTCGGCATGTCCTCGATCAGCCGGGTTTCGAGCAGCTGGCCGTGCCGGTAGAGGATCGGATAGGCGACGGCGGCGATATGGCTGTTGAACTCGCGAAACGCCCGCAGGGTTTCCAGATGAATATCGCTGGTTTCAAAGCTCTGCACCGTACCTTGCTGCAGCCGCCTGAGGTGGCGCTTGCGGCTGTCGCTCTCGGCGCGTTTGATTTCGCTCTTCTCCTGGCTCAGCAGGCGCGCGCTTTCCAAGTCGTCGGAGATCAGCACGTTCTTGGCCAGTTTCAGGTTGGCCAGGATGTTCTCATGCATTTGCACCAGCTCTACCCAGCCTTCCTGCGAGAAGGCCGCACCGGTTTTGCGCAACTCACCCGCAAGAACCGCAAGCCGTTTGGCCACCACATCGCCCGCGGTTTCCAGGCGGATGGCATATTCCATCAGATACTGGATCTGCCGGGCCGTATCTGTATCCGGCTCCCCGCCCGGCTGGGCCGCCACGAATTTGCGGATCCCAGACAGGCAGCTGTTGACCTCTTCGTCGATCGCCTGAACCGCCTTGATACTGTTTTTGCCGCCTGTGCGGTACAGCTCCAGCGCCGGCTGGAACATGGTCTCAACCAAGTCGCCCATCCGCAGCAACTCCCGCTTGAGACTGGACAGAGCCTGTGCCGGCGTGCCTGGATTTTCCTGCTCCAGCGCACTGACCGGCCGCCCCGGCTGCACAGGCTCCGCCTGCACGGGCTCCGGAAACAGCCGTGCAAACAGCGGCCCCAGCGGGGTGCAGACCGGCAGCGCCAGCAGCAAGAGCGAGGCATTGAACGCCAGATGCGCGCTGACCAGCATCTGGCCGCCCTGCGGATCGCCAAGCCACCCCTGGCGCAGCGCCAGATTGGCGCCGAACAGGCAAATCACCGCCCAGGTGCCGCGCAGCGCAAGATTGGCATAAGGAATGCGGCGCGCCTTCAGATCCATGCCGCGGCTGAGCCACACCGGAATGAAGGCAGAGCCGAAATTCGCCCCCAGCACCAGCGACAGCCCGGCCGCAAAGGGGATCGCGCCGATCTGCACCAGCGTCACGCACATCAGGATCGCCGCAACGGAGGAATGCATCACAAAGGCCAGCGCGCCGCCAACCAGAAACGCGGTGATATAATCCCGCGCCAGATAGCCTGCGACCGCGGGCAGAAAGGCGCTGTCACGGATCGGATCCATCGCCTCGCGCAGGAAACGCAGCGAAATCAGTATGAAAGCCACCCCCATCAGGATCCGCCCCAGCTGCCGCGCCTTCTTGGCCTCGGTCTTGACGAACAGGTAGCCGCCAACCGCCAGCAGCACCGGCACCAGCCAGTCGAGCTTGAACGACAGGATCTGGATGATCAAAGCGGAGCCGAGATCGCCGCCCAGCACGATCGCCAGCCCGGTAGGAAAGGCCAGGTATCCGCTGGCGGCAAAGCCGGAGGTCAGCAGCGCCACCGCGGCCGAGCTTTGCAGCACGATGGCCAGGCACAGCCCCATCAGCCCGGCCTGCAGATGGCTCTGGCGGCCGGTCAGCAGCCGCTGGAACGAGGCGCCATAGCTGCGCTCAATGCCCGTCCGAACCATCCGCACCGCGTAAAGCAGCAGCATCGTGGCGCCCGCCAGGCTGAGGAGGAAGCTGACAATCGCCAATGGGTCAGCCCTTGACCAGCGCCATCATACCGGCGTGAAGCGCTGGGGTTGCAGCGGAAATGACCCTGCCATCTGACTCTAGCCCCAGCGGCTGGCCGTCCCAATCAGTAACCACCCCGCCAGCCGCCTCGATCACCGCAGACACCGGCAAATAGTCATAAGGCTGCAAGTCATAGTCGATCACCGCATCCACATGCCCTGCCGCCAGCAACGCATGGGGATAGCAATCATAAGCAAAGCGGCGGGTTTGGCCCGCATGCATCAGCCGCTCAAACAGCTCCGGATAATCCCGGTGGATCTTGTCCCCCTCATTGACATACAGAACCGCCTGATCCAGCCGGGTCTGGCCGGACACATGCACCGGCTCGCCATTCAGTGCCGCGCCCTTGCCGGGCACCCCGATATAGGTTTCCCCCAAAGCAGGCATCCCGATCACTCCAAGCTGCGGCACCCCGCCCTTCAGCTGTCCAAGCAGGAAGCCGAACAGCGGGTGGCCGGACAGAAAGGAACGGGTGCCGTCGATCGGGTCAATGATCCAGACATTCTCCCGGTCTGCGCCCTCAAATCCATGTTCCTCGCCAAAGATGCCATGGTCCGGGAAATGCTGTTCCAGATAGGCGCGGACCTTGGCTTCGACGCCTTTATCCGCCTGGGTGACCGGGCTTTCATCCTCTTTGAACTCGATGCCCAGCCTCCCCCGGAAGTAGCCGCGGGCAGCCTCTGCAGCGATCTCCGCAATCCGGAGGGCATGATCAGCGTAATCCTGTTTCATCAGCATCGGTTCTGGGTCCATCCCTTTGCTTTGCGCCCGGTTTGCAAAGGGCACATCTGCCAGCGCTGTCCGCACATTTGGTGCCGGCCAGGCCCCGAAATACGCGCATTACCGGAATTGCGGAAAATCCCTCACCGGAAAGCCGCGAATCCCAACTTTGCAGTCAAATTTCTCAAAAATGTGGGATCGGTCAACAAAAAAGTTGGAAAATGCCCGAATTTGATCGAGCAACAGTCAAGAACGCCCAAACATAACCGAATTTTCGCATGCTTTTGACCGTTTTCGCCGGAAAAAGCTGGCAGGATCCCATGCAATAACGCGGACGCCAGCGACGAGCGGCTGCTACTTGCACGCTGCCTCCATAGGGCAGCCACCCGGAAGCCGCAGCCTTCCGGTCAATGCTCCAACTGGCCGTTCACAGCTTTGGCCCGCTCCCAAGAAAGGGGCGGGCTTCACTCCTTGAAGGAATTGAATAATTTTAGGAAGTGGGCGCAGCAAACCCCTGGCCCGCTCTCAAGAATTGCAACTGGCCGTCCTGCACCTGCTGGAACAGCTCCAATGCAGAAATTCAGCCAGCCGCGGCTTGCTATGGCCGCGGCTGGTTCAGGATGCCATTCCAGCACCGCCAAGGACGCGGCGGAACATCATTGGACAACTGGAACGTCTGATAACTCCAAGTGCAACTTGCTGCCGGTATACGGGCTAGCCGCAATCGCCGCGTCATCCAGCTCAACCCCAAGACCTGGTTCAGCGGAGGGGATCACATACCCCTCATCCCAGGTGATGGTGGACTTCAGGCAGGACATGTAAGGCCCGTCAAACTTGCCAATCGACTCCAGGATCAGGAAGTTCGGGCTGCAGGCGGCAATCTGGATGTTCGCCGCCGCCACCACCGGCCCGCAGTACAGATGCGGCGCGATCTGCGCCTGCCGGGTTTCTGCCATGCTGGCGATCTTCTTGGCCTCCAGCAGCCCTCCGACCCGGCCCAGATCCATCTGCAGGATCGAGGCCGCACCGGCCTCCAGCACCCGCGCGAACTCATGCTTGGTGCAGAGCCGCTCACCGGTCGAGATCGGCACCGAGGTGAACCGCGCCACTTCGGCCATATCGGCGGGGTTCTCCGGCGTGGTCGGTTCCTCAAACCACAGGGGCTCATAGGGTTCCAGCCGCCGCGCCATCCGCTTGGCGCCAGAGACGGTGAACTGCCCATGGGTGCCGAACAACAGGTCCGCACGGGTGCCAACTGCCTCGCGGATGCGCTTCACAAACAGCTCGCTGCGCTCCAGATCCTGCATCCGCGGCTGATGCCCGTCATAGATCGTATAAGGCCCGGCAGGGTCGAATTTCACCGCCGTGAAGCCCTCATTAACCCGCTGCAAGGCGACCTCGGCGGCAATATCCGGGTCGTTATAGACATTGGGCGCCTCCGGGTCCGGATACACATCCCCTTCCGGTGGGTACAGATAGGTATAGCTGCGCAGCCGCTCATGCACCTGGCCGCCCATCAGCTCATAAACCGGCTTGCCCGCCGCCTTGCCAATGATGTCCCAGCAGGCCATTTCCAGCCCGCTGAGGACCCCCATCACCGTCACATCGGGGCGCAGCGTGTAGCCCGCGCCATAAGACTTGCGCCACAGTTTCTCGATGTGATGCGGATCGCAGCCCTCGAACTGGCGGGCAAACATCTCCTCCGCCATCGCGCAGCACAGATCGGGCCCGAAGGTGGCGTTATAAATCTCCCCCACCCCGGTGACGCCGCAGGCGGTGGTAAGGCGTACAAAGATGAAATAGCGCCCGCCGTGGCGCGGCGGCGGGTTGCCGAACACAAAGGTTTCAATCTGGTCGAGTTTCATCTGACGTTCCCTGTCATTCCGCCGCCAAGGGCCTGTTTTCATTGTCTTCCAGAACCAGATCCGCCGCGCGGTGCGCCAGCATCATGGTGGGCGCGTTGGCATTGCCCGAGGTCACATTCGGAAACGCCGAGGCATCAATCACCCGCAGACCACCCATGCCATGCACCCGCAGCCGCGCATCCAGAACCGAATCCTGCGCGTCATTGCCCATCCGGCAGGTGCAGGTCGGATGAAACACGGTGCCGGCGCGCGCGCGGAAGTTCTCCAGCAGCGCCGCATCGTCCATCTCCAGAATATCCGGTGCCCGCCGCTCCCGCGTGACCGCCTTGATGGCCGGGGTCTGCGCCAGCGCTTGCAGCAGGTGGCTGGCCCGCACCGCCGTCGCCTTGTCCGCCTCAGACGACAGCGAGTTCGGCTCGATCAACGGTGCCTGGCCCGGATCGGCAGACTGGATATAGATCTGCCCGCGGCTGGTCGGCCGGCTCGGCTGCACGCACAGCAGGAAGCCGTTGTCCCTGTCGATCTGCGGCTTGCCATTGGGCCGTGTGGAATAAGACGCGGGATTGCAATAAACCTGCACATCCGGCAGTGCGGCGCCTTTGGTGCGGACAAAACCGCTGCATTGGTTCACTGGCACGCTCAGCGGCCCCCTGCGGGTCAATACATATTGCAGCCCCGCCTTCAACTGCCCGGCATAGCTGCCCAGCCGCGCGTTCAGGGTCGCGGTATTGGCCCAGAAGAAATGCGAGACCGCCAGATGGTCCTGCAGCCCCTGCCCGACCTTCGGCAAGTCATGCGCAACTTCGATCCCATGCCGCTGCAGCAGCGCCGCCGGCCCGATGCCGGACAGTTGCAGCAACTGCGGCGAGTTCACGGCGCCTGCGCTCAGGATCACCTCCCGCGCCGCCAGCGCCTGCTGCAGCCGGCCCATCACCCTGTAGGCGACGCCGGTGGCGCGCTTGCCAGAAGTTAGCACTTTCTCGACCAAGGCGCCGCTGACCACGGTCAGATTGCCCCGCCTCAATGCGGGCCGCAAAAACGCATCCGCCGAGGACCAGCGCCGCCCGTCCTTCACCGTGCTGCGCACATACCCCATGCCCTCGCCCGGCAACGTATTGGCGCCCGCATCCGCAGACGCATTCATGTCCTGCAGGAACGGCCAGCCCATTTCCTTGGCACCGGCCAGAAAGTTCCGGGCAAAGGGATGCATCCGCTCGCTGAGGTCAGTGACCCGCACCGGCCCGTTCCCGCGCAGCCGGCGGCTTTGCCCATGCCACTCGTCATGGCTCTCCATCGCCTCATAGGTTTGCCGCACGGCTTCCCAGCCCCAGCCAGTGGCGCCCGCGGCCTCCCAATCGTCAAAATCATGCGGCAGCCCGCGCACATAGGCCATCGCGTTGATCGAGCTTGATCCGCCCAAAACCTTGCCCCGCGGCCAATAGGCCTCGCGCCCGTTCAGCCCGGGATCCGCCGCCGCGGAATAGCGCCAGTTCACCGCCGGATTCGAGAAGGTGAAGCCATAACCCACCGGGATCTTGACCCAAAACCGCCGGTCCGTTCCCCCCGCTTCGATCAGCAGCACCTTGTAGCGGCCATTGGACGTCAGCTTGTCTGCCAGCACACAGCCCGCCGATCCCGCCCCGACGATAATGAAGTCAAATGTCTGCGCCATGCCCCTGCCGCCTCTTCCTATCCGGCAACCATGCACAGTGCCTTAGGCACAATTCAAACAATGCGTTTTACCCCTAAGGCCAAACTGTGCTTAAAGGGCAGCATGACCGACCTGCCCCATGTCACCTGGCTCAAGGCCTTTGAGGCCGCCGCGAGGCTCAGCAGCTTCTCAGCCGCGGCCGAGGAGCTTGGCCTTACCCCCGCCGCCATCAGCCAGCAGATCCGGCTCTTGGAAAAACACCTGAACACCCAGCTGTTCAAACGCCTGCCGCGCGGCGTCGCGCTGACGGATACCGGCCAGGCCTATGCCCAGCCGATCCGCAAATCCTTTGACGACATGCAGCGCGCCACCACCGGGCTGTTCAGCAAAAAACGCAAGCGGGTGGTGAACCTGCGCGCCACCATCTCCTGCGCCGCGCTGGTGATTGCGCCGCAGCTGCCCCGCTTTCAGGCCGAAAACCCGGATATCTTCGTGCAGCTTTCCACCACCGTCTGGTCCAGCCGTTTCGACGAGGAGGCGCTGGACATTGACATCCGCTACGGCTCCGGCGACTGGCAGGAAGCCCAGATTCTGCACCTGGGTCACGAAAGCGCCGTACCGGTCTGCAGCCCCGCCTATGCCACGGCCCTCGGCGGCAGCCCCTCGATCGAAGATCTCGCCCGCGCCGATGTGGTGCAGATCATCGGCTCGGAAACCGACTGGGGCCGCCTCGCCGACCTGCACGGGCTGACGCTCCAGGTCACCACCGACTGGCTCAAGGCCGACTCTTCGCTGCTGGCGCTGCAGACGGTGGCGGCCGGCCATGGCGTGACCATGGTGCTGGAAAGCTTTGCCCGCCAATACATCGAACAGGGGCTTGTGATTGCCCCCACCGCCTACAAACTGCCCAAACGCCGCTCCCACTACATGGTGATCAACGACCGCGCCACCCAGCGCGACGAAGTGAAGGCCGTCAGCAACTGGATCACCTCGCTCTATCAGGCGCTGACCTGAACTCGCCTAATCGTCGGATATCCTCCAGCAGTGCCAGGCACTTGCGCGCCGCGGGGTTCTGCTCGCCGAACCGAGTCAGCCGCGCATAGAGGCAGGTGTCCTGGCTGAACCATTCCCCCGGCAGCTCCTGCAATTGGCCGCGCTCCAAATAAGGGTCGGCAAAGCCGCGCCAGCCCAAAGCCAGCCCCCGCCCCTGTGCCGCCGCCTCCAGCAGAAACACGTAATTGTCGAAACTCTCCGCCTGCGGCCACTCCAAGGCGCTGCTGTTGGCCGCCTGCCAGTCTTCCCAGCGCAGCCAGCCAAAGTTCTCCTGCCGCAACCCCAGCACGCCCGGAGGCGCACCGCCCCCCGCCAGCGCCGCAACCGCCTGGGCAATCACCTCAGGCGTCCCGACCGGCTTCACCTCTTCCGCGCAAACCACCACATGCGCCCGTTCCGGCGGCTCTTGCGAGTACTCAAAGACGATATCCGCACCGGTATCCACCGCAGCCCCGGTCAGATTGTACTCTGCCGTCACAAACCGAAGCTCGGTTTCCGCCCCCAAACCTGCCCGCAACGCACTGTGCCGCGGCAGCAGCAGCAGATGCGACACCGAATAGGAACAGGTGATCGTCACCCCGGTCTCGGGCTTGGCAAACTCCCCCGCCGCACGCTGCAGCCCGTCAAGGGCCTGCACCACAGAGGCATAAAACCCCTCGCCTTTCCGCGTCAGCCGGATCTGCGCACCGCTGCGGTCGAACAGGGGCGCCCCCAGCCGCAGCTCCAGATTGCGGATATGGCGGCTGATCGCGGGCTGCGAAGTGTTCAGCTCCTCCGCCGCCCGCGCAAACCCCTGCAGCCGCGCCACCGCCTCAAAGGCCGCCAGCGCATTCACCGAGGGCAGGTTGTATCTTCGCATTGCCATATCAAAGCGGTTATGCCTGGATGCACACGAAAGCAATAGACAGACTCGCCCGTTTGCCCGACCGTCAGGCCAAGCGCAAACAGGGAGAGGTGGAATGCCCGACTATAAAAAGCCCGCCCATTGGGCCAATCCAAAGAACAAGCTGTTCCCGCATCAGGTTGGTTTCACCGGCCCGCCGCATGACTTCGACGCAGCCCCCTCGGACTTCCTGCGGATGGCGCCGCGCTCGGTTGGCGTGCATGGCCGGATGCTGCACGTGCCGGACTACGCACACCAGCTGGACCAGCGGCAGAAGAATTTCGGCCTGCTGGAGGAATTCGTCGAATGCATGGCCAACAACGGCGCCGACGTCTGCGGCCAGGTCGGCTCCAACTGGGTGCATGCCTCGGGCAAAGGCGTCGAGGGCATCCGCCAGCACTGCGAAATGCTCAGCGACAAGTATGAAACCCCCTTCCACATGGCCGGCTACGCCATGGTCGAGGCCCTGCGCGACCAGAACGTCGAAAAGGTCGCCCTGAACGCCTGCTACCACCCGGACAGCTGGTACCAAGGCACCGTCGGTTTCCTGAAAGAGGCCGGGTTCGACGTGGTCTGGGCCGGCAACTTCTATGACCAGGGCTGGTTCGAAACCCAGGAAGAGGTCGACAACTGCATCTGGTGCTTTGACGAGGATCTGATCTGGAAGTCCTTCGACTACACCGCCGAACAGGCCCCCAAAGCCGACGCCTATCTGATCAACGGCATGAGCAACTACCGCCGCGCCTCCGACGGCATCGCGCAGCGCCCGGTGCATTACACGGCCGAGCTGGAGGAACGCCTCGGCAAGCCGGTCATCGGCCATGACACCGCGCTGTACTGGCGGATTTTCAAAACCCTGGGCCTGAAACCCGAAACCTCGCAGGGCTCCCTGCTGTCCTCTCTCTGATAAGGAACCCCTTGATGCATAAGATTGTCGCATTGTGGGCTGTGCCCCGCTCCACCTCCACCGCGTTCGAATGGATGATGCGCCAGCGCGGCGACCTCGACTGCCTGCACGAACCCTTCGGCGAAGCCTGGTACCAAGGCGAGGACCCGCTGTGGCCGCGTTACACCGAGGGCGAGAAAACCACCCCCGGCCTGACCCTGGAAAGCGTCTGGGAGGACATCAAGGCGCGGGCCGAAAAGGGGGCGGTGTTCCTCAAGGATTTCCCCCATTACATCAACCACATGTGGGATCCTGAGTTCCTCAGCCACTTCACCCACGCCTTCCTGATCCGCGACCCGGCCAAGACCATCACCTCGATGTACAACAAATGGCCGGATTTCGATGAGCTGGAGGTCGGCTTCCCCGAGCAGCGCGCGCTCTTTGACCTGCTGACAGCCCTCAATGGCACCCCGCCGCCGGTGGTGGACAGCGACGACCTGCTGGAAAACCCCGAGGAGATCACGCAAGCCTTCTGCGAGGCGGTCGGCATTCCATTCATTAGGGAAGCGTTAACCTGGGCGCCCGGCGGCGACCCATCGGCGCACAGCTGGTGGGACGGCGGCTCATTCCATGCCAATCTGGCGAAATCCACCGGCCTCACCCGCCAGACCCGCAAATATGTTGAGATCGAGAACACGCCCGAACGTGTCCGCCGCGTCCACCGCCGGATGCTGCCGCACTACCAGAAGATGCACCAGCACCGCATCCGCGTGCCGCAGATGGCCTGACCTGTCAGTCAATATCGCGCGTTTCACCAAGCTGTTCCCACGGGGACAGCTTTTCTTCCTTGGCCTGCGCTTTACCCGCTCAGCGCATCCAGCGAAGCCGCCATCGCGCTCCAAAGTTCCTCCGCCGGCTCGGTTCCGACCGAAATGCGGATGAACCCCGGCGCCACCGCATCACCCCAGCGAGCGCGGCGCTCAGCAGAGGTATGCACCCCGCCAAATGACGTCGCCGCGCGGATCAGCGGGCAGCCATTGATGAAGGCATCCGCCTGTTCCGCGCTGTCCAAAGTGATCGAGATCAGGAAGCCGAAGCGGGACATCTGCTGTTTGGCGAGTTCATGCGACGGGTCGGATTTCAGCCCTGGAAAACGGATCTGCTGCACCAGCGGATGCGCCGCCAGCCGTTCGGCCAGCACCTCGGCTGTGCTGCACATCCGGTCAAAGCGCACGTCCAATGTCTCCAGCCCCCGGTGCGCCAGCCAGGCCTCTTGCGGGCCCGGAATGCCGCCGCCGAAGGTCCGCCACTCGCGCACGGCTTGCAGGATCTCTTCGTTGCGGGTGGCCAGATGCCCCATCAGCACATCCGAATGTCCGCCCGGCGCCTTGGTGTCCGAGGCCACCACCACATCCGCACCCAGCTCCAGCGGGCGCTGTCCCAGCGGGGTCATGGTGGTGTTGTCGACGATCAGCAGCCCGCCAGCGGCATGAACGGCCCCGGCAATCGCACGCAGATCGCAAAGGTCCAGGCCGGGGTTCGACGGGGTCTCCGCAAAAACAACGTCAAAACCCTCAAATCCGCCTTCGGCAAAGCGGCTGGTCGGGCGCTGCTCGACCTGCACGCCGAGGTTTTGCAGGAACCGTTCGCTGAGGCGCCGGGTCACGTAATAGCCATCCGACGGGATCAGGATGCGGGAACCTGCCTTGACCGTGGAAAACAGCGACGCCGAGATGGCCGCCATGCCGGAGGGGTAGGCCAGAACCGGGGCGTCCTCGAGGTAGCCCAGCACGTGCTCCAGATGCTCCCAGGTGGCGTTGTCGGCGCGGCCATAGCTGGGGCCGCCGCTCCAGTCGCCCGGCAGGTGGTACATTGAGCTGTGGGTCAGCGGCAGCGCCACCGGGTCGCCCTCGGTCAGCGTGTTGCCGCGCAGGTGCAGCATGGCTCCGGCTTTGGGGGCGGTGGGTCTGTCCATGGGTGGGCGCCTTTCCTGAAATCGGGTTTTCAGGATTGATAGCGGGCTAAAGACAGAAAGAAAATCGGTTGCTGCAAGCCAACAGGGTTTTGGAACAAAGTGCTAAGGGCAGTGACCGTCCGCGGGCGGAAGCGTAGCGCCCGCCCATGGGGGCGGACGGGCGCTGCCCGGCCTGCAGCCGGGCGGTGCAACTCCGAAACAGTTCACCCCATCCAGCGGCGCACTGGCGCGGCGGCCTCTTCCAGCGCCTGGCAGACCACGTCGATCAGGGTCGGGCCGTCATGGGCAAAGGCTTCCTTGATTGCTTGGTCCAGGTCTTCCGGCTTCTCCACCCGCCAGGTCTTAACGCCGAACGCCTCTGCCACTGCCGCGTGGTTGGTGCGGTTGAAGTCGACGTTGTAATACCGTTTGCCGCAGTCGTCGCGCTGGCTGGCCTTGATCCAGCCGAAGTTGGCATTGGAGAACACCACATAGGTTATCGGCGCATTGCAGCGCACCACGGTCTCCAGCTCACCGCAGGTGAAGTTGAAGGAGCCGTCGCCCATCATCCCCACAACCTTGGCGCCGGGACGCCCAAACCAGGCGCCCAGCGACGCCGACAGCGAATACCCCAGCGCGCCGTGGGCGCGGTTGGTGATGTACTGGCGGCCCGGATGCCTTTGCTGCGAATAGGCGTTGTAATACGGGCAGCTGGTGCCGGGATCGGAAACCACGATGGCATCCTCCGGCAGGTTCTGATTCAGTGCATGAATGATCTGCTCAGGCAGCACCTGATCGGTTTTGCTGTTTGCCAGTTCCTCGAATTTGGCAAACTTGCGCCGCTTGATGTCGGCCACTTTGGCAGCACCGCCGAATGAGGGCACGTCGCCTTCGCGGCTGTCCAGATAGGCGTTCACCGCTTGCAAGGCCAGCTTCAAGTCGGCCACCACACCAACCTCGGTCGGGTAGTTGGCGCCGATGGTCATCGGGTCGTTGTCGAAGTGCACGATGCGCTGGCCGGGCTTCGGCGCTTCCCAGCGCGAGGTGGTGGTGGAGCCTGCCCGGCAGCCCATGAAAACGACCAGATCGGCCCCCTCCATCATCTCCCAGGTCTCATCTGTGCCGCCGTTGGAGCCGACCACGCCCAGCGACTGCGGGTGGGTGTCAGCCAGCGATCCCTTGCCGGAGATCGAGGTGCCGACGGCGATGTCCAGGCGGGAGGCAAGCGTTCCCAGTTCTTCCATGGCGCCGGAAATCACCACACCGCCGCCGCAGACGATCAGCGGCGATTTGGCGGTGAGGATGGCCTCGGCGGCGGCCTCGGCGGCGCCCGGTTCCGGGGCGGCGCGGTAGGACGGATAGCTATGATGCTTGGGATCGCCCCAGATGTCATCGGCGGGCACAGCGTCATACTGGATGTCATAGGGCAGCCCCAGATGCGCCGAGCCGGAGCGGCCGGTGGTCATCGCCCGGAACGCCTGACGCACCATGCGCGGGATGTGGTCTGCGCGTTTGATCACCGTGTTGAATTTGGTCAGCGGGTCCATCAGGACCTCCTGGTTCACCTCGGTCAGCGGGTACTTGCCGTAAGAACCGACCGAAATGTCGGTGGTGATTGCCAGCACCGCATAGGAGCTTTCGTTGGCCTCAATGAGCCCCGGCAGGATGTAGGTGGCGCCGCCGCCCGAAGGGCCTTCACACACGCCGACTCGGCCGGTCACCCGGGAGAAACCGTCGGCCATGTAGGCGGCGCTGCGCTCGTCGCGGGTCAGGACATGGGTGATGCCATGCTCCAGCCGGTTCATTGCATCGTAGAATGGCAGCGTGGTGTCGCCGCAAAGGCCAAAGATATGGGTGACGCCATGCGCCTCCAAGGAGCGCACCATCGCCTCTGCGCCGTTCATAGTGTTCTTCATGGGAGCCCCCTGAAACCGTGGTCAAATCCTGACCCGGGCAGTGGCCCGGGATTCGTACTCCAAACTGTATACAATTCTGTAGATAGATGTGAAGACCAAATTTGACGTGGTACTTTGCCTGTCGCGCCAGCGGCAGGCACGCGTCCGCCCGCCCCCCGGCGGGCGCGTTCCCGCGCCCACCCGGCCGGACGCTCCGTGGATTAATCTAACCGGCTGAACTTTTGAGGCGTTTACGTTCTGCTTTCAGCGGATACCGCCAGGATTTCCTGCACATAGTCCTGCCAGGCTTCGGCAAAGCTGGCAGCCAGCTGCGACAAGGGCCGCTCGCTGGGGGTCAGGATCGAGTAGCCAAAGGGGATCTGCGGCTCAAACGGCAGAAACCGGATCCGGTCTTCACCCGCATTGCTGCGGCGGTAGCTTTCAGCGCTCAGCACATCGACCACGGCACAGGCCTGGCCCGCAGCGATAAAGTGGAACAGCGGCAGGAAATACTGCGCGTCGTACCGCAGGTTGAACTCGGCACCCGCCGCCAGAAACGCCTGCGACGTCGCCTGATAGGTGTTGTGATCAGGCTGCAGGGCGCCCATCGGCATGCCATTCAGATCGGCCGCCGTGATCACTTCGCGCGCTGCCAGCGGATGGCTGGCGGGCACCGCACAGAGGCAATTGCTGGGCAGCTCTTCCGCCGCATAGAGTTTTCGATCACCGCGAAAGCGGGTCATATCGCAAAAGCCGATGTCGAAACTGCTGGCCGCCACCAGGCTGCGCACCTGCGGCGAGGACCGGGTTGCCAGCGTCACCCGCACCTCGGATTTGCCCGCCACAAAGCGGCTGATGAATTCCGGCAGCAGAAAGGTCGACGGCCCCGGCATCGCCACGATGCGGATCGAGCCCTGCACCCGGTCGCGCATATTGGCCAGGTTCTGCTGTGCGGTTTCCATCCGCGACAGGATCTCGGTGGCTTCCTCCATCAGGTACTGCGCCTCGGGCACCGGCACCAGGCGGCGGCCCTCGCGCAGGAACAGGGTCAGGCCCAGCTCCTCCTCCAGCGTCTTGATGGCGGCACTGATGGCGGGCTGGGTGCGGTGCAGGTTGCGCGCAGCCTGGCTGACCGAACCGGTTTTCATCACCTCATGAAACACGGCAAGCTGATGAGAGTTCATGGATCCGCACCTTCCAGCGTAAAGCAAACATAAATTCAATCTATACATACAGTATAATTTTAAATTTGTACTTATGCTTTTCCTTTCCCATGATGCAAGGATCGGAGGAGTGTGCTGCAGCAGGCAAGCTGCGGCCTCAATGACAAGGGAAGAGACAATGGGATTTTTCACGAAACTGACCGGGGCGGCCCTGGCCTGCACCATGCTGACCGGCGCTGCTGTCGCGCAGGACATGACCTTTTTCCGCATCGGCACCGGCGGTGCAGGCGGCACTTATTTCCCGATCGGCGGCATCATCGCCAACGCAATTTCCAACCCGCCCGGCTCGCGCGAGTGCGGTGAGGGCGGCAACTGCGGCGTGCCTGGCCTGGTGGCAATGGCGCAGTCGACCAACGCGTCAGCGCATAACGTGAACGCCATCCAGAACGGCCAGATGGAAGCGGGCCTGTCGGGTGCGGCCACCCTGCACTTTGCCTACCACGGCAAGGGCAAGTTCGAAGGCAACGCCAAGCCCGACCTGCGGGTGATTGCCAACCTCTACCCGGAAGACCTGCACCTAGTGCTGCCCGAGGGCCACAAGCTGGACGGTCTGGCAGAACTGAAGGGCAAGCGCGTCGGTATCGCGCAGGCGGGCTCCGGCACCCAGATCGCGGTTGAGCTGATCCTGGGCGACCACGGTGTGAACCGCGACAACATGGATGAGGCCGAGCTGAACAACGCCCAATCCGCCGAGCGTATCGCTGACGGCCAGCTGGACGCATACTTCTATGCCGCAGGCACGCCCGTGGCGGCAATGATCCAGCTCGACAACACCAAGGGCATGGAGCTGCATAACTGGTCCGAAGAAGAGATCAAACAGGCCAATGCCACTGTGCCTTACTACATCCCCTCGACCATTCCGGCGGGCACCTATCCGGGTGTGGACTATGACGTGAACACCGTGGCGGTGTCCGGCATGCTGGTCACCAACGCCAATATGTCCGAAGAGCTGATCTATGGCATCACCAAGGCGATGTGGTCCGACACCGCCCGCAAGCTGCTGGACAACGGCCACCCGAAAGGCAAAGCCATCACCCTGGAAACCGCACTGGACGGTATCGAGGGCATCGGCGTGCCGCTGCACCCGGGTGCTGAGCGCTTCTACCGCGAAGTCGGCCTGCTGAAGTAATTCCTCCCCTGAACTGCGGCAGCAGGGTGCGCCTTGCTGCCGTTTTTTATCTCCCGGTGCCCCTGTCTGCTTCCTGCCAAAACATGGGATACAGATGCACGGCGCTTGCACCGGCGGCACTCCTGGATTGGAGACCTCGATGTCCCTGGACACGCATCTCGACAACAAGGCGCTTGAGGAGCTGGAGAAGCAGTACGACTCCGCTCTGAACACGCGCGACAACGGACCCAAACTGACCGGCGTCATCTATTGGGCCTCCATCGCCTTTGCCCTTTACCATCTGTGGACGGCCGGTTTCGGCACGCCAGTGGACCATGTGCATATGGGCATTCACCTGGCAGGGTTGTTCCTGTTTATCTTTGTAGGCTTTCCGCTGATCAAATCGGCGCGCAGCCTGGAATGGCGCGGGCCGAACCCGCTGCGCCCCGGCAACGTGCCCCTCTATGACTGGGCGCTGACCGGTCTCAGCATGGCGGCGGCGCTGTTCCTCTGGGTCAGCTGGCGCGGCTTTGACATGTTCGGCTTTGACATCGCCGAACAGGCGCTGCGGCAGGGCAACCCGTCCGGTCTGGACGTGTTCTTTGGCTCGGTGCTGATCCTGACGGTTCTGGAAATCGCCCGGCGCACCATCGGCTTTGTGCTGCCGCTGATCATCCTGGTGTTCATGGTCTATGCGCTGTTCGGCCCCTACATGCCCGCGCAGATCCTCAAGCATCCGGGTGTGAACTGGCAGCAGTTCGTCAACAACATGTATTTCCCGTCCGAAGGCATATTCGGCGTGACGCTCTGGGTGGTTTCCACCGTGGTGTTCCACTTTGTGCTGTTCGGCGTGGTGGCGCAGCGGATGGGGCTGGGGCAGTTCTTTGTCGACAACGCCATGCTGCTGGCAGGCCGCTATACCGGCGGCCCGGCGAAAGTGTCGGTTGTCTCCTCGGCCTTCTTCGGCACGATTTCAGGATCTTCCATCGCCAACACGGTTTCCACCGGATCCCTGACCATCCCCAACATGAAGAAACTCGGCTACCCCGGCCATTTCGCAGGCGGGGTTGAGGCTGCAGCTTCGGCCGGCGGGCAGATTACGCCGCCGATCATGGGCGCGGCCTCCTTCCTGATGGCCGAGTATCTGGAGGTGCCCTATACCACCATCGTGATTGCGGCGATTGTGCCGGCGATGATGCACTATATCGGGGTGATCTCGATTGTGCATTTCACCGCCAAGAAACTGGGCCTGACGGCCTATCCCAAGGATCAGCTGCCGAAGTTCCTGCAGGTCTGGAAAGACGGCTGGTACACGATCATTCCGCTGATTGCGTTGCTGCTGGTGCTGTTCTCCGGCTATTCGCCGAATATGGCGGCCTTTATCGGCCTCAGCCTCTGTGTGGTGACTGGGTTCTGTGCCTTCAACAAGCCTGCAACCATGTTGATCCCCTTTGCCTTGCTCGGGTTCATATTGTGGAAGGCCTCACCCTATTCCGGTGAAGGCTACAGCCCGGTGATGGCCGGGATGCTAGCGGCGCTGACCATCCTCGCTTGTCTGCACCGCAATGAACGCCAGAACTTCCGCGACCTGTTCGACAGCTTCCATGTCGGCGTGCAGTATGCGCTGGCGGTGGGTGCGGCCTCGGCGGCTGTGGGTATCGTGGTGGGTGTGATCAACACCACCGGCGTCGGATTCCGCCTGGGCTTTATGGTCACCGGCGGGGCGGCGGATATGGCGGCTGCTCTGGCGCCGTTCCTGGACTGGACCTCAATCGAGGCCTTCAGCCAGCCGTCGATCCAGCAGTTCCTGTCGCTGGTGCTGATCGCCATGGCCTGTATCCTGATGGGTGCCGGCCTGCCGACCACTGCGCTCTACATCATGCTGGTGGCGGTTGCGACGCCGGCCCTCAGCCAGCTGGGCGTGCCGCCGCTCGCCACCCATATGTTCGTGCTCTACTACGGTGTGATTTCCGAGATCACCCCGCCGGTTTGCGCCTCGGCCTATGCGGCGGCGGGTATTGCGGGCTCCAACCCGTTCCGCACCGGTCTGAATGCCTTCACCCTGGGACTGGGCAAGCTGATGGTGCCGATGGTGTTTGTCTATGCGCCGGTGATGCTGATCGTGCTGCCGGAGTATTTCACCTGGGTCGGTTTCATCCAGGTGACCGGCACCTGCGCACTGGGTGTGTTTGCCATTGCCACGGCCGTCTCGGCCTACTTCCTGGCACCGCTGAGCGGGATCTGGCGGCTGCTGATGGCCATTGGCGGGCTGCTGCTGGTGGCCCCCTCCGGCGGGTCGGACATCGCAGCACTTGTGATCATGGCGCCTGCGCTGGTGCAGCAGCTGGGCCAGCAGCGCAAACTTCAGGCTGAGGCCGCTCAATGAGCGGCCCGGCCACCCCCGGCAGCCCTTCCGCGCCGGACGTGACGGTCCTGGGGGCCGGGATCGTCGGCATCTGCTCGGCACTCTCCCTGGCCGAGCGGGGCCTCAGGGTCCGGCTGATCGACCGCGACGCGCCGGGCCAGGCAACCTCATACGGCAATGCCGGCATCATCTCGCCCTGGTCGGTGGTGCCGCAGTCGATGCCTGGCTTGTGGAAGAAAGTGCCGGGCTGGCTCCTGGACCCGCTGGGGCCGGTCTCGGTCAAGCCCGGCTACCTGCCCAAGGTCGCGCCTTGGGGCCTGCGGTTCCTGTCCGAAGGGCGCGAAGGGCGGATCCAGCAGATCTCAGATGCGATGGACACGCTGAACCGCAACTGTGTGGAGATGTACCGGCTGCATCTGGCCGGCACCGGCCACGAGGATCTGGTGCAGGACAGCTATTACGTTCATGCCTTCCGCAATGCGGAAGGTGCCGATCTGGACGCAGTCGACTACCGGATGCGCCGTGAACGCGGCGCGGAGCTGGAGCGGATTGGCGCGGCGGAACTGCGCAAACTGGAGCCGGCGCTGACGCAGGAATTCGAGGCCGCGGTCCTGATCAAGGGCCAGGCGCGGGCAACCTCGCCGGGCCGGATCGGCACTGTTCTGGCAGAGAAGTTCCAATCAATGGGCGGCGAGATCCTGGCCCAAACCGTGCGGGGCATCCTGCCCGCCGAGCGCGGCGGCTGGACCTATACCACCGACGCAGGCCAGGAATGGACGCCCAAGCTGGTCCTGGCCATGGGTGTCTGGTCCGGAGAGCTGCTTAAGCCCCTTGGCATTAAAATCCCGATGGAATCAGAGCGCGGCTACCATGTGTCTTTCAAGAACCCGGGCGTTGCGCTGAACAACTCGATCATGGATATGGACATGAAATTCGTGGCTTCCTCGATGGAGGAAGGGCTGCGGGTCGCGGGTACTGCCGAGTTTGCGGGCCTTGATCAGCCGCTCAATCAGAAACGGCTCGACGGGCTGGTGGAACTGGCCAAGGCACTTTTGCCGGACCTGCAAGCCGGCGACATGGACACCTGGTCCGGCCAGCGACCCAGCCTGCCCGACAGCTTACCCTGCATTGGCGAGGTCGAGGGCTTCCCGGACCTGATCGCCGCCTTTGGCCACAGCCATTACGGGCTGATGATGGCGCCGAAAACCGGGCGGCTGGTGGCGGATATCGTGAGCCAAACCCCGATGAACGAAGACCTCGCGCCGTTTCGCGCGCGGCGGTATGAAAGGATCAAGACATGACCATCCACCCCGGCGGGCAAAACATCTGCGGCGTCTCCATCGGCGTCCTGGCGCTGGAGAGCTATTTCCCCAAACCCCCCGGCCATATCAAGAACCCCTCCAGCCTGGGGTTTACCACGCTTTATGAAATGCTGGACGGGATCACCGTGCCGAAACTGCTGGCCAACCCCACCGGCGAAATGAAGGACCGGCTGATCGACGCCGCCAAGCGGCTGGAGGCCAAGGGTGTGCGGGCGATCACCGGTTCCTGCGGGTTCCTGGCGATTTTCCAACGGGAGATCGCGGCGGCGGTGAATGTGCCGGTGTTTGTCTCCTCACTGATCCAGGTGCCGCTGGCGCATCAGATGACCGGGCGCACGGTGGGGGTGATCACCGCCTCCGCCGGCAGCCTGACCGACGCGCATCTGCAAGGTGTCGGCGCCGAACACACCCCGATTGTGGTGCAGGGGCTGGATGACGCGGAGGAGTTCTCCACCGTGATCCTGCGCAATGAACGCACCTCGATGGATCTGGCCAAGGTCGAGGCCGAGCTGCTGGCCGCCGCCAAGGGCATGATCGCCCGCAACCCGGAGATCGGCCCAATCGTGCTGGAATGCACCGACCTGCCGCCTTATGCCCATGCGCTGCAGGCAAAGCTGAACCGGCCAGTGTTCGACATCATCACCTTGTCGGAAATGGTACATAGGGCGGCCTTGCGCGCGCCGTTTGGCGGCTTCATCACCTAACCTCGAATTAGGTCACCAGCCCGTCACGCAAGTGGCAGGCACGCGTCCGCCCGCCCCACGGCGGGCGCGTTCCGCTCCCGCCCAGGCGAAAGCGTATCGTGAAAAACTACCGTGTCCCACAGCGGTAATTGGCTTTCACCCACCATTCTCCCACAGAGATTTCCGGCTCTCAGCCCCTAAATCTTTTGCATGTGATGCGCAGCTCTGGCCCTTAATCTGACGCGGAAACGCAATTTCCGCCTGATAGGACCGTCATGAGCCAGATCACCGAAACCCTGCTAGAACAAATCCGGGACCGCTTTGCCCAGGTCGACAGCTGCCCGCAGCAGGGCAGCCGCATCTTCTTTGAAAACGCCGGCGGCGCGCTGACGCTGAAATCGGTGGTCGACACCTCGGCCCAATATGCCGCCATCGCCGACAACCAGGGCCGCGACAACCCCGGCAGCCATGAGCTGGTGCGGGTGATCACCAAGGCCAAGGACGACATGCGCGTCTTCATGAACGCCCCTGGTGGCCAGTTCTTTGCCGGCGAAAGCGGCACCGAACTGCTGTTCCGCCTGATCATGAACGCTTGCCTCGGCTCGGCCGAGGGCGGCACCGTTCTGGGCTCGACGCTGGAACACCCGGCCACCCGCTCTGCTTGCGCCCGCTGGGCCGGGGTGGCGCGGCAGAAGCATGTGCTGATCGAACATGACAACGCCAGCGGCACCCTGACTGCCGATGCCTATGCCAAGGCCGTGACCCCGGATACCGTGGTCGCGACCATCGTCCATACCTCGCCAGTCACCGGCATGGGCGTGGACCTGGCCGCCTGCGCCGCCGCCATCCGCGAGGTGGCGCCGGACTGCCTGATTATTGTCGACGGCATCCAGCACGCCGCCCACGGGCGCATCGACCTCGAGGCCTACGGCGTCGACGGCTATGTGATCTCCCCCTACAAGATGTTTTCGCGCCATGGCTACGGGCTGGCCTGGATCTCGGACCGGCTGACGCATGTGCCGCATAACGCGCTGATCGACGGGCCGGAGGACAACTGGGAGATGGGCACCCGCGACACCGGCAGCTATGCGACGCTCTCCGATGTGGCGGATTACCTGGAGTGGCTGGGCGGTGAGGTCAGCGGTGCCACGGACCGGCGCGCGAAATTCGTGGCGGCGGGCGAGGCGATCCACGCGCACGAAAAGGCCCTGACCGATGCGATGATCCATGGCACCGGCAACCTGCCCGGTCTGGCCGAGATGGAGGGCGTGACCATCCTGGGCGGCGCGGACAACCCCGCGCGCGAGGGGCTGGTGTCGCTAACCGTGGACGGTGTGCCCTCGGTGGATGTGGTGAAGCGGCTGAACGAACAGGGCATCCGCACCCATCTGCGCAAGGCGGACCATTACTCCGGCAATATCCTGACGCCCCTGGGCATGGACAGCTGCGTCCGTGTCTCCATGTGCCACTACAACAGCATCGGCGAAGTGGCGAAATTCCTCGGCGTGATGAAAGAAATCACTGGGTAACTATGCGTTCTCCGTACCGCTCAGGCCTAAGCCGGTGTTCGAACGAGAGACTTACTGTTTGAATTCGCAGTGGCGCTCACAGATAGTACTGTGGGCGCCGCATACTTTACTTTTACTGCCCACGGTGACTAACGTCCTGCATGAAGTAAAAGAGCATTTTTTTAACGTTGCTGTTTATTGCAACCCTTGGGGCTTTTGCCAGCTTAAAAGCGATGATCTCAGTAGCTTTGTTCGATGGGCTGCCTGGCACAGAAGAAAAGTTCCGCCATCCGAATTGGCACCCTTTTGCGATGGATGGCGATGCAGGCCGGATTGTTGGTTAGATCTACAATCGCTGTCAGCAGCTTTGCTTTTTCTTCTCTATCGAGGCCACTTAAAAACTGCCGTTTTTGCCCACACCTACCTTGTAAGTCATCGATTTGAATTGGATCATTTCTGCACAAAACCAGCCGGGGCGGCTTTTTGCCACTTTCCACGGAATTATCTTCTATCAAAAGTTCCAAAAGGTGCCGCCCGAAGGCGGCAATCTGGATTGTGCATATGTTGGCAGGTCGGATTTCCCAGGATTTCGGCAGGTCGGCCCTTCGAAAAAGAATCGCGCCCAGGGTCTTCGGGTCGAAAGCCGGCTCAACTTCTTGAGCAGCCAGAATTTGTTTCAACTGCCTTTCCTTGCATTTCGCCTCGATCAGAAGATCCTTGCAGGCCACGTACTTGCTGCCGAAGCAGGCCATGGCTTCAGGCGTGACCCGCTGCTCGGCCTCACCCGGTACGGAAACCGTTTCCAGAACAGCTTCGCCTTTTTTGCCGCAATCAGCCGCCTACCCAATACCCTGTATTATAAATGCACAGCTTACAGTCATTCCAGGCCGGCCGCGAGATGTAAGAGCCTTGATCTCTTTCGGATCGACCAGCAGGCTGCCATCGCGCAACGGGGTCAAGATCCCCCCTTCCAAAAGCGCTGCAACCATATTTTTGGATGCATTGAACATTTGGTGCAGCAGGGTAACCGCAACCGCCCGTTTCACTTCCTCTGAGACGGTTTTACCGGCCTCACAGTTCACCAGGACGTGGGAACCAGGCAGCTCTGCGTCGGCTTATGTGATCAAGCCTTTGTTCAGAACAGCATTTTTCAAAGTGGCACCATGCACGCCTTCTGAAGCGGCCAAGGAGGCAATGGCACTCCGGAGCGGATTCACCACGACCGTTCCAAGCAGCCGGGCAACCTGCACGTCCATGCTGTCCAGAATATGCTCTCGAAGGGTGTCTCTTAAAGAGCCAGGGTCTTTTGGCAGCTTTTAGGACCCGAGCCAAGAGTACAACGTGCCATACGCCCGCATTCGCCGCAGGGGCCATCCGCCGGCATCCGGGCACGTTCCAATAGCTGCTTCAATGCGTTCCTGACACCGTTCTCCCCGTCGGCTGCATATCTCCAGCCTGCATGCCCTGCCGCATCTCAGCCCAGCCCCCTTCAGTACGGAGGCCGGCGGCTGCAAGGCTCTGACTCGGGGATTTCAGCCGCATTTCACTGCAGCCGAAAACACGCGCGAGCCCTGCTCTCATTTGATTGACCGTTGCCATGCTGCTGCCTCTGCCTGTGGTTGGAAGTTTTCCAGCCACCACGCCTCATGCCGTCAGTATTTTCCGGAAATATTTTTCCGTTAAGTTTGACGTGGCCTGTTCAGCCCTTCCAAGTAGGTGAGGCCGACCAATCTGCATCGGCAAAAGCAGTGTCCTAAAGAACCAGACCCACGCTCACAGGGCACCATGTTCCTCAAGCCGCATCGAGCCCCGACTTCTTCAGCGGTCTGCTAGATCTTTTCCACGAGCATGCCGGCAAGGCCAAGACCGTTTCCAGCTCCAATCATCAGCACACGGTCATGCTTGCGAAGCACTTGCTTCCGGTCGAGCTCCCACAGGCCCAGAAACTGGTCAGCGGTCCCCGTATGCCCGATGCTGCGGCCGAAGCCCCACAGATCCTGCCGCGCCAGATCCGCAAAGGCGCCTGCGTACAACTGGGCGCTCAATCCGGCGCCGACATTGGGATAGATCACATAGTCCGCGGGACGCGATTCAAGGTCTGCACTGTCCAGCAGCCTGCGGCGCAACCGCTGCAAGGCCGGGATGAACAGCGCGTTGAACCCGTCCCGGCCATACGCCTCCAGATACGCTTTCTTGGCGGATTTGACATCGTGGTCACCCGGCCCCTCCGGCTCTGGCCTGGCGGCCCGGTACATCGGTTCAAGCGCCGGTTCGGACTCCAGCTCCAGGCTTACAATCCGGTAGGAACCAGGATCAGCACTCAGACGCAGCGCAAATGCGGCGTCACCATAGAGCGTTCCCAGGTCCGAATTGAACCGGTCGAACGCCGAACCCGAAAACCGGTCCGCGCCAAGAACCAGCTGGTCGCCCGGCAGCCCGCACCGGATCAAATCATAAGCCAGCGAAACCGCTGTGAACCCGCCATTGCACCCCTGGTTCACCGACATGGCACGGGTGCGGCTGTCCAGCTCCAGCACCCGGTGCAAATAGCTGGCCGGCGGCCACAGCAGCTTGTGGCCATGCCGGTGAATGCTGCAGAGGTACAGCGAATTGATGGCGTTTGCATCCTCTGGGCGCAGCAGCCGCCGCGCCGCCCCCCCCGCCATTTCCGGCGGGCTCAGATGCTGTTCGATACAAACCGAGGTGAACCCGTCCGTAGCGGCCCGGGCCGCGTCATAGCAGCCCTGCGAAATGGCCTCCTCCACGGTGAAAACGGTGTCCGGCAGCCAGGCGCTCACGCCGGAGACATAGACCTCTGCTGTCATGCTGCCACCTTGCGGACTTGATCCAGCGCCTGAGCGGCATCGGCAATGATATCGTCCTCATGCTCGCAGCCGACACTGAGACGCACCAGATCGCCGGGGATGCCGCCAAGCTTCTTCTCCGCCTTGCTGAGCTGGGAATGGGTCGAAATCGAAGGGATAGTTGCTGTGCTCTTGATGCGCCCCAGATCATTTGCCCGCCAGAAGATCTGCAGCCCGTCAAGAAAGGCCCGGGCCGCCGGAATGCCGCCGCGCATACGCACCGACATTAGATAGCCAAAGCAGTTCTGCTGCCCGCCCGGCTCCATTTCACTGTCCACCAGCACCATGTCACGCCGGGCGATCTCATGGCCGGGCATGTCCGGCAACCCGGGATAGAAGGTCTCTGCGACCGCCGGATGCGCCGCCAGCACCTCCGCCAGCCGCCGGGCTGAACGCCCCATGGTCTGCATCCGGCTGCGCAGGCTGCGCAGATCCGCAAGGCTTTGCAGAGCGTTGAACGGGCTGAGGATGACCCCGGTGTCGCGCTGCGGCCCGCGCTTGAGGAACCCGGCAAAGTCGTCGCGCATCTCCTGCCGCGGGTGCGGGCAGCAGATACCGGGCCGCGACACCACGGCACCGGCAATGCTCAGCCCGCTCGCCGACATGGATTTGCTGACCGAATGCACCACGATATCGGCCCCCAGGACCAGCGGCCGTATCACTGCCGGGCTGGACAGGGTGGCATCCACCATCAGCGGCACGCCCTGGGCCGCGGTGATGCGCGCCAGCGCGGGGATGTCAGTCATGCGCAGCAGCGGGTTGCACGGCACCTCGCACAGCGCGAACCGGGTGTTGCCGTCAATCGCGCGCTCCCATTCGCCCAGATCCAGCGTGTCCTGGATCCAGCGCAGCTCAATCCCGCGGTCCTGCTGGAACCGTTCCCGGAACAGCATGAAGCTGCCGCCATAGCAGGCCGCGGGCAGCACGATGTTCGCCATGGGCCGGGCCGGGTCATCGGCAACCAGCGCGGTGGCCGCCATGAACAGCGCCGCCATGCCAGAGGAGAACACCGTGGCGGTGGCGCTGAACCCGCCGCCATAGGCCTCAAGCGCCGCGATTGTGGTCTCCAGCTGGCGCACGGTCGGATTGTCGATCCGGGTATAGACCCAGCCGTCCGCCTCGCCGCTCAGCGCCTGCCGCATGTGTTCGGAAGAGGCGAAATGCTGGGCAGGCGACAGATAGGCCGGCTCGCAGATCGCACCTTCGTTTGCCAGCGCCGACGGCTCGCCATAGCCGCCGCGCACCGCGATTGTATCAAAACGCATGTTGAAAGGCCCTTCCGCCTATTGGGCCGCAACGCCGCCCGCCACGCCGGCAGCCGCATCGTGATCCTGCTGCAGCAGCGCATTGGCGATGGTCTGCGCCCTCGGCGCCAGCAGCGACAGGGAACCCGCATCCCCCATGCCGTGGGTCGCTTCGCACAGCCCGTTCAGCACCAGTGCGCCGGCGCCGGCATATTTGGGCTGCAGCTGCGCGCGGTAAGAGCGGTCCACCTGAACGCAGCCTTCCTCGTCCAGCGCAAGCTGCGCCTGCACCCCTTCCAGAATGCCCGGTACCCGTACCGATCGGCTGTCGCTGCCGATATTGCGGAACCCGGTCGCCAGCACCACCCCGTCAAACACCTCGCTGCGGGTTTCGCCGGTCTCGCCGTCGCGGACTGTCAGACGGACCCCCTCTGCAGCCTCTTCGGCGCCAAGAATATCGGTCAGCCGGTTGATGGTGATCCGGTTCACCCCGTGCATCCGGTCATAGTACAGCTGGCGGTAAAGCTCTTCGAGCACATCCATGTCGCAGGCGCCGTAATTGGTACGGTAGACATCCCGGTCGATCCGCCCCTTCAGCTCCTTTCCGGCCCCGAAATACATGTCGGTGAAGGACGGGAAGTAGATCTCGCTCATGAACGGATTGGTGTCCTTCAGCGGGAAGGCAAAGCGGCGCATGAAGCTCTGCAGTTCCAGGCGCGGCTCATGTTTGGACAGATGCAGCAGAATTTCCACCGCGCTTTGGCTGCTGCCGACAACAGCGAACTTCCGGGCACCCTTGTTCAGCAGCGCCTTATGCGCGCTGTTGTAGCGGCTGAGGTGGAACACCCGTCCGGAGGCAGTCAGCTTGTCAAAGGCAGGCGGGATATACGGCTCCCGGCCGGTGCCCACCACGACATGGCGGGCAAAGACGGGGTCGCCCGATTGCATGTCGATCCGGTAGACATGCTGGTGCGCCTCGTCCAGCATGGTGATCCGCTCCACCCCGCATCCGGTCTGCAAATTGCCGGACAGCTGCTCTGCAGCCCAGCCGACATAGGCGGCAAAGTCCGGCCGCATCGGCATCAGCAGATCCATGTTCAGATGGCTCAGCAGCTTTCCGCTGCTGTGCAGGTAATTCATGAACGTGTATTTGCTGCGCGGCGACCGGAGCGTGGCCAGATCCCGGTGCGGGATGTTCTGAATATTCGAATGAATGTCCAGCGCGTTTTCAAACAGCATTTCCTGCTGCCAGACCGGATTGGGCGACTTATCCAGGAACACTGCATTCGGATACAGGCCTTCTTCGTCAAACAGCGCTGCCAGCGCGATATTTGCAGGGCCAAAGCCGATACCGGCGACATCAAAAGTTTTTGCCATTTCAGGACTCATTTCTGTCTGGGCAAAGCAGGTCCGCCCTGCCTTGCGTTGAAAAAATCTTTAAAAAATAAAGGAGTTATGCCGGTTCCAGCTCCGGCGCATGAGGCTGGGCGGTACAATCCTTTCCCCCCAGCACCGCACTCAGCGCCTGCCGGACAATCGCAAACCCTTCGTCCAGTTGTTCCGGCCTGAGCGTCAGCGGCGGCAGGAACTTCAGCACTTCGTCATGCGGCCCGCAGCGTTCGATAATCAGGCCACGGCGAACGCAATCCGCCTGCACCGCCGCCGCCTGGCTGTCAGCGGCGAACTCCAGCCCCATCATCATCCCGCGCCCTTTGACACGCAGGCCAAAGCTCTCAGCCAGCTGTGCGCAGTGGCGCTGCATTTCAGTACACCGTTCTGCCAAGGCCAGAGCAAATTCAGGATCCGCCCAGAAATGCTCCAGCGCAGCAGCAGCGGTGACAAAGGCGTGGCTGTTGCCGCGGAAGGTGCCGTTGTGCTCGCCCGGCTCCCAGCAATCCAGTTCCGGCTTCAGCAGCAGCAGCGACATCGGCAGCCCGTAGCCGGACAGCGCCTTGGCCAGGCAAACCATATCCGGAACGATGCCCAGCGGCTCGAACGAGAAGAATGTGCCGGTCCTGCCGCATCCCGCCTGGATGTCATCAACAATCAGCAGCGCCCCGTGCTTGCGCGCTATCTCCTGGAGGCGCCGGAGCCAGGCTGCGGATGCGGTTTGCAGACCGCCCTCGCCCTGCACCAGCTCCACCACAAAGGCCGCAGGCGCATCAATGCCGCTGCTTGGGTCATCCAGCAGCCGGCCGATATAATCCGCGGTGTCCAGCCCGTTGCCAAGATAGCCTTCATAGGGCATCCGGCTCACCTGCTGCAGCAAGGCCGCCGAACCGGAACGGTGATGGCTGCTGCCGGTCAGCGACAGCGCCCCCAGCGAACAGCCGTGAAACCCGTTGGTAAAGCTGATGACGTTGCTGCGCCCGGTCGCCTTGCGGGCCAGCTTGATTGCAGCCTCCACACAGTTGGCCCCGGTGGGGCCAGGAAACTGCAGCAGATAATCCAGCCCCCGCGGTGCCAGCACAATGCGCTCGAACCGCTCAAGGAACACCGACCGCGCGGTAGAGTTCAGATCCAGCGACATGGATAATCCGTCACGCGCCACATAGTCGATCAGCGCCGCCTTGAGCACCGGGTGGTTGTGGCCGTAATTCAGCGACCCGCAGCCTGCGAGAAAATCCAGATGCCTGCCACCGGTTTCGTCGAACATCTCAGCGCCTGCCGCCCGGTCAAATGTACTCCCGAACGCCCTGTTGTAGCTGCGCACATTTGATTCCATTGCCCTGTTTCCAATCATTTCCCCTGCGCTCCAAAATCGCAAAAACGTGATAAACCCTCCGCTTTCCTAGGCGGGAGCTTTTGGGAATTCCGGCCAAGTTCACGATAGATTAAGACACTTTCTAGCGGATTAATTAACCAATTAAACAGCTAAGAGGTTAGTTTCAGGATCCATTCATTCCGCAGCCGGGAACAGCAATATCCCAGCCCGCGGGCAGCAGGTTTTCTGCATTGGCCGTTCTGACAGCAACTTTGGCCGCCATTGCCAATCGGGCGCATTAACTTTGGAAAAGATCCCCCAGGCCGCCTTCACAGGCAGGCCAATTCCGGACCAACTGGCGGCAGCGTGACAGCTGCCGCTTTTTTCAGCCGGAGTCCGCGTCCGCCGCGTCCTTTTGAACCGCCTTCATGCACTGGCGCATAACATCGACCGAGGAAAAACCTGCCAGTGCCGCGATCCGTTTCTGGCTGTAATCGGTGTTCTTCATGTAAAACGCCGCCCGTGCGGCTCTTATTTCCCGCACCATCGCCGCCGGGGTCTTGCCCAGGGCGGACTTGAACTTCCGCGTGAAGCTGCGGGTGCTCATGTTGCAGCGCTCCGCCATACGGTTCACGTCATGATTGGCGGCCGGGTTGGTGCGTATGTACATGACCAGCTCGTTGAGCTTTTCCTCAAGTGTCGGCACATTGCGCAGGAATTCCGAGATCTGCTCCAAATGCCCCGGCCGCGCCATGTAAAGAACAAGGTTCCGGGCCACCTGCTGAGAAATGTCCGGTCCGAAATCTTCTGCGACGACGGCCAGCGCCATGTCAATCCCGGTGGCCACCCCGGCTGAGGTCCATATGTTGTCCTCAGTGTGGTAAATCACGTCGGTCAGGACGGTTATTCCGGGAAACAGGCGCCGGAAGTTGCCAATCTCGGCCCAATGCGTCGTGCATTTGCGGTTATCCAGGATACCCGCCTCCGCCAGCACAAAGGCTCCGGTGCATATGGACATGATGCGGATCTTCTTGCCATTGGCGCGCTGAACCAGCCGCCGCAAACCCGGATCCCGCATCGCCTGCGGCGTGCCCTTGCTGCCGCCCGGGATCAGCAGCGTGTCCACCCCTTGCAGATCCTCAGAGTCGATGCTGCCGTGCGCCTGGATCGCGATACAGCCGTTTGTCGCAACCGGCCCGCCGCCCGGCGAGATCAGCGAGACATCATACCCCAGCTCCGGCGGCAGCAGCTTGTTTGCGCCTTCAAAAACCGTCACCGGGCCGGAAATATCCAGCACCTGGGAATCGGAAAACATGACCACTTTGATCTTCCTGCGTTCCTGAGCCGCCATCCGCCTGCCCCCCTTTCCGCTTGCCTTTGGTTCCGCATAGCAAATTGTGACGCCACGTAACGTCTCTTTTGCGGCGCCATAGCGCAACTTTACCATCAGTAGAGAGAGTTTCTTCGAAATCCCCTCAGGTTGCAGGTCTCCGCTGGCGTCAGCGATCCGCGGTCTGGCCGGAATCACCGTGCCGTTGACATAAAATCCAGTGCCTGAAGCTGTATCCTCTCTGCATTTAAACCTGTGGACGGACCCATGCAGCTGATCAAAAGCCCAAACTTCCTGCTCGTGCTTCTTGGCGCAACAGTTCTGACGATTCCGATGCCGATGCTCATCATCCTCGGCGGGCTGGCAGGCCTGCAGCTGTCGCCGGGCGAAGGCCTGGCCACGCTGCCTGTATCGGTCCAGCTGCTGGCCGGACTGTTCACCGCAACGCCAATGTCCATTCTGATGGGCGCGCGCGGACGCAAGGCCGGGTTCCTGCTGGCCGCGCTGTTTGCGGTGCTGGGCGGGGCGCTTGCGGCCTACAGTCTGATCAACGGGTTGTTTGTGCTGCTGTGCCTTGCCCACGCGCTGCTTGGCGCTGCGGTTGTCAGCTTCGGGCTGTTCCGCTTTGCCGCGGCAGAGCTGGTTGACGCCCCGCACCAGGCCAAGGCGATCTCCCTCACGCTTGGCTCCGGGCTGGTCGCCGCGCTGCTGGCGCCCGAGGTTTTCCGCCTGTTCAAGGATGCGCTGGCCCCGGTCCCGCTGGCGGGCGCCTATCTGGCGGTCTCCGCCATTGCCCTGGCCGGCATGCTGCCAATTGCGGCCGCCCGCTTCGCACCACCGCAGACCAAGGCCGCAAAAGACACTTCCCCTGGCAGGTCCGCGCCGCTCTGGCACCGCCCGCGGCTGCTGTGGGCGATGCTGTGCGGGGTCGGCAGCTTCGCCGGCATGATGCTGCTGATGACACCCACCCCGCTGGCGATGGTCGGCTGCGGGTTCAGCGACGTTCAGGCCGGCGATGTCATCCGCTGGCACGTGGTCGCCATGTTTGCCCCCAGCTTCTTCACCGGCTCCTTGATTACGCGCTTTGGGGCCAATACAATCGTCGTCACCGGCGCTGTCCTGCTAGCCCTCTCTGGCCTGGCCGCCCTTGCCGGGATTGAACTAGTGCATTTCTACGTATCCCTGATCCTGCTTGGGGTGGGCTGGAACTTCGGCTTCGTCGGCGCAACGACGCTGCTGAACTCTGAGCTTCTGGACAGCGAAAAATCCCTGTTCCAGGGCATCAACGACACCGGCATCGCGCTTGGCGCGGCGCTCGCCTCCTTCAGCTCCGGCCTGATGATCGCTTCCGTTGGCTGGGCGATGATCGCAGCGGTTCTGCTGGGCTTCGCAGCCGTGGTTGCCTTCTCCAGCTTCAAACAGCGCCAGGCGGTGTCAAACACCTCGACTCTCGTGCAACACTAAACTCACAGGACTTTGCCATGGCTTTGGATGCCACCCATGCCCCCGCCGGGCTTACCCAGGCTGTTACCCGGTATTTCGACGCGCTCTACTATTGCGACACAGACCTGCTGCAGCGGGTCTTTCACCCCGCTGCCAGCCTGTTCGACGCCGATGACGGCCGTATCTTTGCTGACCCAATCAGCTGCTACAGCGACACCATTCTGCGCCGGTCTCCGCCCGCCTCCCTGAACGCCCCGCGCGAGGACGAAATCCTGTTCGTGGATATGCTGTCAGACGCCGCCGCAACCGTGAAAGTGCGGGTCAGGATCCACAACAACCGGTTCTCCGACCATCTGATGTTTGCTCATGACGGCTCCGAATGGCGGATCGTCGCCAAGCTGTGGCACCTGGATGAGGTCGCCGCAGACAGCTGACGCGCAGGCGGAACCGGGCACCGCGCACCCGGTTCCGTTCACTGGTTTACGGGCGCTGATATTTGATGAAGGGCGTTTCCACGCCAATGCGCTCATACAGCTGCCGGGCCTGGCTGTTGAAATGCTGCGTCATCCAGTAGACGCCGCTGGCGCCTGCGCCATCCGCCGCCGCGTAAACCCCCTCGATGAGCCGCCGGCCAAGCCCCTGCCCCCGCGATTGCGGGTCCACATAGAGATCCTGCAGATAACAGACCGGTGATGGTTTCCAGCAATGGGCGTGATACAGGAAATGCACCAGCCCTGCGAGCGGCTGCGCCCCCTCGCCGCCGTCAGCGGATGCCAGCACCAGCGCCGACGGCTCCCAGGCATCCCCCGACATCAGCCGTGCAAAAGTTCCCTTGTAGATATCCTCGCCCAGCACGGTCCCGTAAAACGCCAGATATGCGGTCCATAGCCGCGACCATTCCGCCCTGTCGCCTTCCCGCAGCGGGCGCAGTTCCAGATCTTTTGCTGTCATGTCTTCTGTTCCTTTTGTGTTTCCTGGCCCTGCCCGCCTCAAGCCGCCGCAAGCACGCTCTCGCAGGTGGCCTGCACCGTTTGGATCCCGATTGCACACAGTGCCTTCGGGAAAATGGAGGAAAGAACCCGGCCAGGTTTGAGCTTCAGTCCTGCTCAATACGGCCATTTCAGTCAACAAGTGGCGCTGATCACCAAGGGGGAAACGTGTCCCCGCAACAGGTATAACGTGACAATCACCTAAGTCATTGTTTTAAAACAGAACCACCGGCCGAAGATCGGCCGGTGGAAAACAACCTCGTGTCGGAATGGCAGAAAACCCCCATCAATGGCAGTTATTTCACGGGTCCGACACCAACTTGATCTTGGACATAGTCGGCCCTTTACCGCCCGCCTCCGATGACCCAACAAATCCGGGGCCATTGGGTCTGAATTCTTCACGGGTCATCCAGCCGCGCCGCCGATAGGGTCGCCGGGAAGAAATTGACGGCCCGCCCCGGCCTGCAGGGCGCGCTGTTTCAGGCACGCAGGCAAGGGAATATGACGCATGAAAACCCATGCACAGGCAGTTGTCATCGGCGGCGGGCTGGTCGGCTGCTCGATCCTCTACCACCTGGCCAAGCTTGGCTGGACCGACGTGGTGCTGCTGGAGCGCGACGAGCTGACGGCCGGCTCCACCTGGCACGCGGCGGCCAACATCCACGGGCTGCACGACAACAACAACGTGACCCGTATCCAGCACTATACGATGAACCTGTATAAGGAGCTGGAGAAGGAAACCGGTCAGGGCTGCGGCGTGTTCCAGCCGGGCTCGCTGTATCTGGCCAAGACCGAAGAGCGCGAGCACCAGCTGCGCCTGCAGGAGGCCAAGGCGAAATACTATGGCCTGAACTTCCACGAGGTCAGCCGCGAGCAGGCCAAGGAATTGCACCCGCTGGCGCAGTTCGACGACATCCGCTGCATCATGTATGAACCCGACGGCGGCAACGTCGATCCCTCGGGCGTGACCATGGCCTATGCCGCCGGGGCCCGCGCCATGGGTGCCCAGGTCGAACGCTTCTGCCCGGTGATCGGCACCGAACAGCAGCCGGACGGCTCTTGGATCGTGAAGACCGAAAAGGGCGACATCCACACCCAGTGGGTGGTGAACGCAGGCGGCCTCTGGGGCCGCGAGGTGGCGGCGATGGCCGGCCTCACCCTGCCGCTGCAGCCGACCGAGCACCAGTATTTCGTGACTGAGACCATCGACGAGGTCGCCAACCTGGGCCGCCGCCTGCCCTCGATCGCAGACCGCGACGGCGAGTATTATTTCCGCCAGGAGGGCAATGGCTTCCTGATCGGCGCCTATGAAAAGGACATGCGGTTCTGGGCCGAAAACGGCACCCCCCTGGATTTTGCCCACGAACTGTTCCCCGACGATCTGGACCGGATCATGGAGAACGTAATCCGCGCCACCGAACGTGTTCCCTGCGCCGAGACCGCAGGCGTCAAGCGGGTGATCAACGGCCCGATGATCTGGTCGCCGGATTCCAACGCCATCTGGGGCCCGGTGCCGGAGCTGAAGAACTATTTCTGCTGCACCGGCATCATCCCCGGCTTCTCGCAGTCCGGCGGCCTCGGCCTGCTGGCGGCGCAGTGGATGATCGAGGGCGAGCCGCAATACGACATGTTCGCCTGGGATCTGGCACGCTTCGGCGACTGGGCCGACAAGAAGTTCACAAAGGCCCGCGTCGAGGACCAGTACGCGCACCGCTTTGCCATCCATTTCCCGAACGAGGAACGCAGCGCCGGCCGCCCGGCCCGCGTGCGCCCCACCTATGAGATGCAAAAAGAAATGGGCTGCGTCTTCGGCCTCAACTGCGGCTGGGAACATCCTCTGTGGTTCTCCGGCGTGCCCGGCACCACCGACACCAACAGCTTCACCCGCCAGAACTGGTGGGAACCGGTTGGCCGCGAAGTGAACATGCTGCGCGAAAACGTCGGCGTCATCGACATCTCGAACTTCGCAAACTACGTGATCAAGGGTGCGGGCGCCTATGACTGGCTGGATCAGCTGGTGGCCAACAAGGTGCCGACCGAGGTGGGCCGCAGCTGCCTGACCCCGCTGATTTCCGTGCGCGGCGGTGTGGCTGGTGACTTTACCATCACCAAGGTCGCAGATGACGAATACATGATGGTCGGCTCCGGCATGGCGGAACGCTATCACCAGCGTTTCTTCAACATGGTTGAGCTGCCGGAAGGCACCACTTTCGAGGTCGCCACCAACCGTATCGCAGGCTTCAACGTGGCCGGCCCGAAATCGCGCGACATGCTGCAGCGGATGACCAATGCGGACTTGTCGAACGAGAACTTCCGCTTCATGCGCTCGCGCACCATCGACGTGGCTGGCGTGGAATGCCTGGCGATCCGCGTGTCCTTCACCGGCGATCTGGGCTGGGAGCTGCATTGCGCCGAAGAGGACCAGGTCAAGCTCTACTCCGCGCTGCTGGCAGCCGCCGCAGAGTTCGACGGCGGCCCGGTCGGCGGCCGTGCGCTTGGCTCCCTGCGGATCGAGAAGGGCTACGGCTCCTGGGGCCGCGAGTACAGCCAGGAGTACTGGCCGCAGGAGGTTGGCCTGGCCGGTCTTATCAAGCTGGACAAGGATTTCCTCAACAAGGAAGCCTACCTCAAGATCAAGGACAACGCCCCGCGCGAAATGCTGGTCGGGTTCGAGATCGACGCCGTGAACAACGCCGATGCATCGGGCGGCGAACCGATCTTCACCACCGACGGCAAGCCGGTGGGCCGGGTCACCTCGGGCGCCTATGGCTATTCGGTCGGCAAATCGCTGGCGCTGGGATATGCCAATCCCGAAACCGCCAAGCCGGGGGATGAAGTCGAGGTCTATATCCTGGGCAAGCCGCACAAGGCGCGCATTCTGGAATCCGCCGCCTTCGACCCTTCGGGCGCACGCCTGCGGGCCTGAACTTCAATTGAACCTAATCAACACGCAGCCCCGGCCCGACGGCCGGGGCTGCCGTGCTTTGGCCCGTCGGTAAGGCTGACTATATTAACAGCCAGGGGAGCACAGCATGACCGAAAAGATCGAAATCATCCACTGCGATACACTGCCGTCAGAGCAGGAGTTGAACGGCATTTTAACCCAGTACTACGATCTCATCGTCCAGAGGATGGGCAGCATGGGGTTCACCATCGACCCGGCTGCCCCGCAAAGCGCGCTGGCGGAGTTCTGGGCCAACGCCGGCGATTACCTGCCCCCGAACGGCTGCCTGCTGCTGGCGCGGGATGAAACAGGGCAAATCATTGGATGCGGCATGCTGAAACGGCTGGACCCGGAAACCGGAGAGCTGAAACGGGTCTTTGTTGTCGAGGCCGCGCGCGGCACCGGGACCGGGCGGCGACTGATCGAAGCGCGCGAGGATGCGGCACGTGCCATGGGCCTCAAACGGCTGGTGGCCGACACGCTGACACCTAATGTCGAAATGCGCAGCCTCTATCCCAAACTGGGCTTTACAGAACTTAAGACACCGCTGGAGACAACCACCTATCTCGACCAGCCAATGCTGCGCCCGCATCTGCATTTCTTTGTGAAAAACATCGGGTAGCACAGCACGTGTCCCGGCACGCGGGCATCAGAGCGGCTGCATTCCCTTGCTCAGCCATTCGGCAAATGCAGCCTCATCCACATCGCCGGTGGCCAGATCCTCCATCATCCGCACCCCCTCAACAGGGTCAGGACGGAACTGAAAACCGTTCAGGCGCAGAAAGGTGACGGCGGTCACAAAAGCCGTGCGTTTGTTGCCATCCACAAAAGCATGCGCCTTGGCGATGCCAAAGGCATAGGCCGCCGCAACCTCCGCCACACCCGCGTCAGAATAGGCCGCCAGGTTCATTGCCCGGGCACAGCCCATCTCCAAGAGCGCCTTGTCACGCATCCCCGCCGCGCCGCCGTGGCGGGCAATCTGGCGGTCATGTATGACAGTAACAGCTGCCAGCGGCACCCATGTGTAACGGCTCACGCCAGCGCCTGCAGCAGATCCCGGTTCTCATCCATCACAATTTCGGCCGCGGCCAGCGCCTCAGCCACCGAGGGGTCATGCGCCATCACCCTCAGGCTGCCGTCATCGCCGCGCACCACAAACAGCGTGTCGCCTTCCTTGGCGTCCAGCATCGTCAGCATCTCTGTCGTCAGCGTGATAACGGCAGAATTTCCAACTTTCCTGATCTTGGTCTCAATCATGGGCAGGCCTCGCGTATATATCTTCGTATATACGCTGGAAGCCGCGGAATTTCAATGCCCGCCTCGTTCTGCGTCAGAGTTCCATATCCGCCGCCGCTTTCAGCAGCCAGGCCTTGAAATGCTTGACCGAAGGCGTGGCGGCCTTGTCCTTGAAGGTGGCGAAATAGGTCCAGGGGCAGTCGAGGTCGAAATCAAACGGCTCCACCAGCCGCCCGTCCGCCACATGCGCCCGCACCAACGATTTCGGCAGCACCACGCAGCCAAGCGATTGCACTGCAAACTCCAGCCCCATGTTGGAGGAGTTGGTCTGCAGTCCGCCCTTATGCTCAATCCCCGTAAGCCCGTAATGCTTGGCGATTTTCTCCCAATAGATCGGGCGGCCCAGGATGTGGATCAGCTTGGCATCGGCCAGCTGCTCGGGCCGGGTCACCGGCTCGCCGCCAACCCGGTAGTCCGGCGAGCACACCAGCGCCAGCTTCTCGTCCCACAGCTTCACCGCCGGGCCCATCACATCATCCACGTGGTTGATGGTGATCGAAATGTCCGAGACATTGGTCTCCACATCCACCCAGATGGTGCTGTGGATGGTCAGATCGATATCCGGGTGGGTCTTGGTGAAGTCTTCAACCACATTGATCAGCCATTTCTCCGCCAGGCTGACCGGGCAGGAGATCACCACCTCCCGCTTGTGGCTTTGCGAGATCAGCAGCTGCGTAGCTGAATCAATCTCCTGCAGCGCATGGCGCACGGACGGCAGATAGGCTTCCCCCACATCGGTCAGCGACAGCGACCGCGGGTGGCGCACAAACAGCGGTCGGCCGATGAACTCCTCCAGGCTGCGCACATGGTTGGAGACCGCCGACTGGGTGCAATTCAGCTCATCCGCCGCCGAGGTAAAGCTCAGATACCGCGCGGCGGCCTCAAACGAACGGAGAAAGGTCAGATGGGGGAGATTCTTCATCATGGGTCCGGCAGCGGTTTCGGGGGCCATGTTCCCATGCTTTGGATTGGCCCGCAATTCCCAATGGTTAGCGGCCCGCAATTGTCAGAAAACGACGTCTATCACCGCTTTCACGAAATAATCCAAGGCTATGACCCGCTTTAATTTGTGTGTCACTTGCGGCCTCTCCCCCTACCCTGACGCGTGAAAACTGCCCCTGAACGCCTCAGCGAGAGAGCCGCCATGACCGCCACCTTCGACCGCGCCGCCGATTTCACCTTTGACCTCGCCCCCGGCGACCTGCCGGAAACCACCCGCGAGGCGGCGGCGCTGATGTTCCTCGATACCATCGGCATCACCATCGGCGCAGGCCCCATGGAGGCCGGCCGCATCGCCCGCGAAACCGCAGTGGCGCTTTACGGCTGCGGCGAGGAAGGCCTGGCTGCGCGGATGATGTTCGACGGCCGCAAGGTCAGCGTCGCCGGCGCCGCCTATGCCTCGGCCACTGCCACCGACAACCTGGACGGCCACGACGGCTATTACCCGACCAAGGGCCACATCGGCGTGGTGGTGATCCCGGCGATTGCGGCATTGGCGGAAACCGTGCCGGATTTTTCCGGCCCCGAGGCGCTGGCCATCACCACGCTGGGGTATGAGCTGGCAGGCCGCGCCGCGCTGTCGCTGCACAACACCGTCAGCGACTACCACACTTCCGGCGCCTGGAACGCGCTGGGGGTCGCCGCCATGGCCGCCCGGATGCGCGGCCTTTCCCGTGATCAGCTGCGTCAGGCGCTGGGAATCGCCGAATACCACGGCCCCCGCAGCCAGATGATGCGCGAGATCGCCAACCCCTCGATGCTGCATGACGGCTCCGGCTGGGGCGCGATGGTGGGCATGTCCTCGGCAATCCTGGCCGAAAAGGGCTTCACCGGCGCCCCCGCCATCACCCTCGAGGAAGACCGGGTGGCGGAATACTGGGAGGACCTGGGCAGCTTCTGGCAGATGGAGCACCAGTATGTGAAGCCCTACCCGATCTGCCGCTGGGCCCATGCCCCGATCGACGCGGTGCGCCAGGTGATGCTCGACAACAACCTGGCCCACGAGCAGATCGCCAAGATCCACATCAACACCTTCCACGAAAGCGCCTGCCTCTACCCGGGCATCCCAACCACCACCAGCCAGGCGCAGTACTCGCTGCCCTTCGCGGTTGCGACCCAGGCCGCTTATGGCCGCATCGGGGTTGAGCACATCTCGGGCGAAGGCCTGAACGATCCGCTGGTCGCCTCGATCCACGAGCGTATCTCGGTGTCCGAGGCCGCCCGCCACTCGGTCCGTTTCCCGATGTGCCGGGTTGCCGATGTGGTGGTCACCCTGACCGACGGCCGGGTGATCGAAAGCGGCGACGTCCATGCCCGCGGCGGCCCCGAGGCGCCGCTCAGCCGCGATCAGGTGGTCCAGAAATTCATGGAGTTCGCTTCGCCGTCCTTGGGTGAATCGCGCGCCGGCGAAATCCGCGACGCGGTGCTGGGTTTCACCAGCGAAGGCAGCAAGTTCTCTGATCTCGGCCGCCTGATCTACGACGCGCCTGCCAACTGATAACAACAGCGCCCGGGCAACGGGCGCGGCATTTGAAGGACCGGCTATGCCCCTCCGGCTATTGAAATACGGGTTGTCCAAGGACTACCCGGTCACCGGCGATATTCCGGCGACCCCCGATCTTAAACCCTCATATGACGTGGTCATCGTCGGCGGCGGCGGCCATGGCCTCGCCTGCGCCCACTACCTGTCGAAATACCACGGCATCACCAATGTGGCGGTGCTGGAAAAGGGCTATCTGGCCGGCGGCAACACCGCCCGCAACACCACCACCATCCGCTCCAACTACATCACCAAGGAGGGCATCGCCTTCTACAAGGAAGGCGTGCAGCTTTACGAGGAGATGAGCGGGGAGCTGGACTTCAACGTGATGTTCAGCCAGCGCGGCCAGCTGACTCTGGCGCATACCGAGGCGACCCTGCGCTCCTTCCATCTGCGCGCCGAGATGGGCAAACACGCAGGGACGAACATCGAGGTGGTCGACGCCCAAACCGTCAAGGAACTGTCGCCGCATCTGAACATGGACGAAGGCGGCCCGCTGGAGATCATCGGCGGCCTCTGGCACTCCGACGGCGGCACCGCCCGCCATGATGCGGTGGCCTGGGGCTATGCCGCACAAGCGTCGCGCCGGGGTGTCGAGATCCACCAGCGCACCGAGGTTGAAGGCTTCGACATTGAGGCTGGAAACATCACCAAAGTCCGCACCAACCGCGGCACCATCAGCGCAGGGCAAGTAATGATCGCCGTCGGCGGTATGAACTACGACATGGCGCTGAAGGCCGGTGTCGAGCTGCCGATCCGCTGCTTCCCCTTGCAGGCGATGGTCACCCAGCCGCTGAAACCCTGGCTGCACACGCTGGTCAGCTCCGTCTCCTTGCACACCTATCTGGTGCAGTCTTCACGCGGCGAGATCGTGATCGGCGGCGGCTCAGACCCTTATCAGCTTTATTCCACCCGCTCGACGCTCGACATGAAGGAGCACCTGGCCGAGGGCGCCACCCATCTGTTCCCCTTCCTGCACGGGGTGCGGCTGCTGCGTCAGTGGGCGGGCATCACTGACATGACCCCGGACTATTCGCCGATCATGGGCGCCAGCCCCCTGAAGAACCTCTGGCTCGACTGCGGCTGGGGCACCTGGGGGTTCAAGGCCACGCCGGTGGCCGGCAAATACATGGCCCAGACCATCGCCAATCAGAAGGTCGCGCCGATCCTCGAACCCTTCACCATGGAGCGCTTTGCCACATTCGATCTGCTCAACGAAATGGGCGCCACGGCTGCGAGTCACTGATATGAAGATCCTGACCTGCCCGATGAACGGGCCCCGCAACATCAACGAATTCCAAAGCTTCGGTCCGCTGAAGGCCAACCCGGATCCGGAGACAACGTCGGATCAGGACTGGGCCCGCCACCTGTTCCGCGCCGACAACACACGTGGTGTGATCGTCGAATGGTGGCGCCATGTGCCGTCCAACTACTTCTTCCTGGCCGAACGCAACGCCACCACAAACGAGGTGATCCGCACTTTCGACCCGGCTGAGCTGGAGGCCACCCAATGACCCGCCTTCCCGCTCCCTATGGCTCCCGGATCAACCGCGCGAAACCGGTACGGTTCTCCTTTGAAAACAAACCTTTCGAAGGTTTCGAAGGCGATGTGATCGCCTCCGCCCTGGCGGCAGGCGGCCAATGGATGCTGTCGCGGTCCTTCAAGTACCACCGCCCGCGCGGGCTGATGTCGATGGCAGGCGCCGAGGCCGACACGCTGGTGCAGCTGCCATCTGATCCCAACGCCCAGGCCGACCTGACCCCGGTCACCAAGGGACTGCGGGTGACTGCCCAGAACGTGAACGGTTCACTGGCGAACGACCGCGACGCCTTCATGGACAAGCTCGGCCGCTTCATGCCGGTCGGCTTCTACTACCGCACCTTCATGGGGCCTTCCCGCTCCAGCTGGCTGAAACTGTGGGAGCCGCTGATCCGCAAGAAGGCGGGCCTCGGCGTCATCGACCTGAACGCGCCGCATCAGGACTACGAGAAGGCCAACCTCTACTGCGACGTGCTGGTGGTGGGCGGCGGCCATGCCGGCCTGACCGCCGCGATCGAGGCTGCGCAGGGCGGCGCCGACGTGATCCTGGCCGAGATGGAGCCTGAACTCGGCGGCGCCCTGACCTACCGGCGCGGCAGCGATGCGCTGCTGCAGGACCTGCTGGATCAAGCCGGCAAGCTCCCCAACCTCCGCTTGATGGCCTCCACCACGGTGAACGGCTGGTTCGAGGACAACTGGCTGCCGCTGATCCAGGGGCGCAAACTTTTCAAGACCCGCGCGCAGGAGGTGATCCTGGCCACCGGCTGCATCGAGCAGCCCGCGATCTTCCGCAACAACGACCTGCCCGGCGTGATGCTTGGAAGCGCAGCCCAGAGGCTGATGCGGCATTACGCGGTCAAACCCGGCAGCCGCGCCGCAGTGATGGCCGCCAACCCCGACGGCTACCGCGTGGCGCTGGACCTGCTGGAGGCCGGCGTCAACGTCGCTCTCCTCGCCGACCCGCGCCCCGGCGGCAGCGGCGGCGACCTGGCCGGCGAACTCCGCGCCAAAGGCGTCCGCATTGTCCAAGGCCAGTTCGAGGAAGCCCGTGGCAAATCCCATGTCTCTGCGGTCAAAGTGGCCGGCGAATGGATACCCTGCGATCTTGCCGTGGTCTCGGCCGGCTACGCCCCGATGTGGCAGCTGCCCTGCCACGCCGGCGCCAAGCTCGGCTATGACGAGAACACCGCGCAATTCTCACTGACCCTGCCGGATGCGCCGATTGGTGCAGCGGGCGGCGTAACCGGCCTCTTCAGCGAAGACGCCGTCACTGCCAGCGCGCAGGCCGCTGCCCAAACCGCCCTCGCCCGCCTGGGCAAGGACAGCCGCGACATCGCCCCCATCCCGGACACAGAAGCGGCGCTCGCCAATTTCGAACTCCCCATCAGCGCCCACCCCAAGGGCAAGGACTTCATCGACCGCGACGAAGACTTGCAGGTCAAGGATCTGCAGAACGCGGTCAAGGAAGGCTACAGCGAGCTGGAACTGGTCAAGCGTTTCTCCACCGTCGGCATGGGCCCCTCGCAGGGCCGCCACTCGGCGCTGGCAACCGCCCGCACTGTGGCCAAGGCGACAAACCGCAAGGTGGCAGAGGTCGGTGTCACCACTGCCCGGCCTCCGTTTGCGCCGGAAACGCTGGGCGTGCTCTCCGGCCACCACCACCCGGCCGAACGCCGCTCGGCTCTGCATCAGGAACACATCCGCCTTGGCGCCGATATGCGGCCCGTCGGAGCATGGCGCCGCCCCTATTTCTATGGCCCGAAAGAAGACGCCAAACGGCTGATCGAGGAAGAAGTCCACGCAGTCCGCAACGGTGTTGGCGTACTGGATGTCTCAACCCTCGGCGGCTTGGAAGTGCGCGGCCCCGATGCAGGTGAATTCCTCAACCGCATCTACACCATGGCCTACAAGAAACAGCCCGTAGGCCGCTGCCGCTACTGCCTGATGACCAACGAGATGGGCACGGTGATCGACGACGGCGTTGCCTACCGGATGGCCGAGGATCTGTATTACGTCACCGCCACCACCGGCGCTGTGGCGCGGGTCTATTCCGACATGCTGTTCTGGAACGCCCAGTGGCGGCTGGATGTGGATGTGCTGAACGTGACTTCCGCCTTCAGCGGCCTCAACATCACCGGCCCCAAGGCCCGCGCCGTGGTCGAGGCGCTGGAAACAGATATCGACTTCTCGCGCGACGGTTTTGCCTATCTCGACGGGCGGACCGGCACCGTGGCCGGCGTCCCGGTCCGCGCCATGCGGATCGGTTTCACCGGCGAGCTGAGCTATGAGCTGCACTGCCCCTCATCTTACGCCAAAACCCTGTGGGATGCCGTGATGCAGGCAGGTGAGGCGCACGGGCTGCGCCCCTACGGGCTGGAGGCCAGCCGCATCCTGCGTTTGGAAAAGGGCCATATCCTGATCGGCCAGGACACCGACGCGCTGACCTCACCGGATGAACTGGGCTTTGGCTGGGCGGTCTCCAAGACCAAACCGTTCTTTACCGGCAAACGCGCCATCGAGATGCGCCGCAACAAGGGGCTGCCGCGCAAGCTGGTCGGCCTCACCTTCGACGGCCCGGACATCCCGGGCGAAAGCTGCCTGGTGCTGAAGGACAACATACCCGTCGGCCACGTCACCTCGGTCCTCTGGTCGCCGACCCTCAAGACCCATATCGCGCTGGCCTACGTCCACGGTGATGACGCCGCCGAGGGCACGCCGATCACGGTGAAATGCCGCAATGGCACCCGGGTGACAACACCGGTGCGCGGCCATGCCTTCTTTGACCCCGGCAACAAACGGCAGGAGCTTTGACCATGCGCCTCTATCCGCTGGACCCGCAAGGCGCTGCCGAGGGCACCCCCCTGATCACCGGCCCCGTCAGCTTGCGCGACGACAGCCGCACGCCCCGTTTTGGCCTCAAGGGCCGCGGCAGCGTCAGCTTCCTGCAGGCGCAGGGCTTTGAGGTGCCCGGGGTGAACCGCATATCAGGCGGCGTACTGCGCCTGGGCCGCGAGGAGGCGGTGGTTCTGAACCACCCAGAGGACCTGCGCGCCCGCTGGGATGCCGCCGAAGCGCCAAAGGGCTATTATTCCTGGCGTGAGGAAACCTGGGCGATGATGCATCTGTCCGGCCCGCGCCTGTTCGACCTAATGGCCAAGATCTGCCCGGTAAACCTTGCCGAAGGCGCCTTTGCCCAAGGTGAGATCGCCCAGACCCGCGTCGGCTATGTCGAGGCGATCACTTGGCGCGACGACCGGGGCGGCCCCGGCTTCTCGGTTTTGTTCGACATCGCCGCTACCGCCTTCTTTGCCAATACTGTGGCCACCGCAGCGGGCGAGTTTGAAAGGGAGACCGCATAATGAAATCCCCTGTTGTCATCCTGCACACTGACAATCCCGCCCCGGCGCGTGCGGTGCTGGCCAAGGGCCACCCGGACCTGCAGATCCACACCTGCGACAGCTACGAGGGCCTGCCCGCCATGGTCGCCGAGACCAGTGCCGAGGTGGTCTATTCCGTGCGTTTCAACGGCACCCCCGCCTTCCCGCGCAAGGCTCTGCTCAACGCGGAAACCGTGAAATGGGTCTCGGTCGGCGGCTCCGGCACCGACCACATGAACCCCTGGGACCCGGCGGCGCTCACTGTCACCAACTCGGCCGGCGTCGCCGCCGATATGATGGCGCAATATGCGCTGGGGGCGATGTTCCATTTCACCCTCGGCCTGCCCGCCTTCCGCACCGCGCAAACCCGGCGTGAATGGCTCTCGGCGCAGGTCGAACCCATCGACGGCAAAACCGTGCTGATCATCGGCCTCGGCAAGACCGGCGAGGCCATGGCGGCACGCTCCAAGGCCCTGGGCCTCAGCACCATCGGCGTCCGCGCCCGGCCCAAGGACACCCCCAACGTGGATGAGGTCCACGGTATGGACGCCCTGCCCGGCCTCTGGATCCGCGCTGACTTCATCGTCACCTGCGTGCCGCTCCTGGACAGCACCCGCGGCATCGTCGGTGCGGAGGCCTTCGCCGCAATGAAAAACACCGCAGTAATCATCGACGTCTCCCGCGGCGGCGTGATCGACGAGGACGCCCTGCTGGCAGCCCTCGGCGCAAACCGCATCCGCGGTGCGGCGCTGGATGTCTTCACCGTCGAGCCGCTGCCCGCGGAACACCCCCTCTGGGCCTATGAAAACGTCATCATCACGCCGCATTGCTCCTCGGTCTACCAGGGCTGGGACCTGAAATCGGTGGAGATGTTCTCACAAAACCTGATGCGCTACCGCAAGGGCGAAGCGCTGAGCAATATCGTCAATCCTGAAAGGGGATACTGAACCCATGGCACGTGAACGGCGCAGCGGCGGACGCCGCGGAAAATCCACCCGTTCCGGCGGCAGCATCGAACAGCTGCCTTGGACCCAGGTGAAAAACACCTACCCGGCGTATGAGCTGCTGAACCCCGACCAGATGGACCAGCTGCACGCCACCTCAATGCGGATCCTGTCAGAGGCCGGCATAAGGGTGATGGGCGACAATGTCATGGACATCTTCGAAGGTGCGGGCGCCATCGTCGACCGGGACACCAAGACCATCCGCATGGATGAAAGCCTCGTGATGGAAGCGCTGAAGACGGTGCCGCGCACCTTCACCCTGACCGCGCGCAACCGGGCCAAGCAGATCACCATGGGCGGCAACAACGTGAACTTCGGCCTGGTGGCAGGCCCGCCCAACGTGCACGACTGCATCAATGGCCGCCGCCAGGGCAACCTCACCGACTATCAGAACTTCATCAAGCTGGCGCATCACTTCAACGCCATCCACCTGATCGGCAACCAGGTGACCGCACCGCTGGAGCTGCCCGCCAACAACCGCCATCTGGACACCTATCTGGCGAACCTGACCTATTCGGACCTGTCCTTCCACTGCACCGCCATCGGCCGCGGCCGGGCAATTGACGGCATCAACATGATGGCCATCACCCGCGGCCAGACGCCGGAGGAGATGAACGGCGATCCGGGCGTGATCACCATCATCTCGGTCAACTCGCCGCGGCTGTTCGATGATGCGATGGGTGACGGGCTGATAGCCATGGCCGAGCACGGCCAGCCGGTCTCGGTCACGCCGTTCACCCTGATGGGGGCGATGACCCCGGTGACCTTGCCCGCCGCCCTGGCGCAACAGAATGCCGAGGCGCTGTTTGGCGTGGTGCTGACCCAGCTGGTCAACCCCGGCACGCCGGTGATGTACGGCTCGTTTACCTCCAACGTCGACATGCGCTCCGGCGCGCCGGCCTTCGGCACGCCCGAGAACGCCAAGGCCAACATCGCCGGCGGCCAGCTGGCGCGGCGTTACGGCATCCCTTACCGGACCTCCAACGCCAATGCCTCTAACGCGGTCGACTTGCAGGCGGCTTATGAGACCATGATGGCGAGCTGGGGCGCGGTACTGGGCGGCGCCAATATCGTGTACCACGCGGCCGGCTGGCTGGAGGGCGGGCTGACCGCGTCATATGAGAAATTCATCATGGATGTGGAGATCATCCAGAACATGATCGAGTTTCTGAAGCCGATGAAGTTCGACGAGGATGAGCTGGGCTTTGACGCGATCCAATCGGTGCCCACCGGCGGCCATTTCTTTGGCGCCGAACACACGATGGCGCGGTACGAAACAGCGTTTTACCGGCCGATGCTGTCGGATTGGCAGAACTACGAGAACTGGGAAGCGGCAGGCGCCAAGGATGCGCTGCAGCGGGCCACCGGCCTCTGGCAGCAAGCGCTGCAGGATTACGAGGAACCGGCCATGGACCCAGGCGTAAAGGAAGAGCTAGAGGCCTATGTGGCCAAGCGCAAAGAAGAAATCGGCTCGGACGAACCTTGAGCGGGCAGGAGCGAGGGGCCAGCCCCTCGCGCTCCCCGGGGTATTTCAGACCAGAAAGAAGCAGAACCCGGCGCCCATTCAGGTGCCGGGTTTCTCATTGGAGGATTTACAGAAGATCGAACAGCCGGCCCGGCACATTGCCTTGCCGGGGCAACCCAAGCGCCCGCATAACGGCAAACATCATCGCCTGATTGGAGGTGACCACCGGCTTGCCAAGCGCCGCCTCGATCCGGTCAACCGCCTCGACCGAGCGCATGTCGGTGCAGCTGAGCACAATGGCCTGCGCCTCCGGGTTGTCTGCCTGGCAAGCCAGGTCAAAGACCTCATCCGGAGTCAGCTCGCCCTGGCCATAGTTGCCCAGCTCGCGGCCCACATCGGCGCATTTCACCGTGGCAATCTGGTTCTGGGCCAGGAAGTCCATCGCCTGTTCGTTGATCTCCCCCAGATAAGGCGAGGAAAAGCCCACCTTGGTTGCGCCCAGGGCCTTGACCGCGGCAACCAGCGCGCCGGCAGCAGTGAAAGTGAGCGCGCCGGAGCCCGCCTTGATGTCCCGTGCCAGCTGCTCGTCGAACCCCGGCCCATGGGTCAGCGTCGCGGAGGTGCAGCCGTAAAGCACCACGTCGGGGCGCACGCCGGAGATCATCCTGAGGTCATGGCTTATGTCGGACGCCCCCAGCCCCGCCATCTGGTCGGAGCCGGGGATCTCGTCCACATCATAGCCGCCCATACGCTGGAAATGCACCGTGGTATCGGGTGCCCGCATCAGCATCATGTCCGGTTCCAGGTTGGTGTTGGTGAAAGGCACCAGCACGCCGATCTTGGCGCGGGTGCGGGTCTCGTAGTTGAACCCCCGGGTCATTTCAGCACTCCTTTCAGCACCGCCAGGGCGCGGTCCATGATCTCCTGGCTGCAGATGGTGGCGCGCAGGCAGTCATGCAGGCCATAGCCGCCCATGCCGCGCATCAGCAGTTTTTCCGCCCGCAGCGCGGTGTCAGCCGCTTGCGCCTGCTCCACCGAGGCAAAACGCATCAGCACAAAGTTGGTATGGCTCTGCGGCACCTCCAGCCCCAGCGCCCGGCAGCCTTCGGCAAAGCCACCGCGGATGGCGGCGGTTTTCGCCACCACGTCCTGCATATGCGCCTGATCGCGCATCGCCGCCGCCGCCATGGCCTGCGACGATATCGAGATATTGTTGGGATTCAATAGCTTACGCACTTCGCCGGCAATCTGAGGCGGGAAATAGCCCCAGCCGGCCCGCGCGCCCGCCAGCCCATAGGCCTTGGAGAGCGTGCGCATCACCACGGTATCGCCGCGTTCCACCAGAGCAAAGATTTCGCCCGGATCGTTTTGCGCATCGGCGAACTCGGCATAGGCCTGATCCACCACCAGCAGCACATCCCCAGGCAGCCCCTGACGCAAGCGCAGGATTTCGGCGTTGGGGATCAGCGTCCCCGTCGGGTTGCCCGGGTTGCAGACAAAGACAATGCGGGTCTCAGGCGTCACCGCCGCCAGGACATCATCCACCGACACCGTCAGATCCCGCTCCCGCGCCTTGACGTAATCCGCCTGCACCTGGGCCGAGGCCGAGGACACAAAGGCATAGCCATAGTCCGTCCCCAGAACCCGGTCACCCGGACCGGCAAAAGCACGGATCAGGCAGCCGATCAGCTCCATCGAGCCGGCGCCGCACAGCACCTTGGCCGGGTCCAGCCCGTGCACCTCCGCCACCGCTGCCCGCAGATCCGGCCACTCCGGGTCGGGGTAGAGCGGCATCTGCTCCAGCACCATCTTGCCCGCCGCAATCGCCGCCGGGCTGGCGGCAAAGGCGCTTTCGTTCTGGGCGAGGGAAATGACCCCCTCGCCGCCGAGATCCGCCAGCGCATAAGGCGCCATGGCGGCAACATGGGGAACCGCGCGGATCATTTGACACCTCCATAGGCGCTTGCGCCCTCTTGCGTCACCAGCCCGCGTTTCAGGTCCAGCGCCAGGGCGTCCGGGTCGCGTTCCGATGGATCGCCAAAGCCGCCACCACCGGGGGTTTCAAAGATCAGGTAGTCACCTGCCTCCACCCGCAATTCGCCCTTGCCGGGGATGTCCTGTTCGCCGTCCCGGAAGCGGATGCGGCCCGGCGCGCCGGGCTGCCCCCCCATGCGGCCAAGCGCCGGGAACTTCAGACGCTCCACCGACAGGAACACGATGAAGGGCGCATCGTTGGAGGCCGTCATCTCGATCCGCTGGCCAAGGCCGCCACGGTATTTTCCAGCCCCGCCGCTATCGGGCCGCAGCTCGCGCCGCCACATGACAACTGGGGCCACCGCTTCGGTGATTTCCACCTGCGAGCCATAGACGCCAGACGGATAGGCCGTCGCCGACAACCCGTCCGCATGCGGCCGCGCACCGGTGCCGCCGTTGTGGACCGGCTCGATGGCAAACTCCCGGCCGCCGTCGCGGGCCACCTCCGGCGCGTGGCGCATCGGCAGGTCGAACATGCAGGACGCCCCTTCCGCGGGAACCTGATCCGGCAGCGCCTGATGCAGGCACCCGAGCACCAGATCCGGCGTCACCTGACCCAGCGTGTGGCGCATCGCCACCGGCACCGGGCGCTGCGCGTTCAGGATGCAACCCTTGGGGCCATCCACGGTGAACAGCTCCAAGCTGCCGGCATTGTTGGGAATATCCGGCCCCACGATGCAGCGCAGTGCAAACACTGTGTAAGCAGTGGCATAGTTCAAAGGCACATTGATACCCTTCCTGGAACAGCCCGACGTACCGGTGAAATCCACATGCATGCCGTCCTTGGTGACGGTCAGCGTGGCGTGCAGCTCCAGCTCATTCTCATAACCGTCCATCTTGAGGACGTTCTTGTAGACACCTTCGGGCACCTCGGCGATGGCTTCCAGCGTGCCGCGGCGGGAGGTGTCGATGATGTAGGATCCCAGCGCGTCCAGATCGTCGATGCGGAACTCCTCCATCATGTCCACCAGACGAGTCACGCCCGCCTCGCAGCAGGCAATCAGCGCATAGATGTCGCCCTCATTGGCAATCGGCTCGCGGCTGTTGGCGCGGATGATATCCATCAGAAGCGCATTGGGCTCGCCTTCTTCGACCAGCTTGCAGGGCGGAATCAAGAGCCCCTCGTCATAGATGTCAGAGCCTTCCGGCCCCATGCCAAGGCCGCCCAGATCCACCAGATGCGATGTGCAGGAGGTAAAGCCCACCACCTTGCCGTCCTTGAATGCCGGCATCATCAAGAGGAAGTCGTTCAGATGCCCCGAAGCCAGCCAGGGATCGTTGGTCATATAGATGTCCCCGGGCTTCATGGTCTGCACCGGGAAGCGTTCGCGCAGGTGCATCACGGCTTCGGCCATGGTGTTGATATGGCCGGGCGTGCCGGTCACCGCCTGGGCCAGCATCCGCCCCTGCACGTCAAAGATACCGGCGGAAATGTCGCCGCATTCGCGCACGATGGGGCTGAAGGCGGCGCGGATCAGGGTCTGCCCCTGCTCCTCGACCACCGCCAGCAGGCGGTTCCACATGACTTGCAGGCGGGCCGGCGAAAGGGCCGGCGAATGGGTCTGTGAAAGATCGGCAGCCATCATGCGTCTCCTTTTTGGTCTTGGATCAGGACAAGGTTCCCAATTGCATCCACATGGGCAGAGAAGTCCGCCGACACCAGCGTCGTGGTTTGCGGCTCAGTGATCAGCGCCGGTCCGCAGACACGGTCGCCGGGGTTCAAACTGTCGCGCGGCACAAAAGCTGCCTGTTTGGCGGTGCCGTCCACGTCGCAGGTGATCGGACGGTGCGCAGCAGGCACGATGGTCTTCAGCTCCGGCGTCTCCGGCACTGCCGTGACCGCGGCATCCGGCGTTGCCACCCGCACCGCCCAGTTCAGGATCTCGATCTTCATCCCCGGCACCGGGCGCGAGAACTGCTTGGCATACTCCGTTTCAAACGCCGCAGTCAGCGGCCCCAGATCCTCAGCCGTCAGATCGCGGTCCGGCAGGGTGATCTCAATCTCATGCCCCTGCCCGTTATAGCGCATGAAGGCGGTGCGCTGGACCTCTGTCGCAGCATCACCCGCGCCCTGCGCCACCACCGATTTCGCCTCGTCGATCATCTGGGCGAACAGGCTGTTGATTTGCCCCATATCCATGGTTTCCAGCAGGGAATAGCGCGAGCGCACAATTTCAAAGCTGACCGGAGCAAACAGGAAGCCCACGGCCGAACCCACACCCGGGTTCGGCGGGATCACGATGCGGGACACCCCGGCGGAGCGCGCCACCCGGCTGGCATGCAGCGGGCCGTTGCCGCCAAAGGCGATCATCGTGCGCGGGCCAAGGTCCTTGCCCGATTCCACTGCGTGCATCCGCCCGGCGCTGGCCATGCTCTCATCCACGATGCGGCTGACACCATCCGCCGCGCCAACACCATCCAGATCCAGCCGCGTGCCGATCACCCGGCTCAGCGCTTCCTTGGAGGCCTCCGGATCAATCTTGATATGCCCCTCGGCAAAGGTATCCGGCACGATATAACCCAGCGTGATGTCGCTGTCGGTCACCGTCGGCTCGGTGCCGCCGCGCCCGAACGCCACCGGCCCAGGCTCGGACCCTGCCGACTTCGGCCCCACGGTCAGACGCCCCAGCCGGTCCACCCCGGCGATGGAACCGCCGCCGGCACCGATCTCAATCATCTCGATCACCGGTATGCGCACCGGCATACCAGAGCCCTTTATGAACCGCGCCGCGCGGGCGATTTCGAACTGGCGCGAGGTCTGCGGGCGGGCATTGTCGATCAGGCACAGCTTGGCGGTGGTGCCGCCAACGTCAAAGGACAGCACCTCGTCCAGCCCGGCCCGCACCGCGATACGCGCAGCAAGGATGGCACCGCCGGCAGGGCCCGACTCCACCAGCCGGATCGGAAACCGCGCCGCGGTCTGAATGGTGCACATGCCGCCGCCCGCTGTCATCATCAGGATCGGGCAGGTCACGCCTTCCGCCGCAAACCGCTCGGCAAACCGCGCCAGGTACGTCTCCATCAGCGGCTGGATATAGGCGTTCGCCACCGTGGTGCACAGCCGGTCAAACTCCCGCGCCTCGGGGCTGACTTCCGAGGAGATCGACACCGTCAGGCCCGGACGCCGCGCCGCCAAGGTATCGCGCAGCCAGCGCTCATGATCCGGGTTGGCATAAGAATGCATCAGGCAGATTGCCACCGCATCGGCGCCACAGGCATCCAGCTCCGCAATCAGCGCCTCAACCGCGCTGTCCTCCATGCCGATCAGTACCTCGCCTTCCGCCGACATGCGTTCGCGGATGGTCAGCGAGCGCTCGCGCGGCACCAGGAGGTCGGGCTTTTCCAGATTGATGTCATACTGCGAATAGCGCCGCTCGTAGGCGATTTCCAGAATGTCCCGGAACCCCTCGGTCGTCACCGTCGCCACCGTCGCTCCGCGCCGCTCGATCAGCGCGTTGGTGGCCAGCGTGGTGCCATGGATAAATCCCGTCACCTCACCCAAGCTGCGCCCCGATTGCGCCATCACCCGCGCCGCGCCTTCCATCGCGCCGTCTGCCGGGTTCTGATGCGTGGTCAGGGTCTTGGTCGAGGCCAGAATTCTGTCTTCCCCGGCCACCAGCACGGTGTCGGTAAAGGTGCCGCCAATATCAATGGCAAGGCGCAGCGCTGTTGATGCTGTCATCTATCATTCCAAAGTCTGTCATTGAGGATCTGCCAAAGGCCCGCAAACGGGCGGCAGTCTCAGACAGTGACCAGGTTGCACCCTGTGGCGCGGCGGTCCATGCGTTTGGGAATGAATGCGTGTTTCATGCCCGCATCCTGCGGCGGCGCCGGCGGGGCAGCTTTGCGGATAGCGACATGAAAACTGCCTGATAACGGCATCAATGCGGCGCCCTGCGACTCCGCCAAGGCCCCCGGCCAGGCAGCACACCCGGCCGAAAACCTTTGTTTTCCTATCCGAAATGCAGGGTTTTCACTTCCTGGTAATCCTCCAGCCCCAGCATGCCGCCCTCGCGCCCGTTGCCGGACTGCTTGTATCCGCCAAAGGGCGAGCCATAGTTGAAGCCGCCGCCATTGATATGCACCGCACCGGCGCGCAGGCGGGCGGCCACCCGCTCGGCCCGCTCCGGATCGCCGGTCTGCAGATAGGCCGCCAGGCCATAAGGCGTGTCATTGGCGATGCGGATGGCGTCTTCCTCATCCTCAAACGGGATGATCACCAGGACCGGGCCAAAAATCTCCTGCTGGGCAATCGCCATATCGTTGGTCACGTCAGCAAAGACTGTCGGGCGCACATACCAGCCCTTGTCCAGCCCCTCGGGCCGGCCCAGCCCGCCGGCCAGAACCCTGGCGCCTTCGTCGATCCCTTTCTGGATCATGGTCTGCACCCGGTCGAACTGAATGCGGTCGAACATCGGGCCGATGTGATCGCCTTCCTGGCCCGGGTCGCCCACCGCCTGGCCCTCCGCCGCGGCTCTGGCAATCTCCAGCACCCGGTCATAGCAGCTGCGCTCCACCAGCATCCGGGTCGGCGCGTCGCAGCTCTGGCCGGTGTTATACATGCACTCCAGCACCGAGGCGGTGACCTTCTCCTCCAGATCGGCATCGGCAAACACCAGGTTCGGGGATTTGCCGCCCAGCTCCAGCGTCACCCGCTTCACGGTGTCGGCAGCGTCCTTGGACACCGCGATCCCCGCCCGTGTCGACCCGGTAAAGGACATCATGTCCACATCAGGATGCCGCGACAGCCCCGCACCCACCGTCGGGCCGTCGCCATGGATCAGGTTGAACACACCCGCCGGATAGCCCGCGTCATGGATCATCTGCGCGTAAACGGCGGCAGACATCGGCGTGTGCTCCGAGGGCTTCAGCACGCAAGTCGAACCGGTGGCCAGCGCCGGCAGCACCTTCAGCGCAATCTGGTTCACCGGCCAGTTCCAAGGGGTGATCAGCCCGCAAACCCCGATCGGCTCGCGTACCAGGATGTCGCCATTGGGCAGCGTCTCGCGCAATTCCTGCGCCTTCAGCGCCTCCAGAATCCCCTCCAGATGGCCAATACCCGAATCGGCCTGGGCGTCGCGCGCCATGGAAATCGGCGCGCCCATCTCGGCGCTCATCGCCTGCGCCAGCTCTTCGCGCCGCGCATTGCTGATCTCCAGCAGCTTTTCCAGCAGCGCAATCCGTTCCTCCCGCGAGGTCTGCGAGAAGCTCTCGAACGCGGCCTTGGCCGCTGCCACCGCATTGTTCACATCCGTTTCGTCACCAAGAATAATGGTGCCCGTCTGTGCTTCAGTTGCCGGGTTCAGAACCGGGAATTCGCGGCTGGAGTGAGGCGTCACCCAGGCGCCGCCGATATAGAATTTCTGCAGATCCATCAGGGGCTTCTCTCTGTTTGGCTGGTGATTTCGTTGCTCGTTTCGCAGTGACCTTCAAGGACGTTTCCCCGGCCCCCTGCTCCGGCTTCGGTGCTGGAAACAGTGGACCGCGGCAATCCCCCGGTCAAGCGTGGTGCATGGCGCCGCCGGCCTCCTCATGTCCTTGCCCGGCGCCCGTTCTGACGCCGCAGCATGACCGTCTTGCAACCGCCAAGATGCGTCAAAAGCGGCAGGTTGCAGGCAAATTGCGAAACCGCCAGCCTGTGGGTTGCGCGCATCAGTGCCAGGCGAAGGCCGCAAATACGTCAGGAATAGGGTCGCCCGGCTGCCCGCAGTCGTCTACGCTCCTCCCAAAGCCCGGCACGCAGAATAACCGGGCGCCGAGAGGCAAGACATGAGCAGATCTAATTGGACAGCCCGTTCCGTGCTGCTGGCCGGGACATTCCTGTGCAGCTGCACCGTTGTCGGTGTGGACTATCACCGCCCTGATTTCGCGGTGCCGCCCGCCTATTACCAGTCCCGCAACTATGCAACGGTGCAGGGCGCAACAGAGGCCTGGTGGCAGGGGCTGAATGACGCCACCCTGAACCGGCTTGTCGACGCCGGGCTGGCCCAGAACCTCAGCCTCAAGGCAGCCCGCGAACGGCTGAGGGCAGCCGAGGCGCTGCGCCGCGGCAGCGGCCGCCCGCAGCAGGTCAGCGGTGATCTGGAAGGCAGTTCAATCTTCTCGCGCCGCGAATCGCAGAACGGCTCCACCAGCACCGACACCGCCGAAATCGGCGCCACCTATGTGTTCGACCTGTTCGGCGAGTTCCAGCGCCGCTCGGAACGCGCCGTCGCCGACCGGGACGCGCAGTTCTATCAGCTCGCCACCAGCCGGCTCGCCGTCATCGACGCGATCACCCGCACCTATATTCAGGCCCGTTTCTTCCAGCGCGGTGCCGCTGTCACCCGCAACACCATACGCCTGCGGGAACAAATCCTGCGAACCGTGGAAGATCTGCAGGCGGCCCGGGCTGTTCTCGCGCTTGATGTTGAGCGCACCAAGCTGCAGGTCGCCAGCGCCAAGGCCGACCTGCCGGAATTCCTGGCCAGCTACGAAACCTCTGTTTTTGCATTGGCCACGCTGCTGGACCGCGACGCCTCCGAAGTCTTTTCGCTGATGCAGGGCAGCTACAGCCAGCCCTACCCCGCGACCCAGCCCGAACTCGGCGTGCCGGCGGCCCTGCTGCGCAACCGCCCGGATGTTCTGCTGGCCGAAGCGCAGATGCGCAGTGCAACAGCCGATATCGGGGTCACCGAAGCAGAGCTTTATCCCTCGCTGGAAATCACCGGAACCGTGCAGGCAACCCGCGGCGTGCCGGATCTGTACCAGATCGGCCCCTCCGTGAACCTTCCCTTGTTCAACCGCCCCGTCCTGCGCGCCTTCCATGAACAGGCAATCGCAGAAGCCAAGGCCACAGAATACGACTACCGCTCTGCCGTGCGCAGTGCGGTGGAAGAAGTTCAGTCCCAGCAAAGCGCCCTGCGTGCGGCACGCCAGCGTACCGCAGCCCAGGTCCGGGCTGTCAACCTGGGCACCAAGGTTGCGGATCTGGCCCGGGAAACCTTCAAGGCGAATGAAATTACCCTGTTCGATCTGCTGAACACCGAAGAGGCCCTGCGCAGCAATGAGCTGAACCTGATCTCCGCCCGCCGGGATCTGGCGCTGGCCTGGGCGAACCTGCAGATCTCGCTGGGCAAGGGCTGGGCGCCGGACCAGACCCCGGCAAGCGCTGCAGCCGCCGCCGCATCAGAATAGAGAGTTCCAGCAGCCGGAGGCCGGAAAAGGAAGCCGTTTTTCAAGCTGAAATCCGCGCCGGATTTCAGCCCGCGAACAGCGGTCAGGCCTGCGATTCGCGCTCCATCTGCTCGACCATCTTGCGGGCGCGCTTGCACTGCAGCTTGTCGCGCAGCGGGCTGTCGGGGTCGATGTCCTTGGAGCAGACCACGCATTTGTCGGCGCCTGAGATCGCATTCAGGCCGCCACAGCTGCCCTTGATCTTCTTGCCCATCAAAATGACCCCCAGCGACATGCCCAGGGTGACGATCAGCAAGAGGATGAAAGCCAGAAGAAAGGTACTCATGTTTAGTCCCTCGCGGTCCCGCTCAATACGCGGCGTCAGTTTGCGGTCAGCGCCTCAAAGGCACTGCTTGCCGCTGTCATATAGGCATCCGGCCCGGCTTGCACGTCCCGATCAATGAAAAACACGGCAAGTTTATGCTCCTCCGCAAGCTTCAGCCCTTCTTTGCGGCCCAAAACCAGCATTGCGGTGGCCCAGGCATCCGCCAGCATCGCGTTTTCCGCAATCACCGTGACTGAGGTGGTGGCATGGGTCACCGGCCGCCCCGCAACCGGGTCGAGGATGTGGGAATAACGCTTGCCCTCATGCTCGAAGTAATTGCGGTAATCGCCCGAGGTCGCCAGCCCGTGATTGCTCACCGGCACGATCAGCTGCACCGTCTGCGCCGCCGCATCCGGTTTTTCGATACCGATGCGCCAGGCCTCGCCTTTGGCGTTTTCACCCTTGGTCACCAGATCGCCGCCGATCTCCACCATGTAATGCTCGACTCCAAACCCCTGCAGCGCCTCCGCCACCGCATCCACGCCATAGCCCTTGGCGATGGCCGACAGGTTGATGCCGGTCTCCGGCGCGGATTTTTTCAGGGTGCCCGCCTCGGCATCCAGCACCAGCAGCCGCGCCTGCCCGACGCCTTCCAGCGCCTTGGCAATGGCGGCGTCAGAGGGCACCGGGTCCTCCGGCTTGCGCGGGCCAAAGCCCCACAGCTCAATCAGCGGGCCAAGGGTCACATCGAACTTGCCGCTGGTCTTGGCGTGCACATCCCCCGCCGCCGCCAGCACATGGGCAAATTCCGGCGACACCCGCACCGGCGCAGTGCTGCGTTCAGCCGAGAAGGTGGAAACCTCCGAGGCTGGATCCCAGTTCGACATCTTGGCATTGACCGCGGCCAAGGTGCCCTCCACGGCGGCCCCCAGCGCCTCCTGGTCCAGCTCCTCGCCGATGGCAATCACGCTGTAAGTGGTGCCCATGGTTTCACCGGTCAGCCGCACCTCTTCCGGCTCAGAACCAAACCAGCAGCCGGACACGGCCAGCACCGCGGGCAGGGTCAGGGCAATCAGGAACTTTCTGGGCATCAGGCTGGGCATTCGGCAACCTCCGGCAGCAAAACTGGCGCAGCTATGCCCCTGCCCTGTGCCAGAGTCAAACGGAGCGCCGGGGCAAGCCTCAGAACTTCAGCGGCAGAAAAGCCAGCGCCAGCAGGCCAACCGCCGCAGGCAGCCCGTAAAGCCAGGCCCGCAACCGCGCGTTCGGCGCCTCGGACTTCCAGTTCTGCCGGTACAGATGGCCGCAGACCACCACCAGGAACACGGTCAGCGCGCCGGTTACAGGGGTCAGGTAGAGGCTTTCGAACATGTTGTTTTTCCGCTGTTGTTAGCGCTCGCGTCATTTCGCCCCTTCCCGGATCATAATCCGCCGCTAAGATGGGGGTATGACCTGATGCAGGATACAGGAGGAGACCCCGCGCATGGCACCGTTCTCATACCAGCCTCCCACCCGGGGCGACAAGGCCGGGCAGGAAAGCCACAGCCAATCGCCCGAGTCGAATTTGTCGCACGGCCAGTCCACTGTCGCCAGTCTGCTGGACACCAAGGGCGATGCGATCTTTGCGATCCGCCCGAACGATACGGTCGGCCACGCGGTCGAGGCCTTGAAGGAGAAACGCATCGGCGCGCTGGTGGTCACCGACCAGAACGGCGCGTTGCAGGGCATCCTGTCGGAACGCGACATCGTGCGCCGCCTGGCTGACACCCCTGGCCACACCCTGCCCCAGCTGGTCGAGGAGATCATGACCCGTGAGGTCAAGACCTGCGCCCCTGACGACCTGCTGATCGACGTGGCCAAAGTGATGAACGAGGGCCGCTTCCGCCACCTGCCGGTGCTGAAGGACGGCAAGCTGGCGGGCATGATCACCGTCGGCGACGTGGTGAATTTCCGCCTGAAGGAGCTGGAATACGAAGCCCTGCGCATGAAGCAGATGATCGTCGGCTAGGCCTAAACCACATGGTCCGCCTTCGGGCGGATCACCTCTGGCAGCAGGTTTTGCTGCATCTTGCCGCCATTCACGCCTGATCCAGCAAAACTCCGTTTTGGGCCCATTCAGGCCAAAGCCGCGAAGGTTTCTGGCGGCCGCTATGGTGATAACACCTGACGGCTACAGCTGAACATAATGCCCTGAAGAAGTGCCGTAAGGTGCAATTCAGGACGTGTCTGCCAACAGCACACACGCCGCAGTGGCCGCAAGAAATTCGCGTGTTATTCAATTCCACCGGTCAAATCCTGCGCAAGCATCAGCGCATTGCCATCAAGATCGTAGAAAGTCGCGGTTTTGACCATGCCCTCGACAACATCCGTCTCGCCATCAAATTTGACTTTGGCCTGCTCCAGTTTTTTCCGGGCCGTGTCCAGATCAGCGATCCCAAAGACTGGCACGCAATTGCCGGGTGCTGGCTTGGTGTGCTCGCCAAGGCCGATGGCAACACCGGGCGTGTTCGTCCGAAGCTCGGACCAGCCCGCTTCATCGGCATGGTAGAGCAGCTCAAATCCCAACATGGATTCGTACCACTTTGCGCTCGCATGGCGATCCTTGACCGACATTGCGATGGTGATGGTTTGGTCGACTGCAACGAGTGACATGGGCTTTCCTTATGTCTTAAAATATACTAACTATACTTTATGGACATTAAAGCGTTTGTCAACATCACATCAAAGGCTTGGGCGATGCCCATACTCGCGTGCCTGCATTCGGGTGTCGCCGGGCGGCAGGCGCCCCTATTGGCTGCGACCGGTGCAGGCAGAACCGCCTTCGCGCAAAGCATGGATCACCTGATTGAAATTGGATTGATTGAACGAAATCCTGGGTATGGCCATCCGCTGCGTCCAGAATTCCGCCTTACACAGCTGGGGATTGCAGCGGCGGCCATTGCCCATAAGATCCACGTAGTTTCGGAAGAAGAAGATCAACCTTTGCTGCGCCGGTCATGGACTTTGCCGATTCTGACATCGCTCCACACACCAAGCCATTTCAGCGACATCAAGCGAAACCTGCCGGCGATAACAGATCGTGCGTTGTCGCAATCATTGAAATCCATGGAGGCAAGAAACTGGGTGTGCCGCAGCGTAGATGGCGTCGCCCGCCCGCCCAGGCCTATCTATTGTGCGGTGAACACTGGCGGCCAGATCAGCCAGCTCATCGCGCCTGAAATTAGCTTCATTTAGAAAAACGGCCGCTAGTTGAAAGATGACCAAAGTCAGCAAAGGCTGCATTCTATTTCCAGCATGTCCCGTTCTGAAGATCTGGCTCGCCTCTGATTAGCCTGGCAGCCTGCGATCCAGGGGCCAGTAAGTTCTGCCCTGGAAACCAGCGCATGGCCTCTTCAGCCCGGCGCCTGATGGTCACGGAAACGGGCCGCCGCCGGTCTTTTGCAAGCGTTCCAGAAACACCTCCAGATCCCCTGCGCTGTCCAGCGGTTCCATCGCCTGTTTGATTGCCGCACCGTAGATCTGCCACATCTCCAGCCGCAGCGCCGCGCCGGCCTCTGTCAGATGCAGCAGCTTGCCGCGGCGGTCCCGTTCGAACACGGTTTCGCGCACCAGACCCTGTTTCACCATCTGCGCCAGAATGCGCGACAGGTTGGATTGCTCGAACAGCAGGTTGCGGGTCAGCTCATAGGCCCGCACGCCGTCCTCGCCCGCCATTTCGATCCCCCACAGCACGTCGTACCAGCGCAACGGCGGCAGGCCTGCCGCGCGCAGCTTGGCCTCCATGTCGCGGTGCGTCTGCCGGTGGGCGCGGTTCAGCAGGATCCAGATTGCGGTTTCGCGTGGGCTGGGGGTCATCACGTCTTCACGAATTGGTGAACAAGAGAGCGGTTCCGCCGTTGCCAGTGGATGCTCAGAAATAGATGTCATAGCATCCATCCCGGATCAATCGCATCCTTACGTAACAAGAGCCGTTCCCGGCCCAACCCCATCCGACAGGAAGACTGCCATGATGATCAGGATTGCCTCTCTCGCCGCCGCTGCGCTGCTGGCCGCCCCCGCCGCCTTTGCCGCCACCACCTACAAGACCGACCAGGGCCATACCGAAGTCAAGTTCAGCTGGAGCCACGCCGGCGTCTCGATGCAGAGCGGCGAGTTTACCGACGCCCAGGGCACGCTGGTTCTGGATCCGGAAAACCCCGAAGCCTCCACCCTGAATGTCACCATCAAGGCGGACAGCGTCGCCACCGGGTTCGGGCCGCTGGACGATCACCTGTCCAGCGCCGATTTCCTGGAGGTCGCCACCTACCCTGAGATCACCTTTGTCAGCACCGGTATCGAGAAGACCGGCGACAAGACCGCCAAGGTGACCGGCGATCTGACCATTCACGGCACCACCCAGTCCGTGGTGCTGGATACCACCATGACCCACCTCGGCCCGCACCCGCTGGGCGGCGCGATCGAATACTACCAGGGCGACTGGGCAGCGTTTGAGGCCTCCACCACCATCGACCACCAGGCGTTCGGCGTCGGCGGCTTCTCCACCGGGCCGATCACCATCAATATCGTCAGCGAGCTGAAAGCGGAGTAATTGCTGCACAGCCGGTGCACGGGGGGTGTACAGGGGGTGCACGCATGGCACCCCCCTCCCCAGCCCGCTCATGAGAACAGAAAAAGCCCCGGATGTTTCCATCCGGGGCTTTTGATTTTCCGCTCTGCGCTCCGGCTCAGCCGCCGAAGTCGTCCAGCATGATGTCCTCGCGATCCACGCCCAGATCCAGCAGCATGTTGATCACCGACTGGTTCATGATCGGCGGGCCGCACATGTAGAACTCGCAGTCTTCCGGCGCCGGGTGGTTCTTGAGGTATTCCTCGAACAGCACGTTATGGATAAAGCCGGTGTAGCCTTTCCAGTCGTCCTCAGGTTGCGCGTCGGACAGGGCCACGTGCCAGTCGAAGTTGTCGAACTCCTCGGCCAGCTGGTCGAAGTCCTCGACAAAGAACATCTCCTTCTTCGAACGCGCACCGTACCAGAAGCTGATCTTGCGGTCGCGGTTCTGCAGCCGCTTCAGCTGGTCAAAGATGTGGCTGCGCATCGGCGCCATGCCGGCACCGCCGCCGATGAAGACCATTTCCTTCTGGGTGTCGCGGGCAAAGAACTCGCCGAACGGGCCAGAAATGGTGACTTCATCACCCGGCTTCAAGTTGAAGATATAGGACGACATCTTACCGGCCGGAATGTCGCTGGAGCCCGGCGGCGGCGAGGCAACACGGACGTTGAGCATGATAATGCCCTTTTCATCCGGGTAGTTAGCCATCGAATAGGCGCGCTCAACCGGCTCGTCCACGACGGATTTATACTGCCACAGGTTAAAGCGGTCCCAGTCCTCGCGGTACTCGTCCTGCACATCGAAATCGGTGTAGGACAGCTGGTGCGCGGGCGCCTCAATCTGGATGTAGCCGCCGGCGCGGAAGTTCACATCCTCACCTTCGGGCAGTTCCAGAACCAGCGCCTTGATGAAGGTCGCCACGTTGTCGTTCGAGCGTACCTTGCAGCGCCATTTCTTGACGCCGAAGACTTCCTCGGGAACTTCAACTTCCATGTCCTGCTTGACCGCAACCTGACAGGACAGCCGGTCGCCGCAAGACGCCTCGCGCTTGGTGATGTGGCTTTCCTCGGTCGGCAGGATCGAGCCGCCGCCGGAATGCACACGCACCCGGCACTGGGCGCAGGTGCCCCCGCCGCCGCAGGCGGAAGGGACGAACAGTTTTTCGGCCGCCAGTGTTTGCAAGAGCTTGCCGCCTGCAGGCACCGAGATGGTTTTTTCACCGTTGATGGTGATGTTGACATTGCCGGTCGAGACCAGGCGGGAGCGGGCGGCCAGAATGATGGCCACCAGCGCCAGCACGATCAACGTGAACAGGACAACGCCGAGCGAAAAAGTTTCCATAACTTCGTAACGCTCCCTTACAGTTTGACGCCGCTGAAGGACATGAAGGCCATCGCCATCAGACCCGCGGTGATAAAGGTGATGCCCAGGCCCTGCAGCCCGTCCGGCACGTCGGAATACTTCAGCTTCTCGCGCACGCCTGCCATCGCGGTGATCGCCAGCGCCCAGCCAAAGCCGGAGGAGAGGCCGTAAGTGGTTGCTTCCGCAAAGTTGTAATCGCGCTCCACCATGAACAGCGAACCGCCCAGGATCGCACAGTTCACCGTGATCAGCGGCAGGAAGACCCCCAGCGCGTTGTAAAGCGGCGGGAAATACTTATCCAGGATCATCTCCAGGATCTGCACCATCGCCGCGATCACCCCGATATAGGAGATCAGGCCGAGGAAGGTCAGATCCACATCCGGGAAGCCCGCCCAGGCCAGCGCGCCCGGCTTCAGCAGGTAGGTCAGCAGCAGGTTGTTGGTCGGCACGGTGATGGCCTGCACCAGCATCACCGAAATCCCCAGACCAAGTGCTGTGGAGATCTTCTTGGACACCGCAATAAAAGTACACATGCCCAGGAAGAAGGAGAGCGCCAGGTTCTCGACAAAGATGGCCTTGACGGCGAGTGAAATCAGCCCTTCCATCAGTGCGCCTCCACGGATTGGATTTTATATTCACGCTCTTCCACCTGCTGGGGTTTCCAGGTGCGGAAGGCCCAGATCAGCAGGCCGATGACAAAGAACGCCGAGGGCGGCAGCAGCAGCATGCCGTTCGGGACATACCAGCCGCCGTTGTTCACGGTCTCCAGAATGGTGATGCCGAACAGGGAGCCGGAGCCGAACAGCTCGCGGATCACGCCCACCAGCATCAGGATCAGGCCGTAGCCCAGGCCGTTGCCGATGCCGTCGATGAACGAGGCCACCGGCGGGTTGCTCATGGCAAAGGCTTCGGCGCGGCCCATCACGATACAGTTGGTGATGATCAGACCCACAAAGACCGACAGGGTTTTTGAGATCTCAAAGGCGTAGGCCTTCAGCACCTGGTCCACCAGGATCACCAGCGAGGCGATGATCACCATCTGCACGATGATCCGGATCGAGCTGGGGATCTGGTTCCGCAGGATCGAGATGAACATCGACGAGAACGCGGTCACAAAGGTCACCGCCAGGGTCATCACAAAGGCCACTTGCAGCGAAGAGGTCACCGCCAGCGCCGAGCAGATGCCCAGAACCTGCAGAGTGATCGGGTTGTTGTCGACCAATGGGTCGACCAGCATTTCTTTCTTGGTCTGCGCCATCAGAGCTCTCCCGCTTTAAGGGCGGCCAGGAAGGGTGCGTAGCCCTCTTCGCCCATCCAGAATTTCACCAGGTTATCGACACCCACCGAGGTCAGCGTGGCACCGGCCAGCGCGTCGATGTGGTGGTCGGGTCCGGCCGGACCTTGCGCCTTGGCAACGGTGATCTGCAGGGTGCCCTCGGCATCATGCAATTTCTTGCCGCTCCACAGGGATTTCCAGCGCGGGTTGTCCACCTCGGCGCCCAGGCCCGGGGTTTCGCCGTGCTGATAGAACTGCAGGCCAAAGATGTCGTTGCCGTTCTCCTCTACCGCGATGAAGCCATAGAGGGTCGACCACAGGCCGTAGCCGTGAACCGGCAGGATCACCTTGTCCAGTTCGCCCGCTTCGTCACGCAGCAGATAGACGGTCTTGTAACGCGACTGGCGGCCGATGCCCGCGGGATCCACATCCAGCGCGCGGCTCAGCTCCGGGTCCTGCGCGGCGGCGCGGTCGTCAAAGCTGGCGGCGTCGAACTGATCAGTGAACTGGCCGGTCTGCAGGTCCAGCACCTGCGGCTCAAACGCCTTGAAGGCTTCGGCCACGTCCTGGCCAGGCTCATAAAGGCCCGCCACCTGCAGAACGTTCAGCTGCTTATCAAGCTTCTTGTTGATCTCCTGCACCGGGCGCAGTGACACGGCGGCGGTGGACACGATCATCGAGGCCAGCAGACAGACGCCAACCGCGATCACCAGGGTCTTGCCGACCGAGTCCGGGGACGCGGCGAGGAAGCGGCCAATGAGGCCTTTGCTTTGGGTCTCAGCCATGGCGGCGCGCCCTCCGTTTGATGTTGGCCTGCACGACGAAGTAGTCGATCAGCGGTGCAAAGACGTTGCCGAACAGGATGGCCAGCATCATGCCTTCGGGGAAGGCCGGGTTCAGCACCCGGATCAGCACCACCATCACACCGATCAGCGCGCCATAGATGTAGCGGCCCGCGTTGGTGTGCGACGCCGAAACCGGCTCGGTCACCATGAACACCAGGCCAAAGGCATAGCCGCCCAGAACCAGATGCCAGTACCAGGGCATGGCAAACATCGGGTTGGTGTCGGAACCAATTACGTTCAAGAGCAGCGAAAAGCCGATCATGCCGCCCAGGCAGCCCGCGATCAGGCGCCAGTTGGCAATTTTGGTCGCCAGCAGGAATACCAGACCGATGGCACAAGCCAGAGTCGAGGTCTCGCCAAAGCTGCCCTGAATGGTGCCATAGAAAGCATCGGACCATTCAATGCCCTTGGCCGCCAGCGCCTGCACGCCTTCAGCTGCGGATACACCCAGCGCAGTTGCGCCGGAGAAGCCGTCAACCGGAGTCCAGACACTATCGCCCGACATGTTTGCCGGATAGGCGAAATACAGAAACGCACGGCCCGTCAGCGCCGGGTTCAGGAAGTTCTTGCCGGTGCCGCCAAAGACTTCCTTGCCGATCACCACGCCAAAGATGATGCCAAGCGCCACCTGCCACAGCGGCGTCGAGGCCGGCATGATCAGGGTGTAAAGCATCGAGGTGACCAGGAAGCCTTCGTTGACTTCATGGCCGCGCACGGTGGCAAAGATGACCTCGAAAATACCGCCCGCAACCAGCGTCACGATGTAGATCGGCAGGAAATACAAGAACCCATGGGCAATATTCGCCAGCGGGTTGGCCGCATCCAGCGACACACCCAGCGTGTTCAGGATGGCAATCCGCCAGCCGGTGGCGGCATCGGCACCAAGTGCGGCAATCGCCGAGTTCGCCTGGTAGCCGGTGTTCCACATGCCCCACAGGATGCAGGGGATGGTGGCAATCACCACATAGGTCATGATCCGCTTCATATCCACGTATGAGCGGGCATGCGGCGCCACGGTGGTGACGGTTTTCGGGGTATACAGGAAGGACTCCACCATCTCGTAGACGGGGAAGTACTTCTCGTACTTGCCGCCCTTCTCGAAATGGGGCTCGATCCTGTCAAAGAAGCTGCGCAATCCCATCCGGCTCAGCCCTCCTTTTCAATCTTGGCCAGGCAGTCGCGCAGCGCCAGCCCGTATTCGTACTTGGCCGGGCAGGCAAAGCCGACGAGGCCCATGTCCTCTTCGTCCAGCTCCAGCGCTCCCAGTGCCTGTGCGGTGTCGGTGTCCTTGACCAGCAGCGCGCGCAGCAGTTGCGTCGGCAGATAGTCCTGCGGCATCAGCTGCTCAAAGGTGCCTGTGGGCACCATCGCACGGCGGCCGCCGTTCAGGTTGCTGGTCAGGCCGAACAGCTTGCTGGTCAGGGCCGAGCCCAGCACCGGCTGAACCGCGTATTTGCTGCCCATCGGGCGGATCCAGCCCAGCGGGATCTGCTCGCGGTCTTCCTTGATGAGGGCAACCTGACGTGCAAACCGGCCGAGGTAAGCAACCGGGCCAGCCGCCTGGCGGCCCGACAGGATCGAACCAGAGATCACACGGACGGGGCCGTCTTCGGAAATCTCGCCGCGGGTCAGCTCATCGGTGGAGGCGCCCATCACGGTCCGAACCAGCCGCGGCGACCGCGCAGCGGGACCACCCAGCGCAACCACAACGGACGGGTCCAGGTGGCCGGTCTGCAGCAGACGGCCAATGGCGATCACATCCTGATAGGAAATCGTCCAGACCTGATCCTCGGCGCGCACCGGGTTCAGGAAGTGGATGTGGGTGCCAGCCAGCCCGGAGGGGTGCGGGCCGGAGAAAGCAGCCGCCTCAACGCCCGCAAGGTTCGCGCCCGGAATGCTGTCGCCAGTCTTCTGGCACAGGTAGGTGGTGCCCTCGGTCAGCAGCGTCAGCGCCTTCAGGCCGGCCTCGAACGCCTCAGCAGCGTCGTTGATGATCAGCGCGGCATCGGCGGCCAGCGGCTCGCTGTCCATCGCGGTGACAAAAATCGCGCCCGGCTTGGAGCCCGGCACCGGCATCTTGGAATAGGGACGTGTGCGGAAAGAGGTCCACAGACCGGCCGCGCACAGCTTCTCGGTCAGCCCTTCGGCAGTATCGGCATTGCCGGTGGCGGAGAAGTCGATGCCCCTGTCTTCGGCATCAGATACCGCGATCACCACGCTTTGCAGCACCCGGCGGGCGCCGCGGTTGATCGCCACGACCTTGCCGGTCATCGGCGCCACCATCATCGCGGCCTCGGCATCTTTGTGGCAGAACAGCGGAGTGCCGCGTTCGACCTCCTCGCCTTCCTGCACCAGCATACGGGGTTTCAGACCCAGATAGTCGGGGCCCAGCACCGCCACCGAAGTGATGGCCGGGCCAGGGTGAATGACCTGTTCCGGTGCGCCTGTCACCGGCAGATCCAGCCCCTTCCTCAAGTTAAATGTTTTCATGTTTGCGCTACGTCCTTCCGAGGCCGATTCCCGTGGCGGTTCTTATCTGTTTCCGGCGGCGGAGACAAAGAAAACGCGGGTCAGCGGTCGCTTTTGACTCTTTACCAGCCGGGTCCGGCCCTGTTTGATCGGGCGCACTCGAATCAAATTTGCCGCCGAATGGCAAGGGCGCCGCCCCGCCTCCCGGGTAAATTCCTCCGTGATCGCAGCTTCTAAGCCAGAATGCCGCATCCGGGGGCTGTTAATACGTCAGATCCAGCCCGCGGAACCGGCAACCAAAGCTCCGGCCTGTGGACAAAACACCCCGGCAAACCTGGGTCTGCCGGGGCGAGTCAGTTTGATGGCGCTAACGTTTGCGACGCTGGGAATATGATTCGCGGCAGCTGCCGCATTTTACGATGCTGTCATGCTTCCCAGACCGCCTGCGGCGCGCCCATCAGGTCCCGGTCGACAGTGATCCCCAGCCCCGGCGCGTCCGGCACCAGCACGCCGCCGTCCTGAACAGGCGCATCGAATTCCGCCGTTTGCAGCGTCACCATATCGCGGCAGTCCAGAATGCAGCGCAAAGACCGCTCCGGCACCGTGGTGCCCAAATGGGCGATGGCAGAGAACGCCACCACGGACCCCACCGTATCCTGCACGCTGACCGTCGCACCCGCCGCCAGGCACATGTCCCGGTGCCGCCGCCCATGGGTCAGCCCGCCCGCCTTGGAGATCTTGAGGCCGATGCCATCGGCCACGTCCTCCGCCAGCATCAGGGCGATGTCCTCATCCTGCTGCACCAGCTCATCCAGGATGATCGGCACAGTGCAGCGCTTGCGCAGCGATAGGGTCTCGCGCCAGGTCTTGCAGGGCGCCTCCAGCACAAAATCCAGCCCCTCCGGCAGCATCCGCAGCATCCTGAGCGCAGTTTCCGGCGTCAGCCCGCCATTGGCATCGACCAGGAAGAACTCGCCCGGCTGGCGGTCGGCCAGCGACGCACGGATGCGCTCGGCGTCCAGCGCCGGGCCGCCTTCGCTGTCCAGCGCGCCGATCTTCACCGAATGGCCCAGATACCCCATCTCCCGGTGCTGCGCGACGCGGGCGCGCATGTCTTCCGGGCTGCCCGCATAGATTGATGAGATCACCGGCAGGCGTTTGCCGGTGGAGCCGCCCAGAAGTTCGCAAACCGGCATATTCACTGACTTGCCGAACAGATCCCAGCAGGCGAGGTCGATGGCCGATTTGGCATGGTTGTGGCCCAGCAGCGCCTCATCCATCGCCTCGTTGATGCGGTCCATCTGCCGCGGGTCGCGGCCCAGCAGGTAGGGCGCAATCTCGGCAATCCCGGCGCGCGCGCCCAGGGCATGGGAGGCGATATAGGTGGAGCCGAACGGCGTGCTCTCGCCCCAGCCTTCCAGCCCCGTATCCGTGGTGATGCGCACGAAGGACGCATCAAAGCTGCGGTACTCCCGACCGCCCGACAGCATGTAGACGCCGCCCGAGTACGGCAGGTCCAGTTGATACAGCTCGATCTTCTTGATCTTCATGGCGCCACGTCCGGGATCATCAGCACCAGCTTGCCGGTGTGGGCCTTGCTCAGGAAATCCTCCTGCGCGGTCGCAATCTCGCTCAGCGGATAGGTCTTGGCGACCAGCGGGCGGATTTCGCCCGCCTCGATGTAGGAGACCAGATTGGCGAAAACCTCATCCTCTTGGAAGGTGCAGCCCATCAGGGTCAGATCCTTCAGATAGAGCGTGCGCACGTCGATCTCGGAAATCGGACCGGCGATGGCGCCAGCGGTGGTGTAACGCCCGCCTCGGCGCAACACGTCCAGAAAAGACGGCCACTGCGGACCCGCCACCAGATCGACCACCACGTCGATGGAGCCTTCGCCCAGTTCCTTGACCAGATCGGCGTTGCGATCGACAACCCGGTCGGCGCCAAGCGCCAGAACCTCATCCGCCTTGGCGGCAGAGGACAGCGCAATCACGGTGGCGCCGCGGCGTTTCGCCAGTTGCACGGCGGCAGAGCCGACGCCGCCGGAGGCACCGGAGATCAGCACGGTCTCAGCCCCCAAGCCAACCCGGTGCAGCATGTTTTCAGCCGTGGAATAGGCGCAGGGGATCGAGGCCAGCTCCGCGTCGGACCAGTCGCAATTCACCGCGTGGGTTTCGCGCGCAGGTGCCACTGCGAACTGGGCAAAGCCGCCGTCGCATTCGCTGCCGAAGGTCCAGCATTCATAGGGGCGGTAATCGACGTAAGTCCGCAGCATGTTGCGCACCAAGACCCGCTCGCCGATGCGGGCAGGATCGACCCCTTCCCCCACGGCTGCAATATGGCCGCAGGCATCCGCGCCTTGAATGCGGGGAAACTCCAGCGGTTTGCCAGACCAGCTGGCGTCGTCGTCGTTGACGCTGTCAAATCCGGTGGCGCCGCCCGCGTTGGTGTCGGCATCCACCGCCTTGGAGTACCAGCCGATGCGGGTGTTGATGTCGGTGTTGTTGATGCCGGCCGCCGCGACGCGGATCAGCACCTCGCCTGGGCCGGGCTGCGGCACATCGACGTCCGTGCGGTAGTCCAGTTTCTCGATACCGCCATGGCCAGTCAGCAGGACCGCCGCCATTTTATTGGGGATCATGATTGCCTCTCCCTTTGGAAAATAGATTGGCCGGCCCTCCCCTGCCGGCCAAAACAGGCCGCTGCCCTTGCGGGGGCAGCAGCCTGAAACATGTATCAGAGCTCCAGCGGATGCGCCCGGCCCCGCGCCGCCAGGCGGCGGTTCAGCTTTTTGGCTTCCGGCAGCCCGGCCTCCAGCGCAAAGACAAAGGCATGGGTCAGGAAGAAACAGGCGGCGTCGATGTCGCCTGCTTCCTCGGCCCGGTCACCGGCCAGCGTGTAGAGCCGGACCAGCACGGTGTGGTCGTTGTCCTCATGCGCCTTGAGCAGCGCGCGGTCGAGGTCGTCGCGGTCCATGGCTCAGCCCTTCAGCGAGATCGCGATGTTCTTGGTGCGCACATAATTATAAAGCGCTTCCAGCCCCTTTTCACGGCCGAAACCGGATTTTCCGACCCCGCCGAACGGGGTGGAGATGCCGCCCGCGAACCATTCGTTCACAAAGACCTGCCCGGCGCGCAAACGGTTCGCCACGCGATGTGCCCGCGCCAGATCGCGGGTGAAGACGCCGGCGACCAGCCCGAACTCGGTGCCGTTGGCCATGGCGATTGCCTCGGCTTCGGTGTCGAAGGGTGTGAAGCAGGTGACGGGGCCAAAGATCTCCTCCTGTGCGACGCGGGACGCAGGTTCCACATCGGCCAGAATTGTGGGAGCCATGAAATAGCCCTCCCGCTCCAGCCGGGCGCCGCCCGAAGCCGCGCGGGCGCCGCTTTGGCGGGCGGTGGCGGTCAGGGTTTCGATGCCGTCAAGTTGCTTGGCCGAAATCACCGGCGTGAGGCCGGGGTTTTCCAAGCCATGCCCAACGCTGAGGCCGTTTGCCAGCGCGGCGGCGCGTTCGACGGCCTCGTCATAGATCGAGCGATGCACCAGCACTCGCGACATGGCAGAGCAGACCTGGCCCGCATTATAGAAGATGCCGCTTTGCAAGGAGGACATCAGCGTGTCGAGGTTGGTGTCCTCAAAGGCCACCGCTGCCGATTTGCCGCCCAGCTCCATCAGCGCGGGCGTCACCGGGTTGGCAGCCGCGCGCAGGATCGCCTGGCCGGTCGGGACCGAGCCGGTGAACACGATCTGATCGACGGCGGAGCTTTCCACCAGCCGCGCGCCGAGGTCTGCACCGATACCGTTCAAAATGGAGACTGTTCCCGCAGGGACATCCGCGCGTTCCAGTGCGACGCCAAGCATCGCCAGCGCCATCGGATCCAGCTCCGGCGATTTGATGATCACGGAGTTGCCAGCCGCCATGGCCGGTGCCAGCGAACGCGCGGCAATCGACACCGGGAAGTTCCACGGCACGATCTGGGCGGAGACGCCATAGGGCTCATAAACGGTGTAATCAGCGTAATCGGGGCCGAGCGGGATCGACTTGCCTTCGATCTTGTCAGCCATGCCGCCGTAGTATTCGAAATACTGCGCGGCTTCCTCGAATTCATCATGCGCAGCGCTGAGGCTCTTGCCGCTTTCGCGGCACAACAGCTCAGCGCCTTCTTCGGCGATGCCGCGGATTTCAGCGGCGATGCGCTGCATCAGCTGGCCGCGCTTAGAGGGCTGCATCGCAGCCAGGTCGCCGCGCTCGAAACTCGCCCGCGCCGCTTCCAGCGCTTTCGCCAGGGTTTCCTCGCCTGCCAGTGCGCAGTCTGCCACGTGTTCGGCATTACCGGGATCTTCGACAGCCATGCGGCTGCCGCCGTCGCCTTCGACCCATTTGCCGGCCAGGAAGTTCCTGGCCAGCCCGCCGTTCAGAAAAGAACTCATGCCTCGCGGCCCTTGGTCACCTGATCGGCCACCCAGGCGTGGAAATTGTGGGTCGGGCCGTCCATCGCCGGGGAGAACCGGCCGCCGTCGAACAGCTCGCCGTGGCGGCCCTTCTGCATGCCTTCGACCACAAAGACGTCTTCCTCGAACACGGTCTTCCACAGCTTGGCGTTCTCGGTGCGCAGATCTTCCAGCTCCGGCGTGTCGTCGGAAGATTTGGAATAGTAGAGTTCGATATGCTCGACGGTGTTTTCGGTATCAACCGGCTCCAGGATGATCGCAAAGGCGTGGTCGCGCTGAACACCCAGCAGGACGTTCGGGTAGACGGCCACATATTCGCCGCCCTCGTCCCACTTGCTGCTGAGGCCTTCGAAATCCGGGAACAGCTCGCCGTTTTCGCCCTTCAGCTGGCGGTAGACCAGAGTGCCCTGGCCGGAGTAGTGGCCCGGCACTTCGATGTTGTAGTGGTCTTCCAGGCGGGAATAGCTGTTCAGCCCCGGGTGCACCCACGGCAGGTGGTAGCTTTCGCAGTAGTTTTCAACCGCCAGCTTCCAGTTGGTTTTGACTTCCAGCTTGAAGCCGGAGCCTTCGCCGCCGTGATGCACCGGGGTTTCAAATTCCTTCCAGCGCTCCAGCAGGGTGGCGTGGGCTTCTTCGAATTCGGGTGCAGTGCCGTCGACGTTCACAAAGACCACGTCGCGCCAGACGTAGGAACGGATGCGCACCAGGCCCAGCTCGTCCAGCTTGATGTCTTCATGCTTGTTGTTGCCGGGGCCGCCCACATGCGGGGTGGAGACCAGGCGGCCGTCGAGGCCATAACACCAGCTGTGATAGGCGCAGCGGATGGCGCCGCGGATCTTGCCGGCCTTCTCGACCAGGATCATGCCGCGGTGGCGGCAGGTGTTCTGGAAAACGCCGATCTCGCCGTCCTTGTCGCGCACGATCAACAGCGGCATGCCGAGGAAATCCACCGGTTTGGCATAGCCCGGCTCCGGCACGTCCTTGCCAAAGCCGATGCCGGACCAGTTCTTGAACAGAACCGAGCGTTTCTCTTCGGCAAAAACGGCGGGGTCGATGTAATGGGCGTTCGGCAGGCCGTTTGCGACGTTGACCGGAGCCATAACCGGGGCAAGCGTGTCATGCTTGTTCATCTGGGTCTCTCCAAGGCAGGAAAAAGATGTGCGGATTTTGCGCCATTGAAGGGAGACGGCAGATTCACTCAATATCAGGAATTTTCACGCTGAGATTAGCTGAGCTCACCCGACCCCTGACGGACCTCGTCAATCACCCAATTGCGAAGCAAACGGGCGGTTTCCGACAATTCCGCGTCCGGACGGCCCACCAGGTGGAAGCCATGAGGTGCGGCCAGAACATGCGGCCCGATCGGCACCAGCTGGCCAGTGGTCAGCAAGGGTGTCAGCAGCCGCTGCCACCCCAGCGCCAGACCCACCCCGTCCTGCGCCGCCTGCAGCGCCACCGAATAGTTGTTCACCCGCACCCCCGGCGCGATGGGCCCGTCATAACCCAGCTGCAAAAACCAGTCGGCCCAGGTGGTCCAGCTTCTATCGTCCGACTCCAGATGCAAAAGCCGCTGCTGCGCCAATTCCTCCAGAGCGCAGCCGGTCAGCCTGTCTGCCAGCTCCGCGTTCCCAACTGGCACCAGGTGATCGCGGTAAAGCTCAGCCTGTTCCAGCCTGGTATCCCGCTCGCGCCCATAGCGAATGTAAAAGTCCACATCCGGCATGCTGCGCAGGGGCCGGTCGTTAACGATCTGATTGACGTTCACATCCGGGTGCCTGCCCCAGAACCGTACCACTGAGGGCGACAGCCACAGCGACGCAACGGCGGAGGTGGAGCCGATCGTGACGGTACCGCCGGTGCGGCGGTCGCGTATGGTCTTGAGGCTGAGCGAAATCTTGGAAAACGAGGAGGCCAGGGTTTCAAACAGCGCCTCGCCCTCCTCTGTCAGCTCAACCCCGCGGTGCTTGCGCTGAAACAGCGGCGCCTGCAGCTCCGCCTCCAGCGCCTTGACCTGGTGGCTGACTGCACCTGGGGTCACCGACAGCTCCTGTGCCGCGTTCTTGAAGCTCAGATGCCGGGCCGCGGCCTCAAAGGCAGCCAAGGTGGTGAGTGGCGGCAGGTTGTAATGGCGGCGGGACATTGGCGGCTCCTGGCCTGTGGCTGGGATGAACGGGCTTCATTTCAATATGGGAAATACAGCTTTGAAAGCCAGCAGAGATTGCACCGGGCGCCCGCCGTTTTCATGCAATGAAAACGGCCATGAAAAATCGATTTTTCATGGCCGGAAACCGCGCCGGTTTCCGGCGGCCTCAGCTGATCCGGCCGCGCTGCAGCATCGGCGTCACGTTGAAGGCAGCGCGGTAAACGCGGGAGAAATGGCCCGGGCTGTCGAAACCGCAGGCCAGCGCCACCTCTGTCACCGAGGATTCGGTCTGGATCAGCAGGTTGCGGGCGCGCTCCAGCCGCATTTCCATAAAATACTTCTTGGGCGAAGTGTTCAGGTATTTGCCGAACAGCCGCTCCAGCTGGCGGGTGGAGATACCGATGTCGTCGGCAATCACCGTGGGAGAGACCGGATCGCTGATGTGGTCGTGCATCATCTGGATAGCGCGGGCCAGATGGGTGTTGCGCATGCCGTTGCGCGATTGCAGCGAGACCTTCTGTTCAGCGGTTGCATTGCGCACCGCGTTATAGACCATCTGATCGGCCACCGCGACGGCCAGGTCATAGCCGTGGTCGCGCTCAATCAGGTGCAGCATCAGGTCGGCCGTGGCCGTGCCGCCAGAGGCGGTCATGTGTTTTTCGTCCGCCACGAAGACGCTGCGCACTAGGTTCACCTCCGGAAACGCCTCCATGAAGCTGTCGTGGTATTCCCAGTGGATCGCCGCCTGCATGCCTTTCAGAAATCCGGCCTCCGCCAGCACCCAGGCGCCGGAGCACAGCGCACCAACCGAAATGCCGCGCGCCTTTTCACGGCGCAAAGCGGCCAGCAGGGGTTTGGTCACATGATTGCGCATGTGGATGCCCGACAGTGCAAACAGCTGGTCGCATTTCGGGATCGCGTCAAAGCCGTAGTGCACCAGGGTCACCGAGCCGTTGGAACAGACTGCGGTCTCGCCGTTTTCCGATCCGAAGGACCAATCATACAGATCCTTGCCGCTGACCAGATTGGCGATGCGCAAGGGCTCCACCGCGCAGGAGAAGGCGAGATGGGAGAATTCCTCCACCAGGAGAAAGGCAAAATGCTGTGTCTTGGTCATGGTTTGCCCCAGAAATGAAACGGACTGCGCGGAGAAAGCCCCGCGCAGTCCAGTGAGTCGGGTCTATCCCCTATTACTTGGCTGCAGCGCGGGCCGCGTCCAGCCATCCGTCATAGGCGGCGCGGTTGGCGTCGATCCATTCGGCCACATGGCGGTCGATGTCTTCCGAGCTGTCCTCGCCATCCGCCACCTTCTTGTTCTGGATGGAGATGTCGTTGATGTTGATCTGCGCCACTTCGAACAGTTTTGCAGCTGCCGGGTTGGCGTCCAGAAACTCATCGGTGGCGACGATGCGGATGCTGTCCACCGCAAAACCCAGGTCCTTGCCGTTGAAGGTGGTCTCCGCGGTGGCGCCATCGGGCAGCGAGGAATAGGGCACGGCCAGGAATTCCACGTCCTCACCCGGCACCAGTGCGCCGGAGACCCAGTAAGGCGTCCAGGTGTAGTACAGAACGTTTTCGCCGCCTGCGTTGCGGGCGATGGTGTCGGCGATGATGGCGTTATATTCACCCTGGTTGTGATTCACGGTGTCGCGCAGGCCGAACTCGGTCAGCTGATGTTCGATCACGCGCTCGCAGCCCCAGCCGGGCACGCAGCCGGCCAGATCGGCCTTGCCGTCGCCATCGGCGTCGAACATGGCGGCCTTTGCCGGGTCCTTGAGGTCGCCCAGGTTCTGCACGCCGGCATCATAGGCTGCCTTGTTCACCAGATAGCCCTGCAGTGCGCCGTCGATCAGGTGGCCCACCTTCTCCAGCACGTCGTCGCCGCCGGATTCCTGAAAGAAGTTGTCATGCAGCTTGTTCCAGGAGGCGGTGGTGAAATCCGCGTCGCCGGTGCCGAGGGCCAGGTGCATGGTCTGGGCCAGCACTTCTTCCGGCTCTGCCACGTCATAGCCGAGGTCGCGAAGCGCCTGGAACACGATGCGCGCCTGGAAGAACTCCTCGACGGTCGGCTGGATCACCGGGCGCACGGTGACGCCTTCGCCGGGGTTGTCTGCAGCAAACGCCGCGCCTGCCAGCATAGTCGAGGCTGCCAGCGCAGCCAGTGCGGTTTTTCTGAACATATATGTGTCCTCCCTTAGGTGTTCAGATGAAATTGAAAGTCCGGTCTTGCCCGTCAGGCCTTGCCCGCCAGGCGCAGCACTGCGCCGACGGGGCCGCCCTGCCACCAGTGGCGGTGGCCGCGTTCGCGGCCCGATTGGCCCATGCCCTGGGTAATGCGGTCCAGCACGATAGCCAGGATCACGATGCCAAGGCCGCCGACCAGCGCCTTGCCCGCATCCAGCCGGCCCATGGCGCGCAGCACCTCGTTGCCCAGCCCCTTGACCGAGATCATCGAGGCAATCACCACCATCGACAGCGACAGCATGATGGTCTGGTTGACGCCGGCCAGGATGGTGGGGGTCGCCAGCGGCAGCTCGACCTTGAACAGGATCTGGCGGGGGTTGGCGCCGAATGCACGGGCGGCCTCGACGACTGAAGGGTTCACGCCGCGGATGCCCAGCGAGGTCAGGCGGATCAGCGGCGGCAGCGCGAAGATGATCGTCACAATGACGCCAGAGACATTGCCGATGCCAATCAGCATCACCACCGGCACAAGGTAAACAAAGGCTGGGATGGTTTGCATGGTGTCGAGCACCGGCCGCATGGCGGTCTCAAACCGGTCGTTCTTGCCCGCCAGGATCCCCAGCGGCAGACCGATGATAAAACAGAGGATCACCGCCGAAACCACAATCGCCAGCGTGGTCATCGCCAGCCCCCAGGCGTTGGGCGACAGGAAGCCAAGCGCAAACATCGCCACGCCGACCAGGATCGCCACCCGGCGGCCCGCGGCCTGCCAGGCGATCAGGATCAGGATCGCCAGCATGATCATCGGCGGCACTGCATTGAGCGCAGTGTCGATGCCGACGATCATCTCGTTAAAGAACTTCTTGATCGGCTGGATGATGCCGCGGTTGGCAATCGCCCATTGCTTCACGCCGTCCGCCGATTCCGCCAGCCCAAGATCAATCGAGGAAAACGGGTCCAGGATGCTGAATTCTTTGTCTGCCATGGGTCCCGCTCCTTAGTGCTTGAGGCTGGCTGCGTCTTCGACATCGCCCTGGATGCCGCGCAGCAAGGCGTTCTTGGTGACGATGCCGATGGGTTTGCCGTCGGCCTTGACCACCACCGGGTGCTGGGTGGCGATGGAGAGGTTCACCAGATCGTCCAGCGAATGGTCCGGATGCGCCTCGGGCCAGCTGTCCACATTTGCCGGGCCGTTGCTCTGCTCATACTGCTCGACAGGTGTCATGATCTTGGCCGCCGAGATCAGCTCTAGCTTGGAGATGCCGGCGACAAAGTCGGCGACATAATCGTCTGCGGGGTTGGTCACGATGTCCTCTGGCGTGCCAACCTGCACCAGGGCGCCATCCTTCATGATGGCGATGCGGTCACCGATGCGGATCGCCTCGTCCAGGTCGTGGGTGATGAACAGGGTGGTCTTCTTCATCTCTGCCGACAGCGACATGAACTTGTCCTGCAACTGGCGGCGGATCAGCGGATCAAGCGCCGAGAAGGGTTCGTCCATCAGCAGGATCGAGGGATCGGCGGCAATGGCACGGGCCAGGCCGACGCGCTGCTGCATTCCGCCCGACAGTTCATCCGGGTATTTCTGGTCCCAGCCGTTGAGGTCCACGGCATCAATGGCGCGCATCGCGTTTTCGCGGCGTTCCTTGGGATCGTGGCCGCGCACCTCCTGGCTGAAGGAGACGTTATCCAGCACAGTGCGGTGCGGCATCAGCGCCATGTTCTGGAACACCATGCCGATTTTCTCGGCCCGCACTTCGCGCAAATCCTTCGCGGACAGCTTGTTGACGTCCTGGCCTTCGATGAACAACTGGCCGGAGGTCGGCTCGATCAGCCGGTTCACATGGCGAATCAAGGTCGATTTGCCGGAGCCGGACAGGCCCATGATGCAGAAGATCTCGCCGCGGCCGACGGTGAAACTCGCGTCCTGCACCCCAACGACGCAGTCGAAGCGGTCGCGCACTTCCAGCTTTCCAAGCCCCTGTTCCTTAACGGCTTTCATTGCCTCATCTGCGCGGCGGCCAAAGATCTTCCACAAATTGCGGCAGTCGATCACGGCGTCTTCCGTATGGGTCGTCACCTGTTCCCCTCCTCCGAAAACATTTCGTGCATACTGCATATTTTTTCTCTGTACACAAATTGTATTTTCTCCTAACACAAAATGAGCAATGTGGTTGCCGAAGCTGAACAGCCGGGTCATCCTGCCCGGACAGGTTCAAACGCAACGATGGAGACTGGAATGAAGGACGCGTCCAAACGCAGAAAGGCAGAGCTTTATGGCCATCTGAAAACGGCCATCATGACGCTTGCCTTGCGGCCGGGCGCCGATCTCGACGAATCAAAGCTGTCGGAAGAGTTCGAGTTGTCCCGCACGCCGCTGCGCGAAGTGCTGCGGCAATTGGCGGGCGAGGGCTATGTCGATCTGCGGGAAAACCGCGGGGCGCGGGTCAGCGAGATGTCGCATATGACTTTGCGGGACTTCTTCCTGGCGGCGCCGATGATGTACGGCGCGGTGCTGCAGCTGGCGGCCAAAAACGCGACCGAGGCGCAGATTGCCGAGCTGAAGGAGGCGCAGGAGGCCTTCAAGGCGGCGCTGCGCACCGGCTCGGGCGCCGACCGGGCGATGGCCAACAACCGTTTTCACGAGATCACCGGCGAGATGGCCGACAACATCTATCTCGCCCCGTCCTTTCAGCGCCTGCTGATCGATCATGCCCGCATCGGCATGACCTTCTACCGCCCCCAGGACCGCCAGATGGCGGAGAACCTGGGCGAGGCCAGCTCCCAGCACGACGCCATCATCGCCGCCATCGAGGCCGGCGACGAGGCGGCGGCGGGGCAGCTGGCGATCGACCATTGGAACCTGTCGCGCGATCAGATCGAGCTGTTTGTCATGCCCGCCGGGCTTGACCTGCCGCTTGGGACGGTGGCGCGTAAAACCCCTGCATGAGGACGCAGATGACCCCTATTTTCAAGTTTGAAGGGATCTACACCCCCGTGGTGACGCCCTATCACGAGGACGGCAGCGTCAACTGGGACGCCCTGGCCCAAGTGATCGACTATCTGATCGAGAGCGGCGTGCACGGCCTGATCTCCGGCGGCTCGACCGGCGAGAACTATGCCCAGACCGTTGAGGAACGGCTGGAGCTGGCGCGGTTCACCCGCGAGCACAGCAAGCTGCCGCTGGTTGTCGGCACCGGCGCCATGCGCACGCCCGATTCCATCGCGCTGGCCGAAGGCGCCGCCAAGCTGGGCGCAGAAAGCATCCTGCTTGCGAGCCCCGCCTATTCGGTTCCGACCGACCGCGAAAACGCGCTGAATGCGCTGGCCATCGACAAGGCGGCCGATCTGCCGGTGATGCTGTATAACTACCCGCACCGCACCGGCACCATGATGGGCGAGGAGTTCCTGGACCGCGTTTGCCGCTCGCGCAACTTCTGCGGCATCAAGGAAAGCTCCGGCGATATCAACCGGGTGCATCTGCTGGCGCGGGATTATCCGCACATCCAGCTGGGCTGCGGCATGGACGACCAGGCGCTGGAGTTCTTTGCCTGGGGCGCGCCCTTCTGGGTCTGCGGCGGCTCCAACTTCCTGCCGAAGGAACATGTGGCGCTGTACAACGCCTGCGTGATCGAAGGCAACTTCTCCAAGGGCCGCCGGATCATGTCGGCGATGCTGCCCTTGATGCGGGTCTTGGAACAGGGCGGCAAGTTCATCCAGACCATCAAGCACGGCGTCACCATGAACGGCTTTGACGCGGGCGCCATGCGGGCGCCGCTGACCGGCCTGAACAAGGACGACAAACGTGCGCTGGAACAGGTCGTGCGCGTGCTGAAACAGAAAATTGCAGACATCGAGGCGGAGGGCTGATCCATGACTTTGCTTACTCATGACGAATATAAATCCATCGCATCCGGCCTGGACCTGCCGACAGCGGCCTTCATCGACGGCAAATTCTGCCCCGCGGCCTCGGGCAAGACGTTTGAGACCCTGAACCCGGCCACCGGTGAGAAGCTGGCGGATATTGCGGCCTGCGGTGCCGAGGACGTCGATTTTGCGGTCGAAAAGGCGCGCGAGTCCTTTGACGACGGCCGCTGGTCGAAATTGCACCCGTCCGAGCGCAAGGACGTGCTGATCCGCCTGTGCAAGCTGATGACCCGCAACGCCCGCGAGTTGGCGGTGATGGAGAGCCTCGACAGCGGCAAGACCATCTATGACTGCGAAACCGTCGATGTGCCGGAGACCATCCACTGCCTGAAATGGCACGCAGAGGCCATCGACAAGATCTATGACCAGGTAGCGCCGGCGTCTGACGATCACATCGCCATGGTGGTGCGCGAGCCCATCGGCGTGGTTGGCCTGGTGCTACCCTGGAACTTCCCGCTGCTGATGCTGGCCTGGAAGATCGGCCCGGCGCTGGCGGCGGGCTGCTCCTTGGTGGTGAAACCCGCCAAGGAAACCACCCTGACCGCCCTGCGGGTTGCGGAACTGGCGGCTGAGGCAGGCGTCCCGGCAGGCGTGCTGAACATCCTGCCCGGCGGCGGCGGCGAGGTGGGAGAGCCGATTGGCCGCCACATGGATATCGACATGGTCTCCTTCACCGGCTCCACCGTGACCGGCAAGAAGTTCCTGACCTATTCGGCGGAAAGCAACGCCAAGGAAGTGGTGCTGGAGATGGGCGGCAAGAATCCCGCCATCGTGATGGACGACGCCGAGAACCTGGACCGCGTGGCCCAGCATCTGGTCAATGGCGCGTTTTGGAACATGGGCGAGAACTGCTCGGCTTCGTCCCGCCTGATCGTGCATAAGGACGTCAAGGCGGAACTGCTGGAGCGTATCGCTCACCACGCCAAGCAGTGGAACATCGGCGACCCGCTGCACCCGGAAACCCGCATGGGCGCGCTGGTCAGCGAAGGCCATTACACCAAAGTCTGCTCTTATCTGGAGAAGGCCGAAAACGTGGTGATCGGCGGCAAGGCCGAGGCGGGATTTGTCGAGGCCACCGTGGTTGAGGTCGAAGACAACAACGCGCTGCTGGCGCGTGAAGAGATCTTTGGCCCGGTGCTGTCGGTGATCGAGGTCTCCGGCTTTGACGAGGCAATCCAGGTCGGCAACGACACCGAATACGGGCTCTGCGCCTCCATCTTCACCGCCAATGCCAAACGCGCCATCCGCGGGGCACGCCAACTGCGGGCCGGCACGGTGACCGTGAACAGCTTCGGTGAGGGCGACATTTCGACCCCGTTCGGCGGTTTCAAGCAGTCGGGCTTTGGCGGCCGTGACAACTCTGTCCATGCCCACGACCAGTACACCCAGCTTAAAACCATCTGGATCGACCTGGCCGATGACGCAGACGAGGCCGTGGATTGACCGCCTACACTGCCAGACGCCTGCCCCGGCAGACCGGCGCGGCGGGATGGAATGCCATCCTGCCGCCGCAGGACGCGCTGCCGGTGCTGGACCAAGATCTGACCGCTGATGTGACCATCATCGGCGGCGGATTTGCGGGCTTGTCGGCAGCCCGCCGCCTGCACCAGCTGGACCCTTCGTTGAAGATCGCATTGCTGGAGGCAGGACCCTTTGCCGAAAGCTCTGCCGGGCGCAATTCCGGCTTCATGATCGACCTGCCGCATGATCTGGCCTCAGACAATTACGCAGGCACAGGGCTGGAGGCAGACAAGGCAGCGATTGCCTTGAACCGGCAGGCAATCCGTTTTGCCGCCAGTATCGCCGAAGACTGCGCCCTGCCGCAGGAGATGTTCGATCCCGCAGGCAAGATCAACGCCGCCGCCACCCGCGCGGGCGACAAGCACAACCGCGATTTCGCCGCCCATCTGGAGCGGCTGGGAGAGCCGCATACGCTCTATTCGCAGGCCGAAATGCAAGAGCTGACCGGCAGCCCGCACTACACTTCCGGCCTTTATGCACCGGGCACGGTGATGATTCAGCCCGCCGCCTATATCCGGACCCTGTCGGCGCATCTGGCGGGCCGGATCAGCGTGTTTGAAAACTCCCCGGTTATTGGGTTTGAAAAACAGGGTAACGGATGGCTGGTGAAAAGCCTTAAGGGGCGCGTCACCACCGGTTCGATCATCCTGGCCAACAACGGCCATTTGGAAAGTTTCGGCTTCTACCAGCGCCGCCTGATGCACATCTGCCTCTATGCCTCGATGACCGAACGGCTGACACCGGAACAGGTCCAGCGCCTGGGTGGCGAGGCCCGCTGGTCAGTTACTCCCGCGGACCCGATGGGCACCTCTGTGCGGCGGATTTCAGGCTCTTACGGCGACCGGATCCTGGTGCGCACCTGTTCCAGCTTCCACCCCACCATCGAGACCAGCGAAATGCGCCTGCGCAACGCGGGCTGGGTGCATGACCGCAAGTTCAGGGAACGGTTTCCGCATCTGGAAGGCGTGCAGATGGAGCACCGCTGGGCCGGGATGCTGTGCCTCAGCCGCAACGGCTCGGCAGCTTTCGGTGAGCTGGACCAGGGCGTCTATTCCGCCTGCTGCCAGAACGGCCTCGGCATTGCCCGCGGCACCTTGCAGGGCATGGGCATTGCGGAACTGGTTCTGCAAGGGGGATCGGAGATTGCCAGCCATTTCCTGGCCCAGCCCGAACCGCCCAGGCTGCCGCTGGAACCTTTTGCCTCATTGGGCGCAAATACCTATCTGATGTGGAAGGAATGGCGGTCCGGCAAGGAATAGAGGGCAGTGGGGGCTCTGCCCCCGGCCTGCGGCCTCCCCCGGGATATTTTCAGCCAGATGAACAGGGGATCCGGGCCTTTGAGGCCCGTTTCTTTGTTCAAGGCAGGCTCAGCTTGGCCATGCGGCCGCCGTCCACCGTGTAGACTTGGCCAGTGATGAAACCGGCATCCTCAGAGGCCAGGAAAGCAACCAAAGCTGCCACTTCCTCCGGCTTGCCGGTGCGGGCAACCGGGTGGATGCGGCCTATTTCGCGGCGGAAGGCCTCCGGGTTGGGCATACTTTCGATGAAATCCATGTTCAGCTCGGTGTCGATCCAGCCCGGCGCCACCGCGTTGCAGCGGATGCCCTCATGGCCGTGGTCCACCGCCACCGCGCGGGAGAGGCCATGCAGGCCCGCCTTGGAAGCGCAATAGGCGGCATGGCCGGGGTTGCTGCCCAGGCCTTCGATGGAGCCGGTGTTGACGATGCTGCCCTTGGTCTTGCGAAGGTGCGGCAGCGCCGCCTGGATCATCAGGAAAGGTGCCGTCAGGTTCACCGTCAGATTGCGCTGCCAGTCGGCGAGGGACATCTCCTCGACACCGGCCTCCTGCATCATGCCGGCATTGTTGACCAGCACATCCAGGCGCCCTGCCCGGCTGACGGCCTCTGCCACCACCTGCGCCGGGCTGTCCGGATCGGTGAAATCGGCGGCGATTGCCTCGAACTCGGCATCCTCTCCGCGCTGCGCAGTGAAAACCCGTGCCCCTTCGCCGCGCAGACGGCGGGCAATGGCCTGGCCGATGCCGCTGCGGCCGCCGGTGACAAGTGCCACCTTGCCGTCAAACCGGTTCATGACACCGGTTTCCCGCCGTTCACCTCCACCAGCGCGCCGCACATATAGCGGGCGGCGTCCGAGGCCAGGAACATGACCACATCAGCGATGTCTTCCGGCTGGGCAATGCGGCCCAGGGGCACGGTCTTGCCCAGCTCCGCAACCGCGCTGTCCGGGTCAAAGCCGCGTTTGGCGAACCCTGTGCGCAGCATCGGCGTGTTCACCTCATTCGGGCAGACCGCGTTGATGCGGATGCCCTGATGGGCGTGGTCCATCCCCATGCATTGGGTCAGCGAGGCAATCGCCGCCTTGGTCATGCAGTAAAGCGCGTGGTTCGGCCCCGGCGCCTTGCCGCCCCAGCACGACGCGGTGTTGACGATGGCACCGCCGCCGGTTTCAGCCATCAGCGGGATCGCGGCGCGGCAGATGCGGAAGGGAGCCTGAACATTCACCCCCATCGACAGGTCCCAGTCGGCGTCCGAGGTGTCTGTCACCGGGCCGCGGGTGATGACACCGGCGTTATTGATGACAATATCCAGCCCGCCAAGCGCCTCGGCAGCTGCTTGCGGCAGCATGTTGGCATAATCCGCGTCCAGCAGGTCGCCGGGCAGATGCGCCTCGGCCTCTATGCCGCTGGTGTCGCGGTCAGCGACCGCCACCTTGGCACCGGCGGCGCGCAGACGCTGGACAATGGAGGCGCCGATGCCACCCGCCGCGCCGGTGACCAGCGCGCATTTTTCTTGGAATTCCATGGATCTCTTCTCCCTCAGAAGGATGCAACCGGGGTGCCGAACAGGCTTTCGTCCGGGGTGATGCCCAGGCCCGGGCCCTGCGGCAACGCGATGTGGCCGCCTTCGATGCGGATACCGTTTTCGGCGTCATAGTTGCCCTCGATGTAAGGGGCAGCCAGCCAGACGCCCTCCAGATTGCCAGGCTTCACGGTGGCGCCCATATGGGTGCAGGCGGCGGCGATGATGTCACCGCCCCAGCTGTCGTCGCAGGTGTGGGGCAGGTTGCGGGCTTCGCAGATGTCGCGGAAGGCGCGCATGGGCTGCAGCCCGCCGATGCGGGTGACTTTCATGCCGAAACCGTCGACCAGCCCGGTGCCCGCCGCGGTGATCACCGTGTTCAGGCTGGTGCTGTTTTCATCCATGTAGAGGCCATGGCTGATCTGCGGGCGGATTTTCTGCAAGTCTTCCAGCGTGTTGCAGGGCTGTTCCATGATGAACGGAATGTCCGGGCATTCGCGGCTGACGCGCAGGGCATCGCGGGTGGTCCAGCCGCGGTTGCCGTCCACCGCCAGCTTCATGCCGGAGCCGCGGACCTTCTCCCAGACCTTGCGGATGGTCTCGATGTCCAGCTCCACCGGACGGCCGCCGACCTTAACCTGCAGGCGGGGATAGCCCTCGGCCAGTTTCTCGGCGGCGAGGCGCGCAATGTCGTCGGGGGCGCCAACGCCGGTGGCGTAGTAGGATGGCACCCGGTCCGTGGCGGCGGCGCCCAAAAGGGTTGAGACGCTGACGCCCAGATGCTTGCCCAGAAGGTCATGGGCGGCGATGTCGATGGCGGCCTTGGCGTAGTTGTGGCCGGTAAGCAGCCCATCCATGCGCCGGTGCAGGGTCACCGGGGCCACCTCGGTGCCGATCAGCCCTTCGGCCATCGCGATCAGCGCCGCACGGGCGCCTCCGGCGTGGGATTCCGCGTAGGTCGGGCCGACAGGGCAGGTTTCACCCCAGCCGACCTGGCCGTTGTCCGCCACCAGTTTCACCAGCGTGGTATCAAGCGCCCAGACCTCAGCGTTGGCCATCGTGTAGGGGCCGTTCTTGACCGGCAGATCATGCTGATAGATGTGGATTTCTGCGATTTTCATGGTTGTTTCCCGTGTTGGAGTGAGGGGGCTGGCTGTGTCAGTCGATCCCTGCCGCCAGCAGAATAGTTTTGCCGCTGCTGAGGGCAGTAGCAGCGGCGGCGTGCGGTCCGTGGAACCGGGCCGCCTCGGTCAGCCCTTCGTGCAGCAGGAACAGCGCGGCCGAGAGACCCTCGGCATCGCAACCCGGCGCCGCGTCCAGCAGACGGGTGCGGAATTGTGCCTGAAGCCGGGTCTTGTGGTCCTCGACCGCCTGGCGGATCGCGTCACTGTCCGGATAGGCGGCAAGCGCATTCAGAAACAGGCAGCCGGTGCTGGACACCTGCTCCAGCCATTCACCAAGGCGCTTGAGCGGATAAAGCACATGTTCAGCCCCCTGCCCCGGTCCGCCTGCGATCCAGTCGCCATAGGCCTGGTCGCGGTAGGCCAGTGCACCGACCACCATCGCTTCGCGGCTGGGAAAGTACTTGTAGAGCGTTCTGAGCGAGACATCGGCGCCCGCGCGCAGGGCCTCAACGCCCTGGGTAGCAAACCCCATCTCGGCAAACTGGCGGTCCAGGCTCTCGGCAATTCTGTGCTGTGTTTCAGTCATGGGGATACGGTAGAGCGATCGCTCTACACCGGACTTGCAGGAATCCGACCCCTGCCCTGGCCCCAACCGACATAAAAAAACCCGCCCTTTGCAGGGCGGGTCAGTCAGGGGAGGAGGGTGGGATCAGTAATCCTGGTTCAGCTCGTCCGCGGCGGGAATTTCACGCTCACGGCGGGCGATATAGTCCAGCAGTTCTTCGTTCTTGGCCTCGTCCAGCTTGGGCTCCTGATACTCGGCCAGCAGTTTCTTGGCGTGTTTCAGGGCGCGCTCGGTGATTTCGACACCTCCTTCGGCCTGCCACTGCTCGATTGAGTTGTTGTCGAACATGTCCGGCATGAAGAACGCCTGCTGGAAGTTCTCCTGGGTGTGCGGGTGGCCCAGGTAGTGGCCGCCGGGGCCAACGTCCGGCACCGCGGCAAGGGCCTGATCGAAATCGTCCCATTTCGGGCCTTCCGCCATCCGGTAGGCCATCGCGCATTGCTCGGCGTCGACGATGAATTTCGCGACCGAGCAGTGCATACCCGCCTCGTTCCAGCCCGCCGAGTGCCAGATATAGTTGGCGCCCGCGTGCATGACGGCCGACAGGGTGGTTGCGGATTCGTACCCCGCCTGCGCGTCGAACGTCTTAGCACCGCCCAGGGTGTTGGAGGTCCGCCACGGCACATCGTAATAGCGCGCCATCTGGCCGATCATGAAGTTCATCAGGCTGATCTCAGGCGTGCCCGCCATCGGGGCGCCGGATTTCATGCTGACGGTCGACAGGTAGTGGCCGTAAATCGCCGGGGTGCCCGGGTTGCAAACCTGGGTATAGGCCAGAGCCGACAATGCCTCAGCATTCAGCTGCGCAACCGACGCGGCAACCGAGGCCGGCGTGTTGGCGCCGCCCAGAACAAAGGGTGAGCACAGCACCGGCTGCCGGCGCTTGCCGAAAGCGCGCATGGCGCCGAGCATGGTCTCATCCCAGACCAGCGGCGAGTTGCCGTTGCAGTTGCCGGTGGTGACGGGGTTGTTCATGATGAAGTCTTCACCGAACAGGATGGCGCACATGTCCATCACGTCCTCGGCGTTCTTGGGGCTGGTGGTCATGCCCATGAACGTCTTGTCCGAGTATTTCATCGACGAGTAGGTGATCCGCAGGTGCCGCTGGCTGATCGGATGGTCGTAAGGTTCGACGATATGGTGCGCCGAGGAATGCAGGGCCGGCATCATATGCGCCAGCTTGTGGAACATCGCCAGATCTTCCAGCATCGGGTTGCGGCGCACGTCCTCCAGGTCGCGCAGGAAGGGCGCGCCGGTCATCGGCACAAAGATCGAATGCTTGCCACCCAGGCGCACGTTCTTTTTCGGGTCCCGCGCGTGGTAGGTGAAATCGCTGGGGATGGTCTTGATCAGCTCGCGCACCAGCCCGCGGTCCAGATAGACCAACTCGCCAACAACCTTGGCGCCCGCGCGTTTCCAGTCTTCCAGCGCAATGGGGTCGCGGAACTGGACGCCGACGTTCTCCAAAATGTCCATCGAGGCATTGTCGATCTTTTCGACTTGGGCACCGTCCATCACCTCGCACAGCGGGATATTGCGGGTGAGGCCGGGCAGCATGTCAAACTTCGGCGCAGTGCGCAGGGCGCGGCGGGCGTGGCGGCCGCCGGAACGCGAGCGGGTCGCGGTGGCTTGCTCAGTCATGGCAGTGTTCTCCTTTGGCGGAGAGTTTGACGGCGATGGCGCGGTTTGACGTGCAGGATTCCGAAATCCGCTTGCAGAAACCGACACTCCGTTTGCTGGAACCGTCTTGGGGGACGGTGATACTGCGAACGCTGGATCCGGCTGGGAACAGCGAAACCGCGGAACAGAGCCTAAACAGGCGAATTTCCCGGAAAACTCTGACCCTGTGCGACTCGCTGCGCGGCTGCTGCTTTCGCATCCTGCACACTGGCAGAAAAATTATCCACAGATGCGGCATCCAATGCCGCAGCCAGGATTTTTGTTTATTTCCAGATGATTAAGATGAATTTGAAGCCTTTTACCGGAACATGGCGCCAATCTGGACACCGGGCTTGCAACCTGTAACTGAAGGAATCTATTGCACAACTGCGTTCGCATTGCGTATAGAAACGATAAATAAAGCGCTGACGCAAAACAGCGTTACTATCGAGAGGGCAGCAGTTGGCAGTAGCACTCCACATCAATCAGCGAATCCGCGAGAATGCGGAGAACCTCAGTGCGGCCCTAGAAAGCCACATGCTGGCAAATTTTGCGCCGGACGCAAGGAAGGAATTGCGTCTGTTCAGCGCCGGCGAAGCGGCAGAAATGCTGGGGATCTCGCCCAGCTTCCTGCGCAAGCTGCATTTTGACGGTAAATTCCCCGAGGTGCACACCACGCCGGGCGGCCGGCGCCACTATTCCGCGGCTGATCTGCTGGAAATGCGCAAGATCCTGGATGCCTCAGCCAAAACGCCCGGCACTTACCTGCGCGGCCGCCGCGAGGGCGACAAGGTGCAGGTGCTGTCCTTCCTGAACTTCAAGGGCGGATCGGGCAAGACCACCTCGTCCATTCACACCGCGCAGCGGCTGGCCCTGAAGGGCTACCGGGTGCTGGCTGTGGATATTGACCCGCAGGCATCGCTGACGACGCTTTTCGGCTACCGTCCAGAGGTCGATTTCCTCGAAACAGGGACGATTTATGACGCAATCCGCTATGACGACCCCCTGCCCCTGCGCCAGATCATCCAACAGACTTATTTCACCGGCCTGGACCTGGCGCCGGGCGGGCTGATCCTGCAGGAATTCGAGCATGAAACCCCGCAGGCGCTGATCAACAACGTGCAGCCCGCCTTCTTTGCCCGCATGGCCGCCGCGCTGGAGGAGGTCGAGAAGGATTACGACGTGATCATCTTCGACTGCCCGCCGCAGCTGGGCTATCTGACGATGTCGGCGCTCTGCGCCTCGACCGGTGTGATCATCACCGTGGTGCCAAACATGCTCGACATCGCGTCGATGTCGCAGTTCCTGCAGATGTCAGCCGAACTGCTGGATGTCGTGTCCAACGCGGGCGCCGCGCTGGAGTTCGATTTCCTGCGCTTTCTGATCAACCGGTACGAGCCGAACGACGGTCCACAGCAACAGGTGGTTGCATTCATGCGGCAGTTGTTCGGCGAGGAAGTCATGGTTGCCCCGATGCTGAAATCCACTGCGATTTCCGACGCCGGGCTGACTCAGCAAACGGTCTATGAGGTCGAAAGATCCCAGTTTCACAGGTCAACCTACGACCGTGCGGTGGATTCACTGAATCAAGTTAACGATGAAATAGAATCCCTCCTGCAACAATCATGGAGGCGTTGATGGCACGCAAAGGTATTCTCAGCACAGCCCTGAACAGCCCCGCAGCAGCCGCTCCGGGGCCGAAACCCAAGATGATGCCGCGCGGTGCGGTCGGGGCGCTGCAATCCTCGCTCAGCAAGCTGCAGGAAAGCGCGGTGCAGGAAATCGACACCGCGCTGATCGACGACGCGGGCTATGAGGACCGCCTGGGCATGGACGGGGTAGCGTTCAACCAGCTGAAGGACAGCCTGCAGACCTACGGCCAGCAGGTTCCGGTGCTGCTGCGGCCGCACCCCAAGACGCCAGGACGGTTCGAAATCGTCTACGGCCGCCGCCGCCTGAAGGCGCTGCGCGAACTGGGGCTGCCGGTCAAGGCGATGGTGCGGCAGCTGGACGACCACGCGCTGGTGATGGCCCAGGGCCAGGAAAACACCTCGCGCCAGGATCTCAGCTTTATCGAAAAGGCGGCCTTTGCGGCGCAGCTGCAGGCGGATGGCTATGGACGGCAGACAATTGCCGCCGCGCTGTCGATCGACCTGCCGATGGTGTCGCGGATGCTCAAGGTCGGCACCGCCTTTGATTTGCCCTTCCTGCGGACGATCGGTTCAGCCCCCGGCATTGGCCGCGACCGCTGGATGATGCTGGTCAAGCTGTTCGACGATCCCGCCGCACGGTCCCGGGCGGTCATCAGGACAAACCGGCCTGACTTTACGATGTTTAACTCCGACGGGCGGTTCGAGGCGGTTTTGAAACATGCCCAAGGCGTGCCGCAAGACCCCAAACCCGCCCCTGCCCCGGCGGCAACCCGCGCCCTGCCCGGCAGCAACGGTGCTGAGGTGGCCGGGATCAAAACCACCGCAAAGGGCATCACCCTCACGATCTCCGCCAAGGACGCGCCCGGTTTCGACACCTGGTTCGATGCCAACGCAGAGGAGATCATGGCAGAGCTTCACGGCCGCTGGCAGCAAGACCAGCCTGAGCAGCCGGAAGAGTAAGAAGAAGAGCAGAAATAAGGACAGGAGGCACGTAAACAGGCAAAAGAAAAGCCCCCCAGGACATTACATCCCAGAAGGCCGTTCTCAGATTTAGCACCTTTGGAATAGCCTCTCAGACTCGTCACTGTCAACTCTGTGCGCTGCACAGGGGCGGGTATTTTTTGTCTTTCGTGAAAAAAAGATGGAACATGCGTCCCAAATTACCGTTGGGCGGATGGATCAGTGCGGCCAGCTGGCAGGTACCCATGACAAGTGGGACCTTCTGGCTGCGCTCACCCATGCCGCAGAGGAATTCGACCTGAGCCACCGCACCCTTGGCGTGCTCAAGGCCTTGCTGACATTCTACCCCCAGCGCGCGCTGCCGGCAGAGCCGGACAGCGCCATTGTGTTTCCCTCGAACCGCAAACTGATGGAACGGCTCAATGGAATGCCCGAAAGCACCCTGCGCCGCCATCTGGCCGCCCTCGCCCGGACCGGGATTGTCAGCCGGAAAAACAGCCCCAACGGCAAACGCTATGCCCGCCGCTGCGGCTCGGACATGCCGCTGGCCTTTGGTTTCGACCTGTCCCCCCTCGCCCGCCATGCCGGTCAGGTTTTCGACGCAGCCCTGACCGCCCGCACCCGTGCGGAACAACTGGCAGTTCTGCGCGACAAGGTTGCCGTTCTGCGCCAGCAGCTGCTGGGCTGCGCTCAGGGCCAGGCGGATGATCTGCTGGAAACCGCCCGCAAACTGCTGCGCCGCAAGCCCTGCGAGGCCGGTCTGACCCAGATGGCCCGCACGCTGCAGCATGAAATTGCCAGCCGTGCGCCGTCAGAAACCGCACAGGAAACCACACTCGCCGCACGCAAAATGAGCGGCAGCGGCGGCGAAAATGAGCGGCACATACAGGATTCAGTAAAAAAAGATTCTGACTCTGAAGCGGCGCAACCCGATTGGGGATCTGAACAGCTCCAGCCCCTCCCGATAGAGGCCGGCATCGCTGAGAAGACACATGAGTTGTCCACCCTGCTGCGGGCCTGCCCGGAGGTTCAGGCCTATTATCCAGGAAAGCTGCGCAGCTGGCAGGACGCAGACAGGATTGCAGACGCCCTTTCCCCGATGATCGGCATTGAAATGCCGGTTCTGAGCGACGCACGGGCTGCCATGGGCCGCAAGGACGCGGCAGCAGCCGTGATGTGCATCCTGGAGAAGCTGGAAACCATCCGCAGCCCAGGGGCCTATTTGCGGCGTCTGGCGCAGAAGGCCCGTGCAGGCCAGTTTTCCATCGGTCCGATGCTCAATGCGTTGCTTCAGATATCCCGGCCTGCAGAAATTGTCAGCTGACAATTTTGCAGGATGCGACCAGCCGCGCCTATCAATCCGGGACCGCATTGGTGTGAATTCGCTTGCCCGCAGCATCCAAACCTGCCGCAAAAGGACGCAGCACTACTCGGGCACTTTCTTCTTGTTCAAAGGCAGAGCAGACAGAATTGTCAGCTGACAATTTCTTCTGTTCGCTTGGAAACATTGGTGTAGCAGCGCGTGACCGGCTGACCGGACGGCGGCAGGTATTTGCGGCAACCTCCAGCCCGGAAGCATATTTTCGGGCCAGGCGGAAATGCGCTGCGGTGAAGTTGTCAGCTGGCAATTTTTGAAACGAACTGCACATTGATCTGGCTTCCCTTTCTATGCAGGTTTTCGCCGCTGGCGCAGGTTGAAACATGCTTGCAAGGGATGAGAACGTAAAAATTGTCAGCTGACAATTTTCCGGAAGGCCGCCTCCATCCGGCGCATCAGGTTCAATTTCCCGCAGCCTCTCCGGTATTTGGTTCTCCACTTAAAGGACGGCCGCGCCTCCCCAGGCACACCGCTATCCCTTGCTGCTAATAACATTACGCAGCAAGGATAAGAGCCGAACAAACTGCAAAGGATAATCTCAACGACCGGGCATGAAACACCCTGCCTGCGCATCACGCTGCGGCCGCGGGCCGCGCCATCTCCAACGCCAAGCCGGAGCTGGTCCTTAACCAAATCAGCCTCTGTCTGCTGCCTGGGAACTGCGATGATCGGGCTGCGGTTACGCCTTTATCCTTAGAAGCAATCGGCAGGTGACTGTAGAGCCGCCGCCCGTTTCCGGTCTTGAGCCCCGTTGCGATTGCTGCTCGGCCGGGCTTTGGACGGCTGGCAATCAGCCAGATGATGACAGACCTGAGTCTTCTGACGAGCTGATATCTCCGAAGGCTTGCAGATGCGGTCAGCCGTTCAGAAGAACGGCACCCGTCAATCAGCACCTGCAATTTCCGCACATCACAGGCGGTTTTAGCAGGGCTGTTCGTTTCATTTTATGACTAGACATAATGCTCTAAATCCGTAGTTTAATCCAAAAGCGGCAGTAAGGGGATTTGAGATTCTGTGGCAGAGGATTTTGTTCTGACAGGGGCGCGGCTGGCCACGATGGCCGGCACGGATGCGCCCTATGGCCTGATCGAGGACGGCGCGGTTGCGGTTTCTGGCGGCAGGATTGTCTGGGCCGGGCCGCGGGAAAAATTGTCAGCTGACAATTTTTCGTGGGAGCAGCGCGATCTGGGCGGACGGCTGGTCACGCCGGGCCTGATCGACTGCCACACGCACATCGTTTTTGGCGGCAACCGGGCGATGGAGTTCGAGATGCGCCTGAACGGGGCCTCTTATGAAGAGGTCGCCAGGGCAGGGGGCGGCATCGTCTCCACCGTTTCGGCCACCCGCACAGCCTCGCTGGAGGCTCTGGTGCAGGACGCGCTGCCGCGGCTGGATGCGCTGATTGCCGAAGGGGCCACGGTGGTGGAAGTGAAATCCGGCTACGGGCTGGACCGGGAGACCGAGCTGAACATGCTGCGCGCCGCCCGCCGGCTGGGGGAACTGCGCCCGGTGACGGTGAAAACCACCTTCCTTGGCGCCCATGCCACACCCGGCGAATACAAGGGCCGCGACGATGAATATATCGACGGGGTCTGCATTCCCGCCCTGCGCGCCGCCCATGCAGAAGGGCTGGTGGATGCGGTCGACGGGTTCTGCGAAAACATCGCGTTTTCGCCGGCGCAAATCGAACGGGTCTTCAAGGTGGCGCAGGAGCTGGCCCTGCCGGTGAAACTGCACGCCGAACAGCTGAGCCATCAGGGCGGCACGGCCTTGGCCGCGAAATACGGCGCGTTGTCAGTCGATCACGTGGAATACGCGACCGAGGAGGATGCCAAGGCGATGGCCGCAGCGGGCTCTGTCGCCGTTATCCTGCCCGGCGCCTTTTACACCATCCGCGAAACCCAGGCGCCGCCGATCGAACATTTCCGCACCCATGGCGTGCCGATGGCGCTGGCGACCGATTGCAACCCCGGGTCCTCGCCGCTGACGTCTTTGCTGCTGACCATGAACATGGGCTGCACCCTGTTCCGGATGACGCCGGAGGAGGCGCTGGCAGGCGTCACACGCAACGCAGCCCGCGCGCTGGGGGTGACGGACCGCGGAGAGATTTCCGCCGGTATGCGCGCCGATCTGGCGGTCTGGGATGTGGAAACGCCCGGCGAGCTCGCCTACCGCATCGGCTTCAACCCCCTTCACACCCGTATCTATGAGGGCAAACAATGATCGAGATGATCCCCGGCACGGTGACGCTGTCCACGCTGGAAGATATCTACCGCAATCTGACACCGGCCAGGCTCGATGCCTCGGCGCGTGAGCCGGTGGAGGCCGCGGCGCAGATGGTGGCCGAGGCCGCTGCGGGCGAGGCGGCCGTCTATGGCATCAACACCGGTTTCGGCAAGCTGGCCTCGACCAAGATCGCGCCGGAAGACACTGCCACCCTGCAGCGCAATCTGATCCTCAGCCACTGCTGCGGGGTAGGGGAGCCGCTGCCGGAAGACAAGACCCGGCTGATGATGACGCTGAAACTGCTGTCGATGGGCCGCGGTGCGTCGGGCGTGCGCTGGCTGGTGATCGACCAGATCGAGAAGATGCTGGCCCATGGTGTGATCCCGGTGATTCCGTCGCAGGGCTCGGTTGGCGCATCCGGCGACCTGGCGCCGCTGGCGCATATGGCGGCGGCGATGATCGGGGCAGGGGAGGCGACATTCGACGGCACCCGCATGTCCAGCGCGGAAGCGCTGAAAAAGGCCGGATTAGAGCCGATTTTGCTGGGCCCCAAGGAAGGCCTGGGGCTGATCAACGGCACTCAGTTTTCGACCGCCTGCGCTCTGGCCGGGCTGTTTGACGCCTGGCGCATGGCCGAGGCCTCGATGACCATCGCGGCGCTCACCACCGACGCCATCATGGGTTCTACCGCGCCGCTGGTTGCCGACATCCACACCCTGCGCGGCCATGCCGGGCAGATCGATGTGGCGCAACAGATGCGCGGGATCATGGACGGTTCCGAGATCCGCGAGAGCCACCGCGAGGGCGACACAAGGGTGCAGGACCCCTATTGCATCCGCTGCCAGCCGCAGGTGGTGGGCGCAGCGCTGGACGTGCTGCGGATGGCCGCGAAAACGCTGGAGATTGAGGCCAACGCCGTTACCGACAACCCGCTGGTGCTGGTGGGTGAGGGGCGCATTGTCTCAGGCGGCAACTTCCATGCGGAATACGTGGGCTTTGCCGCGGATCAGATCGCGCTGGCGGTGGCAGAGATTGGCGCCATCGCGCAGCGCCGGGTGGCGCTGATGGTCGATCCCACGCTCAGCCACGACCTGCCGCCGTTCCTGACACCTGATCCCGGTTTGAACTCCGGCTTCATGATTGCCGAGGTGACCACCGCGGCGCTGATGAGTGAAAACAAGCATTTGGCGAACCCTTGCGTTACCGACTCAACTCCAACGTCAGCAAATCAGGAGGACCACGTGTCAATGGCCGCCCATGGCGCGCTGCGGCTGACCAAGATGAACGCCAACCTGTCGGTGATCCTCGGCGTCGAGATGCTTTGTGCCGCGCAAGGGGTGGAGGCGCGCGCGCCGCTGCAAACCTCGGCCCGGCTGCAGGACGTGCTGGCGATGCTGCGCGGGGACATCCCCGCGCTGGCGGAGGACCGCTATCTGGCGCCTGATATCGAGGCTGCCAGCGCCATGGTCCGCGCGGGCCACGTGGCGGCGGCTGCGGGCGTGGAGGTCAAGGCATGATCGAAGTGATCCAGGGCAACTCGCCGCTGGTGCTCGGGCTGCCCCACACCGGCACCGATGTGCCGCCGGACATCTGGGAGAGCCTGAACGGGACGGGCAGGGCGCTGGCGGACACCGACTGGCATATCCATGAGCTCTATGCCGGGCTGGTGGAGGACATCACAACTGTCCGCACCCCGGTCCACCGCTATGTGATCGACGTGAACCGCGACCCTAGCGGAATCAGTCTCTATCCCGGACAAAACACCACAACTTTGGTGCCTTTGACCGATTTCGACGGGCTGCCGATCTGGCAGGACAGCAAGGAGCCGGACGAGGCCGAAATCACCCTCCGCCGGGACGCCTACCACGCGCCGTATCACGCGGCGCTGGCGGCGGAACTGGAGCGGGTGAAGGCGATCCATGGCTTTGCCATTCTGTATGATTGCCACTCGATCCGCGGTGATATCCCATTCCTTTTCGAGGGGCGCCTGCCGGATTTCAACACCGGCACCAATCTGGGCACAACCTGCGACCCCGCAATCGAGGCGCTGACCGTGGCCCATTGCGAGGCGGCGGAGGGTTATACCTCCACCCTCAACGGGCGTTTTAAGGGCGGCTGGACCACCCGCCACTATGGCCGCCCCGCAGACGGCCTGCACGCCATCCAGATGGAGCTGGCACAGGCGACCTACTGCCAGGAAAGCCCCCCCTGGACCTATCTGCCGGAGCGCGCGGAACAGCTGCGCACCCATCTCACCAAAATTCTGACTGAACTCAAAAACTGGAGGCCCTCGGCATGAGCGATCCCCGCAAGAACACCCGCGACATCTTTCCGCCCACAGGCCCGGAAATCACCGCCAAGCATTGGGTGACCGAGGCGCCGATGCGGATGATGATGAACAACCTGCATCCCGACGTCGCCGAAAACCCGCATGAGCTGGTGGTGTATGGCGGCATCGGCCGGGCGGCGCGGACCTGGAAGGATTTCGACCTGATCGTCGAGAACCTGAAGAACCTGGACGACGACCAGACCCTGCTGGTGCAGTCGGGCAAGCCGGTCGGCGTGTTCCAGACCCACAAGGACGCACCGCGGGTGCTGATCGCAAACTCCAACCTGGTGCCGCATTGGGCCAATTGGGACCACTTCAACGAGCTCGATAAGAAGGGCCTGATGATGTACGGCCAGATGACCGCTGGCTCGTGGATCTATATCGGCACCCAGGGCATCGTTCAGGGCACCTATGAGACCTTCGCCGAGGCGGGCCGCCAGCATTACGGCGGCGACCTGACCGGCAAGTGGATCCTGACCGGCGGCCTTGGCGGCATGGGCGGCGCGCAGCCGCTGGCAGCTGTGTTCGCGGGCGCCTGCTGCCTGGCAGTGGAGTGCAACCCCGACAGCATCGACTTCCGCCTGCGCACCAAATACCTGGATGAGAAGGCCGAAACCCTGGACGAGGCGCTGGAGATGATCGAGCGCTGGACCGCTGCGGGCGAGGCGAAATCCGTGGGCCTTCTGGGCAACGCGGCGGATGTGTTCGCGGAACTGGTGGAGCGTGCCAGGGCAGGCGGCGTGAAGCCTGATATCGTGACCGACCAGACCTCGGCGCATGACCCGGTCAACGGCTACCTGCCGCAGGGCTGGACCATGGCGCAGTGGAAAGAAAAGCGCGAAACAGACCCTAAAGCAGTGGAAAAAGCCGCCCGTGCCTCGATGAAGGTGCAGGTCGCGGCGATGTGCGAGTTCCACGCTATGGGCATTCCAACTGTCGACTACGGCAACAACATCCGTCAGATGGCGCTGGAGGAGGGGCTGGAGAACGCCTTTGACTTCCCCGGTTTTGTGCCTGCCTATATCCGCCCGCTGTTCTGCAAAGGCATCGGCCCGTTCCGTTGGTGTGCGCTGTCGGGCGATCCGGAGGATATCCGCAAGACCGACGCCAAAATGAAAGAGCTGTTCCCCGAAAACGAGCACCTGCACCGCTGGCTGGACATGGCGCAGGAACGGATTGCTTTCCAGGGCCTGCCCGCGCGGATTTGCTGGATCGGTCTGGGCGACCGCCACAAGGCGGGCCTCGCCTTCAACGAGATGGTCCGCAATGGCGAATTGTCGGCGCCGGTCGTGATTGGCCGCGACCACCTGGACTCGGGGTCCGTGGCCTCGCCCAACCGCGAGACTGAGGCGATGCAAGACGGTTCCGATGCGGTCTCCGACTGGCCGCTGTTGAATGCGTTGTTGAACACCGCGTCGGGCGCGACCTGGGTGTCGCTGCACCACGGCGGCGGCGTTGGCATGGGCTTTTCGCAGCACTCCGGCGTGGTGATCTGCTGCGACGGCACCGAAGACGCCGACCGCCGCATTGGCCGGGTGCTGTGGAACGACCCGGCAACCGGGGTGATGCGCCACGCCGATGCGGGCTATGTTATCGCCAAGGATTGCGCGCGGGAACACGGGCTGAACCTGCCCGGTATTCTGGGCTAAGAACCTAGGATAACTCAAACAGGCCGGAGAGTGTTGCAGTCTCCGGCCTGTTTCTCTTCAGATCCGCTCCAGGCGATAGTCTGGATGGATACCTGACGCGGTGATGAATTCTTCCGGATCCTGGCCAGCAAGCACCCCGTCCCGGGTGACCAGCACCGTTCTCCATCCCTGCGCCGCGGCGCCCAGGATGTCGGTGTGCAGCGTGTCGCCGCACATCACGATGCGCTCTGGCGGGATGCCTGCCAGTGCGTAAACATCCGCGTAGGGTTTGCCGAAGAACTGCACGTCCGTCTGCCCCTGATCCGCCAATTGATGACCGAAGTAACCGGGCTCCAGCGACAATCCATCGCTGCGGGGGGCGACCAGATCGGCGTTGGCGATCACCACCCTGCGCGGCACTTGGGCCAGGCTGGCGGCCAGCATCGCCTGTTTGCCCGCATCCCATTCGGCGCTCGAGAGGAACAGAAACCCCTCGGCACGGGCATAGGCAGCAGCATCCCGGTCCAGACGCAGGGCAGGGGAGGGGATGTCCTCCAGCCCGTCGTCCTGGGCGGCGATCACCCCCCACAGGCGGTTGTCCAGCGCCTGCAGGGCGGCGTCGCGGCTGGTGATGATCTCTTCGGGCGCGACCTGCATCCCCAGGGCGCGGAATTTCTCCAGCGTCTGCGCTCTGCCGTTGCTGGCGGCGTTGGAGAGTATGCGGATCGCCTTGCCCGCGGCCCGCAACTGGTCCAGCCGCCTGGCGGCGCCGGGGATTGGCTCGGTGCCGACATTCAGCACCCCGAAGGCATCAAAGACAAAAGCGTCTGCCTGGTCCTGCAGGTCCAGCAGCGATGCGATGGGCCGGGTGCCCGGCCGGGTCCGGTTTTCCGGCAGACGGGGCCGCAATTCCTCGTAGCGGGCAAAAACGCTGTGGACCGTCTGCATGTCAGCGCCCGGCTGCGGGCAGCCAGTGGAGGCCGTGTTTCAGCAGCAGGCGCTGCACCCGCCCGGGGTAGTCTGAGCAGATCACATCGACGCCGAGGGAAATCATGTGTTCGATGTCCTCGGGCCCGTTGACCGTCCAGACCATGGTGATGAGGCCCAGATCGCGGGCCAATGCCAGCGCCTCGGAAGTGACATCCAGGTAATAGGGGCACCAGAACTGGCCATTGGCTGCTGCAACGCGGGCCGGCAGGTCGAGTGCGGTGCAGCCGGCCACCGGGTTCACCTCCTTGGAGGAGTCCTCCCCCACATCCGCGGCATTCTCTGGCAGTTGGGTGAGGAAGGAGGCAGGCATTTCCGGTGCGAGACGCTGACAGTCGGCAAGCAGCTCCCAGTCGAAACTGTGCAGCACGGTGCGCGGCTGCATGTCGGCCGCGCGGACCTCGGCCACGACGGCCTCGACCAGCGATTGGCGCGCGGCAGTGTCGGCCAGCAGGTCCGGGTCGGACTTGATCTCGAGGAACAGGTGGACATCCCGGTGGGCGGGCTGCTGCAGCAGCGCCAGCAGCTCCGCCAGCCGCGGGATGCGCACGCCGCTGAGGAAGGCCTGATCGGGGAACCGCTGGCCATATGCGCTGGAGCTATCCAGCCCGCCGGCGTCGTATTGCTGCAGCTCGCCGTAGGTGAGGGCGGAGACCTTGGGTTCTTCGCCTTGCAGCCAGTTGCCGTCCGCATCGCGCACCATTGAGCGGGTCAGGTGGTGGTTGTGGGTGATCACCACCACGCCGTCCTGGGTGGCGGTGACATCCAGCTCCAGCAGTTTCACCCCGGCGTTCACGGTGAACTCGAAGCCTTCCATGGTGTTTTCCGGCAGAATGCCGCGGGCGCCGCGGTGGCCGGCCAGGCGGATGACGCCTGGTTCGCCTGCAAAGGCAGCTATCTGGGGGTAATGCATCAGTCTTCCAGACGTTTGCCGGACGCAGTGTCGAACAGGTGGGTCAGCTCTGCCGCCACCGAGAAGCGGCGGATGCTGCCGATGCCGTCACTGGCGTGGCCCGGGACGCTGGCGGTGATGCTGTGATCCGTGCCGTGCAGGCGGCCGTGGATCAGGGTGTTGGCACCCAGCTGTTCCAGCATGTCGGCCTCGATGGCGATGGGGCCGTTATCATCCGCGGTCAGGTGTTCCGGGCGCAGGCCCAGGGTGGCTGTGCCCGCATGGGCCGAGGCAACCGGAACCGCAGCACCGCCCGGCAGGGCGGCGCTGCCGCCGCTGACCTCAACCGGCAGGAAATTCATCGCCGGGCTGCCGATGAAGCCCGCCACAAACATGGACGCCGGGCGGTCATAAAGCTCAATCGGGGTGCCGAACTGCTCCACATAGCCGCCGTTCAGCACCATCAGCCGGTCGCCCAGGGTCATCGCCTCGACCTGATCATGGGTCACATAGATCGAGGTCACCCCCAGCCGCTGCTGCAGCTTGCGGATCTCCAGGCGCATTTGCACCCGGAGCTTGGCGTCGAGGTTGGAGAGCGGCTCGTCAAACAGGAACACCTGCGGATCGCGCACGATGGCGCGGCCCATGGCCACCCGCTGGCGCTGGCCGCCGGACAGCTGGCGCGGCTTGCGGTCGAGGTACTGCTTGATCTCCAGGATCTCGGCGGCTTCCTCAACCCGGCGGTTGATCTCGTCCTTCGGCAGTTTGCGGATCTTCAGGCCGTACGCCATGTTCTGGCGCACCGACATATGCGGATAGAGCGCGTAGTTCTGGAACACCATGGCAATATCGCGTGCCGAAGGCTCCAGCTCGTTCACCCGGCGCCCGCCGATGGCTATCTCGCCGGAGGTGACGGTTTCCAGCCCCGCCACCATCCGCAGCAGGGTGGATTTGCCGCAGCCGGAGGGGCCGACGATGACGATGAATTCGCCATCCTTGATGCCGCCCTCGATATGGTGGAGCACCTCGGTCGGCCCGTAGGATTTCACCAGGTCTGTGAGTTGAATGTCTGCCATTTCGGGGCGCCTTACTTATCGGTTTCCGTCAAGCCCTGCACAAAGAGCTTTTGCATTGCAATGACCACAAACACCGGCGGGATCATCGCCAGAAGGGCCGTGGTCATGATGATGTTCCATTGCGGGCTCTGCTCCGCCGCTTCCAGCATCTGCTTGATCGACATCACGATGGTGGTCATCGAGGTGTCGGTGGTGATCAGCAGCGGCCAGAGGTACTGGTTCCAGCCGAAGATAAACAGGATCACAAACAGCGCCGCGATATTGGTGCGCGACAGGGGCAGCAGGATATCGAAGAAGAACCTCAGCGGCCCGGCGCCGTCGATACGGGCACTTTCCAGCAGCTCATCCGGCACCGTCAGGAAGACCTGACGGAACATGAAGGTTGCGGTGGCCGAGGCGATCAGCGGGATCGACAAGCCCCAGTAGCTGTTCAGCATTCCCAGGTTGGCGACGACCTCGAACGTGGGCAGGATCCGCACTTCGACCGGCAGCATCAGGGTGATGAAGATCATCCAGAAGAACCCCATGCGGAATGGGAACTTGAAGTAGACGATGGCAAAGGCCGACAAGAGCGAAATGGCGATCTTGCCGGTGGAGATCATCAGCGCCATTGCCAGGGAATTCAGCAGCATCAGCCATACCGGCGCCTGCTCGGTGCCGCTGAGGCCGGAGCCGAACAGGGTCTGTTTCATGTTGGCCAGGAAATAGTCGCCGGGCCAGAGCGGCAGCGGCGCCTGGTTCATGCGCAACTCGTCATGGGTGGAGGCGACAAAGGTGATCCACACCGGCAGGGCGATGGCTAGAACGCCAAGCACCAGCACCAGATGGGTGAGGAACGCGGTGAGGGGGCGGTGTTCGACCATCAGTAAGCCACCTTTCTTTCAACAAAGCGGAACTGGACCACGGTCATGGCGATGACCAGCACCATCAGCACCACCGACTGCGCCGCTGAGCCGCCAAGGTCGAGGCCGACAAAGCCGTCGTTGAACACCTTGTAGACCAAAATGGTGGTGGAGGTGCCGGGGCCGCCCTGGGTGACGGCGTGGATGATGCCGAAGGTCTCGAAGAAGGCGTAGACCATGTTGATGACCAGCAGGAAAAACGTGGTGGGCGAAATCAGCGGGAAGATGATGGTCCAGAAGCGGCGCGCCGGGCCTGCGCCGTCGATGGCGGCGGCCTCGATCACGGAATTGGGGATCGACTGCATGGCGGCAAGGTAGAACAGGAAGTTATAGGCGACCTGTTTCCACGCGGCGGCGAGGATCACCAGTGCCATCGCCTGGGTTCCGTTCAAGTAGTGGTTCCAGGTGATGCCTGCAAACTCCAGAAAATAGGGGAAGATGCCCAGGGTCGGGTTGAACATGAAAACCCACAGCGCACCGGCCAGAACCGGGGCAACCGCATAGGGCCAGATCAGCAGGGTGCGGTAGAACATGGCGCCGCGCACCACCCGCTGGGCAAAGCCTGCGAGGATCAGGGCAAAGCCCATCGACAGCGCCGCAACCAGCAGCGAGAACACCGCGGTGCGCTGGAAACTGGCCAGATAGTGGTGATCGCTGGCCAGAACCTCGAAATTCTCGAACCAGACGAATTCTGTGCCAAGGCCAAAGGCGTCTTCGATCAGGAAGGACTGATACATCGCCTGGCTGGCGGGCCAGATGAAAAACACCAGCGTGATGATGATCTGCGGCGCGACCAGCAGATAGGGCAGCGCCGAGGTTGGGAAATGCACCCGTTTGAGCATGAAAGGCCCCAGTCAGAAAAGCGGCCCCGCCGCCCTGGAAAGGGCGGCAGGGCCAGGTCGTCAGGATCGGTTAGGAGGGGTTGGCGGTGCGCTCGAACTTGCGCAGCAGGTCGTTGCCGCGCTCAACCGCAGCGTCCAGTGCTTCCTGTGCGGATTTCTCGCCGCCCCAGAGGGCTTCCAGCTCCTCGTTGATCACGTCACGCACCTGAACGAAGTTGCCATAGCGCAGCCCGCGGCTGTTGGCGGTCGGGGTGTTCAGGCTCAGCTGCTTGATCGCGGTGTCGGTGCCCGGGTTGCTCTCGTAGAAACCCTGTTCCTTGGACAGCTCATAGGCGGCGGTGGTGATCGGCACATAGCCGGTCTCCTGGTGCCACCAGGACTGAACCTCGGGCGAGGACAGATAGGTCAGGAACTTGGCGGTGCCTTTGTATTCCGCCTCGTCATGGCCTGCGAGCACCCACAGGGTGGCGCCGCCGATGATCGAGTTTTGCGGTGCGTCGGCCACCTTGGTGTCCAGGGGCAGCATAGACTGGCCGAATTCGAATTCCGCCTGCGAGGAGATCGAGCCGTAATAGGCCGAAGAGTTCATCCACATGCCGCATTCGCCGTTGGTGAACATCGGCAGGCTGTCGCCGCGGCGGCCGCCGTAGACGAACAACCCGTCCTTGCCCATGGAGGCGACGTCATCCAGCCGTGCCGCCACGCTGGCGTTGTTGAAGGTCAGTTCGGTGTCGAACCCGGCAAAGCCGTTTTCCTTGGTGCCGGTGGGCAGGTTGTGCCAGGCCGAGAAGTTCTCGATCATCACCCAGGACTGCCAGCCAAAGGAAACGCCGCATTTCATGCCGTTATCGACCAGCTTCTGCGAGGCGGTTTTGACCTCGTCCCAAGTGGTGGGCACCGCTGCGCCTGCCGCGTCCAGCGCGTCCTTGTTGTACCACAGGACGGGGGTGGAGCTGTTGAAGGGCATCGACAGCAGTTCGCCTTCTGGCGTCTCATAATAGGACACCACCGCCGGCAGGAAGGCGTCGCCGTCAAACGGTTCGCCTGCGTCCTTCATCAGTTTCTCCACCGGGTAGATGGCGCCCTTGGCGGACATCATGGTGGCGGTGCCGACCTCGAAGACCTGCACAATCTGCGGGTGTTCCTTGGCGCGGAAGGCGGCAATCGCCGCGGTCATGGTTTCGGTGTAGTTGCCCTTGTAGACGGGCACGATTTTGTACTCGTCCTGGGTCGCGTTGAAGTCTTCGGCGATCTTGTTGACGCGTTCGCCGTTGGTGCCGCCCATGGCGTGCCACCATTGAATTTCGGTTTCTGCAAATGCGGTGCTGCCAGCAACGGCCAGAACAGCCGAGGCGCAGAGCAAGGATTTAACGGACATGAGCTTCTCTCCCAAAGTTGGCTCTGCGGATACCTTTTGTCTGCCGGAAAAGATAATTCAAGCAAAAGTTTTTTGACAAATTTCATAACATGATGTTATGCCATGCCGTAATTGAACTCTTCCAGGAACGGCTAACCCCTTGAAATTTAAACTTCGCCAGCTTGAGGCCTTTCAGGCTGTTGCCCGCACAGGTTCTGTCACCCGGGCCGCCGAAAGCCTGGGGATTTCCCAGCCCGCGGCCAGCCGGCTGTTGTCCGATTTTTCAAAAACGGTGGCGGTGGAGCTGTTTACCCGCAAGGACGGGCTGCTGATTCCCACCAGCGAGGCGCGGTATCTCTTGTCTGAGGTGGGGCGGGTGTTTGACAGTCTGAACCACCTGGAAGAGCTCAACCGGGACTTGACCGAACGCACCGCCGGCCACCTGCGCATCGCCTGTCTGCCGGGGTTTGCAACGGCGCTGCTGCCCAAGCTCTTGGCTGGGTTTCTGGAGCATCGCCCCGGTGTGCGGCTGACGCTGGAGCCGGACCGGCCGGAGCGGATCTTGGAGTGGATCATCGGCGAGCAGTATGACTGTGGCATCACCGACGGTTTCGCCTCGCATCCGGCGGTGGAGAATATCGACATACCCGTCCGCAGTGTTTGTGTGCTGCCGCAAGATGACCCGCTGGCAGAACAGGATGTTATCACGCCGCACGATTTGCGGTATCGCAAGATCATCCACACCCGCCGCGACAGCCCGTTTTTCCGCCGGTTGCACAAGGCGTTTTCCGAATCCGGGGTGGAATTGAACAGCTGGATAGAGGTGCGGCAGTTCTCCACCGCCTGCATTATCATCAGCCAGGGGCAGGGCGCCTCAGTCGTCAGCGCCCTGGACGCAGAGCAGTTCCGCGGCCAGAACATTGCGATTGTGCCGTTTGAGCCGGCTATCCACCACCGGCTGTCGATCCTGCGCCCGGTATCGGGCAGCCGGTCGTTGCTGGCGCTGGATTTCCTGGATGCCTTTGTAGAGAGCCTGGCGCCGTTCCGCGCTGATTTGTGACCCTAGCGTCTACTCATCGCCCTTGTAGTATCCGATCACGTCATTCTCGGTGGTGGCGCCAAGGCCGTTCAGCAGCCGGTTGGAATAGTTGAAATAGGCGCAGACCTGGTTCACCTCCAAGATCTCACCATCCTCGCAACCGGCGATTTTCAGCGCCTCGAAATCGGATTTCACCATCTTGCCCACATCGGTGGTCAGCTTGCCCGCATAGCGCAGCAGCGCCAGTTCCTTGCCCTGGAACTCATCCTCAGGCCGGTGCGCCTTGAGCGCAGTGAAGATCCGGTCGCTGCGCGGCTGGTCCTTCAGCAGGTTGCGCACGTTCATGAAATGATGGGTCAGCGAGTAGGTGCAGTCGTTCAGGATCGAGGTGTAGCTGGCGATCACCTCCAGGAACCAGAACGGCAGTTTGTTGTCCTCGGAGTGCAAAACCGAGCGGTACAGCGTCACATGGCCGTTCATGGTCTCGGGCCGCAGCGAATGCACCCGCATCACCGTGTCGACGGTGCCATGCGGTGTGCGCGCCTTGTCCAGAAGCTCTTTGAGCCGGCCCTCGGCCTTTTCATCCGGGATCATTTCAATCCATGCGCTCATCATCTTCCTCCGCGGTTTGCGGTGGCAGGATAGGGGAAGGTGCGGCCTGAATGACAGTAGAAAATTCTACTGTTGTGAAATTTTTCTGGATCGGTAGGGGCCGCTGCGGATAACATCCGCGTGAAGATCAGGAGAGAGGATTGCGGGATGCTGGATGCGGATTTGCGCGCAGGTGCGGAAAACCTGCTAGTGGCCTGCGCCGGGCTGGCGGCCGGCAATCAGCTGCTGATCCTGCGGGAGGATCCTGCGAACGGTTATTATGATGCCGCCATTGCGGAGGCGGTGCAGGACACGGCCCAGGCGCTGGGGATCGGGGTTGCATCCGAGGTTTTGCCATTTGATCCGATGGGGGCGGCCCTGCCGGCCGGTTTGGTGGCGCGGATGAAGGCCGCGGACCGGGTGCTGTTCCTGTCGCGCAGCGGCGATCAGATCCGGTTCAGCGCGGATATGCAGGGGATTCGCCCGATCATGTCTTATGCGCTGGATGCGGGGATGCTGGCCTCCGGCTTTGGCCGCGCGAATTACCAGGGGTTTGTGGCGCTGAAGGATGCGGTTAATGCGCTGATGGCATCAGCGCAGCATATCCGGGTGACCTGTCCGCTGGGTACCGATTTCAGCGGGCCGGGGGCGGGTTATCCCAAATCCGGCGCCGCAGATGTTTCGGTAACGCGGTTTCCGATGTCGGTCTTTGCACCGGTGCCGGCACAGGGGTTTTCCGGTGTGGTGATGCAGGACGGGTTCCTGGTCGGGACGGGATCGAAATTTTATGAGCCCTATGGCTGCGATCTGCGCGAACCGCTGGCGGTGCATTTCGAGGGCAGTGGGCTGCAACGGTTCGAGGGCGATGCGATGGATGTGCATTGCGCCCGGATGCACTACGCCAAGGTGGGGCAGCAATTCGGGTTGGACCCGATGACGATGCACTCCTGGCATGCGGGCATTCATCCGGGCTGTGCCTATGGCATGGCAGCGGCAGAGAATTACGAACGCTGGAGCGGCGGCGCTTTTGGCAACCCGCGGTTGATGCATTTCCACACCTGCGGGCACTATGCACCGGGGGAAATTTCGCTGAACGTGCTGGACCCGACGATTGAGGTGGACGGCACGGCGGTTTGGAAAGACGGGGTGTTCGACCCGCATCTGGTGCCCGGCGGGGCAGAGATCCTGGCGCAGCACGATTGCATCCGGGCGGTGTTCGACAGCCCGGCACAGGCGGTGGGGCAGGGACCTGGCGGGCGGCTCGCCAGCTGAAATCCGGCGCGGATTTCAGCCATGAAAAATCGATTTTTCATGGCCGTTTCCCTTGCAGGGAAACGGCGACGCTGTCAGCCGGCCTCAGCCTTGATCTGCCGGGCAACCCGGGTGCGGAAGCGCATCGCGCCTGCGTCCAGCCCGAGATTGATATAGGGGGTCTTGCGTTTCGCCATGCCGGTCTGGACGTATTCCAGCACGTCCTTGTCCTCGGTAAAGGCCATGATGGCGCCTTCGAACATGCGCTGGGACATCGCCTCGTCGTCTGCGTGCATGTTGCGGTGCTGGAACCAGAAATAGCGCGAGTGTCCTGCGTCCACCGGGGTAATGAAGTTATAAGAGATGTTCACGAAGGCATTCGGCGACAGGGGCTTGTCCTTGCCGCCTTCGCCCTGGGGCGCATAAACCGACATATTGATGGCGGTGGCGGGCAGGCGGCATTCGTAATGCTGCTTGCGGTCGCAATTGGGGCCGAAGGGCAGCATCGGTTTGTAATAGGGCGGCGGCGCCTCATCCAGCACCCAGCGGGAGACGATGACGCCGTCCTCCGTTTCTTCCAGATCCAGCGGGCGGTTGTCGGTGCCTGCCCCGGCGAATGAGGTCAGATGCACCCAGGCGACATGGCTGGGGTCCAGCAAGTTGTCGGTGATGTAGAGATAGTGGCAGGCCATCTCCATCGCACCCTTTTGGGTCTTGCCCCAGGACGGGTTGTCGAAATTGGGAATGTCGATGATCTGGCCGCGGTCGGCCTGTTGCGGATCGCCCATCCACAGCCACAGGAATCCCCAGCGGTCCTCTGCCGGGTAGGAATGCACCGCTGCCCGGCGCGGCGGGTTGTCGAGCTGGGTCGGGGCAATCACGCATTCGCCGCTGCAGTCAAAGGTCAGCCCGTGATAGCCGCAGACCACATGGTCGCCCTCGATGGTGCCGCGCGACAGGGGCAGCTTGCGGTGCGGGCAGGCGTCCTCCAGCGCAACCGCGGCGCCTTTGGTGTCGCGGTAGATCACGATCTGCTCTTCCAGCATGGTGAGCGCGGTCAGCTCACGCCCGAAATCCTCGCTGCGGCCTGCCACATACCAGCAGTTCTGCACATAGCCTTCGGCGCCGATCAGATCCGGTCTCATGGCTGCCCCTCTGAGAACACGTCAAAGGCTTTCAGCGCCTTGGCGCTGTAGGCATAAGACGGCCCGCCGCCCATGTAGGTGGCCATGGCGAGCGCTTCGCACAGCTCCTCGCGGGTGGCACCCAGGCGCACCAGGGAGCGCACATGAAAGCCGATGCAGCTGTCGCAGCGGGTGGCGATGGCGATGCCGAGCGCCATGAATTCCTTGGTCTTCTCGCTCAGCGCGCCGTCCTTTTTGGCGGCCTGGCCCATGATGCCAAAGCCGCGCACGGTGTCGGGGACTTCCTTGGAAAAGGTGCCGATATTGGCCTCAGTCTCGGCCATGAAAGTTTTCCAGTCCATATCTCTCTCCTCAGCCTCTTTCGTCCGATCCCATGCGGCGTTCCAGCCAGCGCACGCCGGCACTGATGATCAGAACCAGCACCAGGTATTCGAGGATCAGCAGGGTGTAGATTTCCAGCGGGCGGTATTCGCTGACCACCAGCTCATTGGCGCGGCGGGTCAGTTCCTGCATGCCGATGACGGAGGCAAAGGCGCTCATCTTGACGATGTAGATGAACTGGTTTGCCAGCGGCGGCAGGATGCGCCGGATCGCCTGCGGCAGGATCACATAGCGCATCGTTTGCAGGTAGTTGAGGCCGATGGTCTGCGCCGCCTCAGTCTGGCCCTTGGCAATCGACTGGATACCGGCGCGGTAAATCTCGGCGGTAAAGGCGCTGTCGGAGAGCGCCAGGGTGATGATCGCGCCCCAGAACGGGTCGATCGGCACGTTCATCCCCATCTCGCGGAAGATGATCGGCAGGCCGTAGAAGACCCAGAACAGCATCGGCAGCAGCGGGATCGAGCGGATGAACTCCACATAGATTCGGTTCACCATCCGCCAGCCGCGGCTTTTGGCGAGGCCGGGCAGGGCGACGATCAGGCCAAGGCCAATGGAGATCGCGGCGGCGATCACCGAGATCAGGATGGTGTCGCCCATGCCGGAAATCAGGAATTTCACATTCACCCAGCCGCTGGGGGTCATCGGGTTGATGACATACCAACCCCAGGTCGAGGAACTGGAACAGCCGGCCAGCGCCAGCAGCGGCAGCAAAAGGATCAGGGTCTTTTTCATTTCGGGATCCTTCCGGTCAGTGCTGCAGGATCTGCGACAGGAATTTCTGGCAGCGCGGCGAGCGGGGGGAGCCGAAGAATTCCTCTGGCGGGCCCTGTTCGACGATTTCGCCTGCGTCCATGAACACCATCTGGTCGGCCACTTTGCGGGCAAAGCCCATTTCGTGAGTGACCACCACCATGGTCATGCCTTCCTCGGCCAGTTCCACCATCACATCCAGCACTTCGGAGATCATCTCGGGATCCAGAGCGGAGGTTGGCTCGTCAAACAGCAGGACCTTGGGCTCCATGCAAAGCGAACGCGCAATCGCTACCCGCTGCTGCTGGCCGCCGGACAGCTGGCCGGGGCGCTTGCGCGCCTGATCCGGGATGTGGACACGCTCCAGATAGTGCATCGCCTTTGCCTCGGCCTCCGCCTTGGACATGCCGCGGGCCTTGATGGGCCCCAGCGTCAGGTTCTCCAGCACTGTCAGATGCGGGAACAGGTTGAACTGCTGGAACACCATGCCGACCTCGGACCGGATCGCGGCCACGGATTGCGGATCGTTGGTCAGCTCGATCCCGTCGACACGGATGATGCCCTTTTGATGTTCCTCCAGCCGGTTGATGCAACGGACCACAGTGGACTTGCCGGAGCCGGACGGCCCGCAGATCACAACCTTTTCACCGGAGCGGATCGACAGGTTGATGTCCTTCAGCACATGAAACGTGCCATACCACTTGTTGACACCGCTCAATTCGATTGCGGTTTCCGGCGCGGTATCCGTATTTGGCTGGGCGTTCCCTGGCATATTTTTCTTCCCAAGAAAAATTTTTCTTGAGGTTAACTGCCTGCTTGCCGTTAAATCAAGCATCAAATCTGCTACTTTTCCTAGGCAACCAGAAACGCACCAACGGGAGATATCAATGAAACGCTTTATCAAGGCCGTGGCAGCTGCGGCTGTGACTGTGGCGCTGGCGGGGGCTGTGCAGGCGCAGTCTGCCCTGAACGAGATTCTGGATACCGGCGTGCTGAAGGTCGGCACCACTGGCGACTGGAACCCAATGACGCTGCGCGATCCGGCGACCAACAGCTACAAGGGCTATGACATTGATATCATGGCCGAGCTTGCCAAGGATCTGGGCGTCGAGGTTGAATTTGTGCCCACCGATTGGAAAACCCTGGTGAACGGCGTGGTTGCAGGCAAGTATCATCTCACCGGCTCGGCCTCGATCTCGCCGCCGCGTATGAAGGTTGCAGGCTTCTCCGACAGCTATATCGCGGTGGAGATCTTTCCGTTCACCACCAAGGACAAGGCGGGGAATTTCTCGGGCTACGACTCGATCAACCAGCCGGGGGTGAAGGTTGCCACCACGCTGGGCACCACCTTTGAAAAGCTGGCACGCGAGTGGTTCCCGGATGCGGACATCAAGGTTGTCGAGGCGCCTGCGCGGGGCTTCCAGGAAGTGCTGGCAGGCCGTGCCGATGTGTTCATCACCTCCAACATCGAAGGCTCCACCCTGGAGGCGAAATTCCCGGTGACCCGCGTTCCGGACACAGGCCCGCGCGCACCGTCGCCGATTGCGATGCTGCTGCCGCAGGATGATCAGGTCTGGATCAACTACGTGAACAACTGGGTCAAGGTGAAGAAAGCCACCGGCTTCTTTGAGGCCAACCGCGAGAAATGGGGGCTGTGAGCCTGCCGCGCAGCCGCTCCGGCGGCTGCGTCAAACCTCGCTGGATTCGGGCTTGGTGACCATGGTGATGAAACTCACCTTGTCCGTTTTCAGCTCCACTGGCCCGTGGGCGTTGCTGGAATCAAAGCTGATGCTGTCGCCGGGCTTCATCTCATAGGTGGCATCGCCGCATTGAAACACCATCTCGCCGCTGGTGATATGCATGAACTCCAGCCCGCGGTGACGGTACAGCGGGCGCGGTTTCAGCGGCCGTTCCAGGGTCACGGAAAAGCTTTCAAAGCTGACGTGGCTTCCCTCGGCCCGGCCGATCATCTTGTAGGTATGGCCAAAGCCGCTGCCGAGCCGCTGCACGGTCATGCCTTCGCCCGCGGCAACAAAGGACACGTCGGAATGCTCTACAGTGCCGGCAAAGAAGTTGATCAGCGGCGCGCCGATGGCAGCGGCCAAGGCCTCCAGCGTGGAGAGCGAGGCCGAAACCTGGCCGCGCTCGATCTTGGAGATCATCGCGGTGGAGACGCCCGCGCGTTCCGACAGGCCGGCCAGCGTCAGCCCGGCCAGCATCCGGTGGGTTTTGACCGCGGCGCCGACCATCTGGTCCAGCGCGGGTTTTTCGATTTCTGTCGGCGATGAATCTTCCATGGCCTCAGACTATGCCGCGCGCGCGCAAAGGAAAAGCAGCGCGTGGGCAAAAGACAGGAGACTGACATGCAGCTTGCCCATATGACCTGGCAGCAGGTGGAGGCGCATCTGGAACGCGGTGCGGCGGTGATGGTGCCGGTGGGGTCGACCGAACAGCACGGGCCGATGGGAATGATCGGCACCGATACGATCTGCGCCGAGGCGGTGGCGCTGCGGGCGGCGGAGTTGTGCGACGCGATCGTAGCGCCACCGCTGGCCTATACGCCGACCCCCTTCAACACCGCCTTTCCCGGCACAGTTTCGATGCCGGAGGACCTGTTTCAGGCCCATGCTGCCACGGTGTTCCGCGGGCTGCTGGCACAGGGGTTCGCTGGCGTCTTTGTTGTAAACGGCCACGGTGCGAATGTGGCGCCCTTGCAGCGGGTGTCGCAGGAATTGGCGCCGGGACGGGTGGAAATCCGCAGCTGGTGGGAGCCGGCGGAGGTCAACGCCATGCGCAAGGATCTGTACGGCGGTTGGGAAGGGATGCACGCCACCCCGTCCGAGGTCGCGATCACCCAGGCGTTGCTGGGCGCGCTGCCTGCAGGCGGGGCAGCAGACCCGCCGCGCAGGCTGACCCCGGAGTTCATCAAGGCCCATGCCGGCGATAAGCACGGCCCGCCGGAGGAGCACAGGGCAGACTTCCCGGATGGCCGGGTCGGCTCCCACTCCGCCCTGGCTGATCCGGCGGACGGGGCGCGGCTGCTGGAAGCGGCATCGCGGGGGATTTGCGAAGATTTCCGCGCGTTCTCGACGGGTGCGGATGTCTGAAGCAACCGGTTGATCAGCCGTTCGGGCGCAGGGGTCAGGGCAGGCTGCCCATGCGGGAAACGCAGTCAGCTGGCCGGGATTTCTTCGGCCAAAAGCCGCTGCGCGGTGCGTTTGGCATCGCTGAGATGCTGTTCAATCGCCGCCCGCGCCGCCGCTTCATCACCCGAGACGATGGCTTCGCAAATGTCCTGCATATGCGCCGGGCCGGGTTTTTCGCGGTCACCGGTCGACAGCGTGACCGCCCGCAGCCGGCTGATGCGCCCGTTCAAGCGCTGAGCGACTTCCCAGGCGACGCTGTGGCCGGCGCCTTCAAAGATGATCCGGTAGAAATCCGTCGTGGCCCGCAGCATCGGGCCGGGCACGCCTGACACCACGGCCTCTTGCAGCTGGTGCAGCGCGTCTCTCAGCTGTGCTGCCAGATCCGGGGTCATGTTGCGTGCGCAGGCGGTGGCGGCGGCGGTCTCCAGCATCTGGCGGATGTCGTAGATCTGCCGTGCGTCGGCCCAGGTGAGCTGCGCCACGATCGGCCCCTTGCCGGGCAGGATCTCCACCAGCCCCTCCGCCTCCAAATACCGGATCGTCTCGCGCACCACGGTGCGGCTGACGCCAAGCTGGTCGCACAGCGGCCGCTCCACCAGCCGTTCGCCGGGGGCAAACTGACCGGAGATGATCGCCTCGCGCATCCGCTCCTGCACGATATCGCGCAGGGTCTGCGGCGGTTGTTCAATTTTGCGCATTACGGGGCTGGTCATGACTATCTCCGATAGCAGCCCAGTCAGAAGGGAACAAGTGTGCATTGACATACGGTCAGATGGTATACCATATTACGGCAACTGGAATCAGACAGGAAAGACCCGCCTATGCCCGCCGAAATCCGCAAGACGCTGCTGCATGTCGAAGAAACCCTGATCGAGGGCGGCAAGGCAGCGGAACAGCCGCTCAAGATGATTGCCGCGGTGGCGGTGATCAAAAACCCCTGGGCCGGGCAGGGCTTTGTCGAGGATCTGCGCCCGGCGATCCATGACTGCGCGCCGGGTCTGGGCGAAAAGCTGACCGCGATGATCCTGGAAGCCGCAGGCGGCGGCGATAAGGTCGAGGGCTACGGCAAGTCCGCCATCGTCGGCGTCAATGGCGAGGTGGAGCATGCCTCTGCCCTCATTCACACGCTGCGCTTCGGCAACCACTTCCGCGAGGCCGTGGGCGCGAAATCCTACCTCGCCTTTACCAACACCCGCGGGCCGGCCAATGCCGCGCTACAGATCCCGCTGATGGACAAGAACGACGGCGGCAGGCGCAGCCATTATCTGACCATCCAGCTGTCGGTCGCGGATGCGCCGGCCCCGGACGAGATCGTGATCGCGCTTGGCGCCTCTATCGGCGGGCGGCCGCATCACCGCATCGGTGACCGTTATCAGGACCTGAAGGAACTGGGCCATGACGCCGACAACCCTGCCGCTGTCTGAGCCTTTTGGGCCTGTCACCTGCCAGCGGGCAGGAACAGGCGCACCGCTGGTGCTGATCCACGGGGTCGGCATGCAGTCGGCAGCCTGGGGGCCGCAGATTGAGGCCTTTGCGCCGACCCATGAAGTAATTGCGCTGGACATGCCCGGCCATGGCGGCAGCGCACCGCTGCCTGCAGGCGCGGAGCTGCCGGAATACGTGGCCTGGCTGCACGCCGTGCTGCAAGTGCTGGGCTTGGGGCCTGTTTCATTGGCAGGCCACTCCATGGGCGCGCTGATCGCCGGCGGTTATGCGGTGTCCCATCCCGAGGCTGTTGCGCGTGTTGGATTGCTGAACGGCGTTTACCGCCGCTCCTCCAAAGCGCGGGAGGCAGTCGTGGCCCGCGCAAAGCAGATCCGCGACGGCAGCTTTGATCTGGAAACCCCGCTGGCCCGCTGGTTCGGGGAGAGCGAGTCAGACCAGCAGGCCCGGAAGCTGGTGGCGGAATGGCTGTCCTGCGTGGACCTCAAGGGGTACGCGACAGCGTATTCCGCATTTGCCTGGGGTGACAGCACCTATGCGGACGGATTTTCTGGTATCGCTTGCCCGCTGCTGGCGCTGACCGGCGATGGCGATCCGAACTCGACGCCCGATATGGCGCATGCGATGGCCGCTGCCGCGCCGCAGGGCAGGGCGGTTGTCATCGAAGGCCACCGGCATATGGTCAACCTGACAGCCCCCGCCGAGGTCAACGCCGCCCTGCGGGACTGGCTGAACACCGAAGGAGCGACGTCATGAGCGATATCGACCCGCGCGCCCTGCGCAATGCATTCGGCACCTTCATGACCGGCGTCACCGTGGTGACAACCCATGACCCGGACGGAAGCCCCATTGGCTTTACCGCCAACTCCTTCACCTCCGTGTCGCTGGACCCGCCGTTGGTGTTGGTGTGCATTGCAAACTCCTCCAGCAACTACGCTGCCTTCGATCAGGCCGCGGGATTTGCCGTCAACGTGCTGGCGGAGGACCAGAAGGACGTCTCCAACACCTTCGCCCGGCCGGTTGAGGACCGCTTTGCCGCCGTCAGCTGGCAGAAAGGGCCGCAAGGCAGCCCGGTCTTTGAGGGCGTCTCTGCCTGGTTCGACTGCTCCATGCACAACCGGGTTGAGGCCGGTGATCACCTGATCCTGATCGGCCGGGTCGAGGCGTTCGAGACCTCACCCGCGCCGGGGCTGGGTTATGCCCGCGGCGCCTATGTGACCGCCGCCGCAGAGGCTGAGGCACTGAGCCAGGGTGCCAAGCTCATCGTCTCGGCATTGATCGAGCATGAGGGCAAGGTGCTGCTCATGGGCAATGAGCAGGGCAAGCTGACGCTGCCGGAAATCCGGGTTGGCAAGGAGGGCGCCTCTGCCGCCCTGGCCAAGCTGATCGCGGACACTGGCGTCGAGGCTGAGCCGGGGTTCATCTATTCCGTCTACGAAGACAAAGCGCGCGAACATCAGCACATCTCGTTTCTGTGCCAATCGGCTGGCGGCACACCGGCCAAGGGTGTTTTCACTGCCCTGACCCAATCCACGCTGATGGACATTGCCGACGCGGCGATGTGCACCATGCTGGAGCGGTTCGCCAGTGAGGCCCGGATGGGCAATTTCGGGGTGTATTATGGCAATCAGACCACCGGGCAGGTCCGCCCCGTGGCGACAGGGAGCAAGGGCGCATGAAATTTTCCCTCTTTGCGCATATGGAGCGGATTTCCGCGGCAGACGATCAAAAGCGGCTTTATGACGAGTTCATCCAGCTGTGCAAAATTGCCGATGACGGCGGTATGCATGCGGTCTGGACGGGTGAGCATCACGGGATGAACTTCACCATTTCGCCGAACCCGTTCCTGAACCTCATCGACGTGGCGCGGCACACCAAGAACGTGCGGCTGGGCACGGGGACGGTGATTGCGCCGTTCTGGCATCCGATCCGGCTGGCGGGCGAGGCGGCGATGACCGATATCATCACCGAGGGCCGCCTCGACCTGGGCATCGCGCGCGGGGCCTATTCGTATGAATACGAACGCATGATGCCCGGCATGGATGCCTGGGAGGCCGGCCAGCGGATGCGGGAGCTGATCCCTGCAGTGCAGGGCCTGTGGCAGGGCGACTACGCGCAGGAGGGGGAGTTTCATTCCTTCCCGGAAACCACATCCTCGCCGAAGCCGCTGCAGCAGGACGGTCCGCCGATCTGGGTGGCGGCGCGCGACCCGAACAGCCATGAATTCGCGGTGGCCAATGGCTGCAACGTGCAGGTGACGCCGCTGTGGAAGGGCGACGAGGAAATCGCCGATCTGATGGGCAAGTTCAACGATGCCTGCGCTAAGCACAGTGATGTGCCGCGGCCCAAGATCATGCTGCTGCAGCACACCTATGTCGCGGACAGCGCCGAGGATGTGAAACGCGGAGCGGAAGAGCTGAACCGGTTTTACAACTACTTCGGGGCCTGGTTCATGAACAAGCGCGACGTCAGCCATGGCTTGATTGATCCGCTGAGCGACGAGGAGATCGCCGCGCATCCGTTCTACTCGCCCGAGGCGATGGAGCGCGATCTGGTGATCGGCGAACCCGCAGCGGTGATCGAGCGGCTGAAAAACTATGAGGCGCTGGGGTATGATGAATACTCGTTCTGGATCGACAGCAGCATGAGCTTCGAGCGCAAGAAAGCCTCGCTTGAGCGGTTCATCACCGAAGTCATGCCCGCGTTTCAGTAAGGGAGCCTGAGAATGCAGACCTTCCAGCAGTACATTGGCGGCGCGTTTGAGGACGCAGGGGAAACTTTCGAGAGCCTCGATCCGGCCACCGGCAAACCCTGGGCGCAGATGCCTGCCGCTTCGGTGTCTGATGTGGACAGGGCGGTGCGGGCTGCGGAGGCTGCGTTCTTCTCGCCAGAATGGGCCGGGATGACGGCCACCCAGCGTGGCAAGCTGCTGATGCGGCTGGCCGATCTGGTGGCGGAGAACGCCCCCCGGCTGGCCGAGCTGGAAACCCGCGACACAGGCAAGATCATCCGCGAGACCTCGGCCCAGATTGCCTATGTGGCGGAATACTACCGCTACTACGCAGGGCTGGCGGACAAGATCGAGGGCGCGCATCTGCCGATTGATAAACCGGACATGGAGGTCTGGCTGCGGCGCGAGCCGGTGGGGGTGGTGGCCGCCATCGTGCCGTGGAACTCGCAGCTGTTTCTGTCCGCTGTCAAAATCGGTCCGGCGCTGGCGGCGGGCTGCACGGTGGTCTTGAAGGCGTCGGAGGAAGGCCCGGCGCCGATGCTGGAATTTGCCCGGATTTTTGATCAGGCAGGCTTCCCGCCTGGTGTCTTCAACGTCATCACCGGCGGGCCGGAGGCGGGCGCGGCGCTCACCAGCCATGGCAAGGTCGCCCATGTGGCCTTTACCGGTGGGCCGGAAACCGCGCGCCATATCGTGCGCAATTCGGCAGAAAACCTCGCCTCGACCTCGCTGGAGCTGGGTGGCAAATCGCCCTTCATCGTGTTTGATGACGCCGATTTGGAAAGCGCGGTGAACGCGCAGGTGTCGGGGATATTTGCCGCCACCGGGCAAAGCTGCGTCGCGGGATCGCGGCTGGTGATCCAGAAGAGGATCAAGGATGCCTTCCTGGCCCGGCTGAAGGAGAAAGCCGAAGCTGTGGTGATCGGTGCGCCGGATGATATGGCGACCGAAGTCGGGCCGCTCTGCACCCTGAAACAGCGCGACCATGCGCTGCGGCTGATCGGGGCCTCGGTTGAGGCCGGGGCCAGGCTGATCACCGGCGGCACCGTTCCGGAAGGGGAGGGGTTCTATTTCCCGCCGACGGTGCTGGACTGTTCGGATGCGCCAGAGGCGCCCTGCCTGTCGAATGAGTTCTTTGGTCCCGTCCTGTCGGTGGTCGGCTTCGAGACCGAGGCAGAGGCGATGGAGATCGCCAACAGCACCGCCTTTGGCCTGGCTTCGGGTGTGTTCACCCAGAGCCTCACCCGCGCGCACCGGATGATCCGGGGCATCCGCGCGGGCATCGTCTGGGTCAACACCTATCGCGCCGTCAGCCCGATTGCGCCTTTTGGGGGCCACGGCCTGTCCGGCCACGGGCGCGAGGGCGGGCTGCAGGCGGCGCTGGACTACACCAAGGTCAAGGCGGTCTGGCTGCGCACCAGCGACGATCCGATTCCGGATCCCTTTGTGATGCGCTAACCCTCTTCCCGCCGGACGCAAGCAGCGGATCCGCTCTTCATCTGGCTGAAAATATCCTCGGGGGAGCGCGAGGGGGCAGACAGCCCCCTCGTTAACGCGCTGAAACCAAACGGAACCACCCTGCTTAGCTCCACGCGAACCAGAGGTAAGCCATAGATTTCTTTTTCCTGACCCGGGGCTGTGGAATTCCTGTTGAGGAAGACCGGCGGGGATGCCGCCCGCGCTGAAGTGTCAGGAGAGGGTTTGGAGATGGCGATTGAAAAGACAGACACGCTGGTTGTCGGTGCAGGCCAGGCCGGTGTGGCTATGAGCGAGCATCTGACAAGCTACGGCGTGCCGCATCTGGTGCTGGAAAAGAACCGCATTGCCGAGGCCTGGCGGACGGGCCGCTGGGATTCGCTAGTGGCCAACGGTCCGGCCTGGCATGACCGGTTTCCGAACTTGGAGTTTACCGGCACCGATCCCGAAGCCTTTGCCGGAAAGGAGCGGATCGCAGATTACTTTGTGGAATACGCCGAACGCTTCAACGCGCCGATCCGCACCGGGGTTGAGGTGAAACGGGCTGAACGTATCGAAGGCGCTGGCGGTTTCCGGGTTGAAACCTCTGACGGGGTGATTGAGGCGCAGCGGATCGTGGCGGCCACCGGCGCCTTTCAGCAGCCGGTGATCCCGCCGCTGGTGCCGGAAGGGGCAGCGGTGCACCAGCTGCACTCCTTCCACTATCGCAACCCGGATCAGCTGCCTGCGGGTGCGGTGCTGGTTGTTGGCGCAGGGTCCTCCGGTGCGCAAATCGCTGATGAGCTGAACCGGGCGGGCCGCAAGGTCTATCTCTCGGTTGGCCCGCACGACCGCCCGCCGCGCATGTACCGCGGCCGCGATTTTGTCTGGTGGCTGGGGGTGCTGGGCCTGTGGGACCAGGCGGCGCTGGAGCCGGGCAAGGAGCATGTGACGATTTCTGTCAGCGGCGCCTATGGCGGCCAGACCATGGATTTCCGCCGGCTGGCAGGCGAGGGCGTGACACTGCTGGGCCTGACAGAGGCCTATGAGGGCGGCACCATGCGCTTTGCAGGCGACCTGCAGGAGAACATCGCGGCGGGGGATGCCGATTACCTGAAGATGCTGGATCTGGCCGACGCCTATGTGGCGCGCACCGGGATTGATCTGCCGGAGGAGCCGCAAGCGCGCAAGGCCTTCCCGGATCCGGACAGCCTGACCCATCCGCTCCGCACGCTGGATCTGGCAAAGGAAGGCATCACGACGATCCTTTGGGCCACCGGTTTCCGCCAGGACTTCACCTGGATGCAGGTGGATGCCTTTGACGCCCGGGGCCGCCCGCAGCATCAGCGCGGGGTGTCGGCAGAGCCGGGGATCTATTTTCTGGGCCTGCCCTGGCAGTCGCGGCGCGGTTCGACCTTTATCTGGGGCGTCTGGCATGATGCCAAATATGTGGCTGACCAGATTGCCATCCAGCGCCACTACGAAGCCTACCGCGGTCCCGGTGCGGCCCGTGCGGACGCACTGTGAGCGCTGGCTTAGCCGCAGCCGAAGCAAGGGATAGCCAGACGGTGCTTTGGCAGCCCTGCCGGGCATGGCAGTTTTGCCGCCAAAGTCCCGGTCCGGCCCGCCAGCCCCGCCATCCCGTCACATCAGGAGGATTTCATGGCCCATACCCGCATCCGCAAGTTCAACACGTCAGACACCTACCCGGAACAGAACCTGGACAACGACCTGTGCCAGGCGGTGGTGACCACCGGCGGCAAGACCGTTTACCTGCGCGGCCAATGCCCGCAGAACCTGGACGATGCCAAGAACATCGACAGCCATGATCCGGTCGAGCAGACCCATAAGGTGATGCAGAACATCAAGCAGCTGATTGAGGAAGCGGGCGGTTCGATGGAGCATCTGGTCAAGGTAGTGGTCTATATCACCGATGTGCGCCACCGCGAGGCGGTCTACCGCACCATGGGCGAGTACATCAAAGGGGTGCATCCGGTGTCCACCGGGCTGGTGGTGCAGGCGCTGGCGCGGCCGGAGTGGCTGGTGGAGATCGACGGCACGGCGGTTATTCCGGACTAACAGCAGATTGCGTCCGGGATTGAGGGCGGGAACGAGGGGGCTGCCTGCCCCCTCGCGCTCCCCCGGGGAGTATTTTTGACCAGAAAGAAGCAGCAGGGGGCTGGATCATGACCTTTTCGCTTGTGGCGCGGTGCGCGGAGACCGGGATGTTCGGGATTGCGATATCCTCGTCTTCGCCTGCGGTGGCGGCGCGCTGTTCTTTTGCGCGGGCCGGCGTTGGCGCGGTGGCGAGCCAGAATGTGACCGACCCCAGCCTGGGGCCGCTGGCTTTGGACTTGATGGAGCAGGGCATGACCGCCGCCGCGGCAGTGGCCAAGGTGCGCGAGATCGGCCGGTTTATCGAATACCGCCAGGTGCTGGCGGTGGACAGCATTGGCGGCACGGCCATTCATTCGGGGCCGAATTCCTTGGGCATCTGGACCCAGGCGGAAGGCAAGGATGTGGCCTCGGGCGGCAACCTGCTGGCCAATGACGGTGTCTGCCAGGCCATCGTGGACGGGTTTGCGGCGTCTTCGGGGCATCTGGGCGACCGGCTGATTGCCGCGATGCGGGCCGGGCTGGCGGCGGGCGGCGAGGCTGGGCCGGTGCATTCGGCCGGCATGAAGATTGTCGACAAGGTGAGCTGGCCGGTGGCGGATCTGCGCTGTGATTGGACCGAAGACTGCCCGATTGAGAACATCGCAACCGCCTGGGACATCTACAAGCCGCAGCTGGACGCCTATGTCCAGCGCGCGCTCGACCCGCGCGAGGCACCGTCTTACGGCGTGCCCGGGGACGAATGAACAGGAGAGAGACGATGCAGGACTATACATTGGACGACTGGAAATCCCGGGCGGCAGCTCTCTCGTTCCGGGGGCAGGCCTTCATTGACGGCAAGTTCACGGATGCGGCCTCGGGCAAGACTTTTACCAGCGTCAACCCGGCGACGGGTGAGGTGCTGGCACAGGTTGCAAAATGTGATGAAGAGGATGTGAACCGCGCCGTGGCGGCAGGCCGCCGGGCCTTTGAGGAGGGGCGCTGGTCGCGGATGGCGCCGGGGGACCGCAAGGCGGTGATGCTGAAACTGGCGGATCTGATCCGCGCCAATCTGGAGGAGATGGCGCTGCTGGACAGCCTGGACATGGGCAAGCTGGTGACCGATGCCGCCACGGTGGACGCTCCGGGGTCCGCGCATTTCTTCCAGTGGTACGCGGAAGCGATCGACAAGGTTTATGACGAAGTGGCGCCGACCGGGCCGGGCGATCTGGCGCTGGTCAGGCGCGTGCCTTTGGGGGTTGTGGGCGCGGTGACGCCCTGGAATTTCCCGCTGGACATGGCGACCTGGAAGGCCGCGGCGGCGCTCGCGGCGGGCAATTCGGTGGTGCTGAAGCCAGCGGAGCAGTCGCCCTTGTCGGCGCTGCGCCTGGCGGAACTGGCGGCAGAGGCCGGGGTGCCGGACGGGGTCTTCAACGTGGTGCCGGGATACGGCGCCACCGCGGGCAGGGCGCTGGGGCTGCATATGGACGTGGACTGCCTCGCCTTCACCGGCTCCACCGCCATCGGCAAGATGTTCATGCAGTACTCGGGCCAGTCGAACCTGAAACAGGTATGGCCGGAAACCGGCGGCAAGAGCCCTAACCTGGTCTTTGCCGACTGCGAGGATCTGGATGCGGCTGCGGACATGGCGGCGTTCGGGATCTTCTTCAACCAGGGCGAGGTCTGTTCGGCCAACTCGCGGCTTTATGTCGAACGCTCGATCAAGGATGCCTTTGTCGAAAAGCTGATTGCCCGGGCCGAGGCCACCCAGCCGGGTGATCCGCTGGATCCGGCCTCGAAAATGGGGGCCATCGTGGATGAGAAGCAGACCGAGGGCATCATGCGCTTTGTCGAGGCGGGTAAGACTTCTGCCAATCTGGTGGCGGGCGGCGAACGCGTGACCGTCGGCGGCAAGGGCTGTTTCGTGCAACCGACAATCTTTGACGAGGTGAGCCACGGTGATCCGCTGGCGCGGGATGAGATTTTTGGCCCCGTCCTGTCGGTGATCCCGTTTGACAGCGAGGAGGAGGCCGTCGCCATGGCCAATGACTCGATCTACGGGCTGGCGGGGTCGGTCTGGACCGATAACCTGAGCCGCGCTTGCCGGGTGGCGGACAAGCTGCAAGTGGGCACCGTTTCGGTGAACACAGTGGACGCGCTGTCGGCGCAGACGCCCTTTGGCGGCATGAAACAGTCGGGCTTCGGGCGCGACCTGTCGCTGCACAGCTTGGAAAAATATACCGCGCTGAAAACCACTTGGATCAAATACCGGGCTTGATGGGCATGGGACGTCTCGGTCATAGTCGCTGACATGCCTTTGCGTTTCACCCTGCGCCAGCTGGAATATTTCGTCGCCGTCGGCGAGGCCGGGTCCATTGCCCTGGCCTCGGAGAAGGTGAATGTGTCCTCGCCGTCGATTTCGGCGGCGGTGTCGCAGCTGGAGAATGAGTTCGGCCTGCAGCTGTTCGTGCGCAAGCACGCGCAGGGCCTGTCGCTGACCCAGGCGGGCCATCAGTTCATGGATCAGGCGCGCGCAGTTCTCTATGAGGCGGGTGCGCTCAGCCGTTTGGCGGATAATATCTCGGGCTTTGTGCAGGGGCCCTTGTCGGTCGGCTGCCTGCTGACATTTGCCCAGCTGATTGTGCCGGGCCTGCGCCGCCAGTTCGAGGCGCTGTATCCGGCGGTGACTATAAGCCAGCTGGAGCGGGATCAGGCCGGGCTGATCGATTTGATCCGCCAGGCCCGGATTGATGTGGCGCTGACATATGACCTGAATATTCCGGCGGATCTGCAATTCAACGCGCTGGCTGAATTGCCGCCCTATGCGCTGCTGAGCGGGGACCACCCGCTGGCGGACCGCGGCAGCGTCACTGTGGCAGAGCTGGCCTCGCATCCGATGGTGCTGCTGGACCTGCCGCTGAGCGCCGAATATTTCCTGTCGTTCTTTGAGGATGCCGGCGTAACCCCGCAAATTGCCGAACGCACCCGTGATATGGCGGTGATGCGCGGGCTGGTGGCGAACGGGTTCGGCTATTCCATCGCCAATATCCGCCCGGTGACCGACATGGCGCCGGACGGGCGCAAACTGAAATTCGTGCCGATCGAGGGCAAGCTGCGCCCGATGCGGATGGGGCTGCTGACCGCTGAGGGCGCGGAGAATGTGCTGACGGTCAAGACCTTTATCAGCTACTGCCAGGAACGGATTACGGACGGCACTGTTCCCGGCATCCGCATCGGCAGCGGTTAGGCGGCGGCTAATCAATGGTTCCGCAAGCGCAACTTTCGCCTTTGGCGCGGTCCTGTACCCTTTGAGGGCTCTTGCACCGAAGGAGAGGAAAATTGCGCGATCCCCGCTATGACATTCTGTTCGAGCCAATGCAGATTGGCCCGCTCACAGCCAAGAACCGCTTTTATCAGGTGCCCCATTGCAATGGCGGCGGCTATCGCGACCCCTCGGCCGCGGCAGCGATGCGTGGCATCAAGGCCGAAGGCGGCTGGGGCGTGATCTTCACCGAACAGTGCGAGATGCATCACACCTCTGAAATCACCCCCTTCATCGAACTGCGCCTGTGGGAGGACAAGGACATCCCGCAGCTCAGGAAGATGTCGGAGCGGATGAAGACCCACGGCGCGCTGGCCGGCATCCAGCTGGCCTATTCCGGTATCAATGGCCCGAATCTCTATACCAAGGAGGTGCCGCTGGCGCCCTCGGCGCTGCCAATCCGTACCTTTACCAACGACCCCGTGCAGGCCCGGGCGCTGGACAAGCAGGACATCAAGGACCTGCGCCGCTGGTTCGTGAATGCGGCGAAACGGTCCAAGGATGCGGGCTTTGACCTGATCTGCCTTTATGGCGCGCATGGGTTCGGCATCTTCCAGCACTTCCTGAGCCGCGCGACCAATCAGCGCTCGGATGAATACGGCGGCTCCTTGGAGAACCGTGCGCGGTTCAGTCAGGAAGTTATCGCGGATATGCGCGATGCCGTGGGCGACACCATGGCAATCACCCTGCGGGTTTCGCTGGACGAAACCATCGGCGAGCTGGGTTTTTCCAATGCAGAAGTGCGCGACTATATCGAGATGAACAAGGACCTGCCGGACCTTTGGGATCTGGCGCAGGGGACGTGGGAGGATTGCTCCGGCCCTTCGCGTTTCAAGGAAGAAGCCGCACAGGAGCAGCTCGTGCGCGGCATTCATGAGCTGACGGACAAGCCCATCGTCGGTGTCGGCCGTTTCACCAGCCCGGACGTGATGGCGAAGATGGTGAAATCCGGCACGCTGGACTTCATCGGCTGCGCGCGGCCCTCGATTGCCGACCCCTTCCTGCCCAAGAAGATCGAGGAAGGCCGGATCGAGGACATCCGCGAATGCATCGGCTGCAACATCTGCATCACCGGCGACATGACCATGTCGATCAGCCGCTGCACCCAGAACCCGACATTCATGGAGGAATGGCGCAAGGGCTGGCATCCGGAGACGATGAACACCAAGGGCGATAGTTCCAATGTGCTGGTGGTGGGCTCCGGCCCCGCGGGCCTGGAGGCTGCCTGGGCGCTCTGCCGCCGCGGTTACGATGTGGCAGTGGCTGAGGCGAAGGACGTGATCGGCGGGCGGGTGACCCGCGAGCGCCAGTTGCCAGGCCTGAATGCCTGGGGCCGGGTGGTCGATTACCGCGACTACCAGTTGAGCCAGCGTCCGAATGTGGAGATCTACCGCGAAAGCCCGCTGGATGCGGACAGCATCCTCGAATTCGGCTTTGAAAACATCTGCATCGCCACCGGCTCTGCCTGGCGCCGCGACGGGGTCTCGCGCCAGCATGTAGTGCCGATGCCGATTGCCGCGGGCGCCAAGGTCTACACCCCCGACGATTTGATGGATGGCACCCTCCCCGAGGGCCGTGTGGTGGTCTATGACGACGACCACTATTACATGGGCGGGGTGTTGGCCGAACTGCTGGCTTCCAAGGGCGCTCAGGTCACTTTGGTGACCCCCTCGGCCTTTGTCAGCGACTGGACCAACAACACGCTGGAACAGGTGGCGATCCATCCACGCCTGGTCGAGGCCGGGGTGGAGATTGTTCTAAATCAAGGCATTACAGAAATTCATGCCGGTCACGTGGTCAGCAACTGCACCTACACAGACCGCACCTGGAATATCGAGGCGGATGCCGTTGTCATGGTTGCCTCGCGCATTGGCAATGACAGCCTCTACGAAGACCTGCGCACCCGGGCGGCGGATTGGGGAGATGCCGGCATCAAGTCGATCAAGATCATCGGCGACGCCAGTGCGCCGGGGCCGATTGCCTGGGCGACCTATGCGGGCCACCGTTATGCCCGCGAGTTGGACGGGCCGGACATCGGCGATGCGCTGCCTTTCCGCCGCGAGATTACCGAGCTGTCCGTGGACTGACGATGACAGCAACGCTGGACATACTGGAGCGGCTGATCGCCTTCGACACGGTAAGCCGCAATTCGAACCTGGCGCTGGCTTCCTATGTCGAGGGCTTCCTGACCGAACGCGGTTTTGCCGTGACCCGGCTGCCCTCGCCGGATGGTCGCAAGGCCGGGCTTTACGCCGAAAAAGGTCCTGCGGGGCAGGGGATACTATTGTCCGCCCATACCGACGTGGTGCCGGTGGATGGGCAGGACTGGACCCGCGATTCCTTCCGGCTGACCCGGGACGGAGACCGTGTCTATGGCCGCGGCACAACCGATATGAAGGGTTACGTCGCCAGTGCCTTGGCTTTGGCGGACCGGGCGGCGACGGCGGATCTGAAGGAGCCGCTGAAAATCGCGCTGTCTTATGACGAGGAAATCGGCTGCGTCGGCATCCAGGAGATGCTGGAGCGTCTGGCACCGCTGATCGGCCAGCCGCGTGCCTGTTTCGTCGGGGAGCCGACCGAAATGCAGGTTGCCATCGGCCACAAGGGCAAGGCCGCCTTGCGCGCGGTCTGCCATGGCGAAGCCGGCCATTCGGCCCTGGCGCCGAATTTCACCAACGCCTTGCACTTGGCCGGGGATTTCCTGGGCGAACTGCGCGCACTGCAGGCGGATTTCGCTGCCAATGGCGCCCGGGATGCGGCCTATGCGGTGCCCTATTCCACCGTGCATGCGGGCAAGATGAGCGGCGGCACTGCGCTCAACATCGTGCCGGACCGGGCAGAGCTGACATTCGAATACCGCCACCTGGCCGCCGACCGCGGTGCGGATATCCTGGCCCGCATTCAGGCCGCTGCAGAGCGGGTCAGCAACCGCTACCCGGAGCAGGCCTATGTCGAGGTGGAGCAATACAACGCCTATCCTGGTCTCGACGTGGCCGCCGACCGCGCGGTTGTCCCCTTTGCCCAGAAACTCGCCCAAAGCAATGGAACCACCAAGGTCGCCTTTGGCACCGAGGCCGGGTTCTTTGACCAGCTGGGGGTGCCCACCGTGGTCTGCGGCCCGGGCTCGATGGAAGGGCAGGGGCATAAGCCCGACGAATACCTGGAGCTGAGCCAGCTTGCAGCTTGCGACGCAATGATGGGCCGGATCCTGCAGCAGCTGACGGCCTGACGGCATCCCTGGTCTTATCGCCGCGGCCTGGCTGGCGCATTATTTAGAATTTTACCGGAATTGCCAGCTGACAATTTTTCTGCCCCGCCCGCTGCTGTCTGTTGCAGGCTTTCCCGTTCTATCCTGCCCGGTGGCAATTCAATGGGCTTGGCGCTGCCCATTGAGCAGCTGGTAAGGCGTTGCTTTAGCAAGGGTTTCAAAGCTTAGGCAAAGACTAACATTTGCTGAGGGAGTCAATTCTTAAAGCAGACCCCTGGCCTTCTTATGCTGGATCAAACGACACGCGGCAGAGGGGAGGCGCAAGTGCCCGGTACCAACACAGATGCGATTGATGTGCGCAACGCGGTCAAACGCTATGGGGATTTCACCGCCCTCAAGCGGATTTCTCTGACCATTGAGGACAACGAATTTTTCACCCTGCTTGGCCCGTCGGGCTGCGGCAAGACCACGCTGTTGCGGATGATCGCCGGGTTCGAGGATGTGACCGAGGGCGAAATCCTGCTGTTCGGTGACGAAATCGAAAGCCTGCCGCCGCATCAGCGGCCGGTGAACACGGTGTTCCAGAACTACGCGCTGTTTCCGCATATGACCATTCTGGACAACGTGGCCTTTGGCCTGGAAATGCGCGGCAAATCCAAGGATGCCGCCCGCAAACGTGCGGGCGAGATGCTGGAGCTGGTGCAATTGTCGCAATTCGCTGCCCGCAAGCCGTCCCAGCTCTCAGGCGGCCAGCAGCAGCGTGTGGCGCTGGCGCGTGCGCTGGCGCCACAGCCTAAAGTGCTGCTGCTGGATGAACCGCTGTCGGCGCTGGACCTGAAGCTGCGCAAACAGATGCAGCTGGAGCTGAAGCATCTGCAGCGGGAAACCGGGATCACCTTTATCTTTGTGACCCACGACCAGGAGGAAGCGCTGACCATGTCCGACCGCATCGCGGTGATGTCGGCGGGCGAGCTGCAGCAACTGGGCACACCGACCGAGATTTATGAGCAGCCGCGCAACATGTTCGTGGCGGATTTCATCGGTGAGACCAACTTGCTGGAAGTGTCCGTCGATGAGGTGCGCAACGGCCGTGCGACCTGCCATCTGGGCGGCGGCCACGCGCTGACTTGCAACTCGGTTGACGGTATTGGCGCGGGCGCCAAGGTGCATATGTCGGTGCGGCCTGAACGCCTGTTCATGTCCGACGCGCCGGTCGAGGCCGAGAGCCTGAAGGGCCGGGTTGCTGAAAACATATTCGTGGGCACCGACATCAGCACGCTGGTCGATTTGGCCGAGGGCCCGCAGTTCATCGTGCGCACCTCCAATTCCGACCGCGGCAATAAACGGATCTTTGAGCCGGGCAGCGAGATTTTCGTCAACATGGAGCTGGGGGCCGGGCGCCTCCTGATGGACTGATGGCAGCAGGCGCAGCAAGCGGCGGCTCAGCCCGCGCAGATACATACAAGGACGCCCGCGGCTGGCTGCTGCTGCCGTCCTGGGCGGTGCTCGGCATCTTTGTGCTGGGACCCGTCTGCATGATGCTGATCTATTCCTTCCTGACCAAGGAATTCCGCGGCGGGGTGATCTGGGAGCCTTCCCTGGCCGCCTACGATCAATTCTTCTTTGACCGCGGGCTGTTCGGCGATGAACCGGCCAAGCTAGAATGGACCTATATCACCATCTTCTGGCGTTCGATCTGGCAGGCGGGGGCGGCGACGCTGCTCAGCCTTCTGATCGGCTTCCCGACCGCCTATTTCATTGCCACCCGGCCAGAAAACGTGCGGCCTGTCTGGGTGTTCCTGATCACCATTCCCTATTGGGTGAACCTGCTGATCCGCACCGTTTCGATGAAGTTCCTGCTGCGCGACCAGGGGCCGCTGAACGATTTCCTGACCGGCACCGGGCTGATCGACAGCCCCATTCACATCGTCAACACCAACTTTGCGGTGCAGCTGGGGCTGTTCTACTCCTACCTGCCGTTCATGGTGCTGCCGGTCTATGCCGCGGTGGAGCGCTACAACTTTTCACTGTCTGAGGCCGCGGCGGATCTCTACGCCAGCAAATGGACCACCCTGCGCCGCATTGTGCTGCCGGCGGTGAAACCGGGCGTGGTGGCGGGTTGCATCCTGGTGTTCGTTCCCTCGATGGGTTCTTTTCTGGCGCCGGATCTTCTGGGCGGGGCCAAGAACTTCATGATCGGTTCGCTGATTGAGGAGCAGTTCAAGGGCAACGCCGGCAATTGGCCGTTCGGTGCCGCAGCCTCTATGGTGCTGCTGACAATGGTGCTGATCATCCTGATGTTCTCTGCCCGCCAGCAGGCCAAAGCAGACAAGGCGGGGGGCTGAACCATGGCGCATGTGAATGAAAACATCAAAGCCTACAAAGGCTTCCGCGCGATCACCCTGTTGTGCCTGGTAGTGCTTTATGCGCCATTGGTGATCGTCACCATCTACAGCTTCAATGCGTCCCAATCCATCACCAACTGGGAAGGGCTGTCGTTGCGCTGGTACGCCGATGTGTTCACCGGGCCGGAAAGCGACAAGTTCAAGGCAGCGGCCTTCAACAGCTTTACCATCGCCATCATGGCGGCCACTGCCAGCACCGCAATTGCCACCTTGGCGGCAACCGCAATGGTGCGCGGCGGCAACTTCAAACTGCGCACCGTGTCCTTTGGCCTGATCAGCCTGCCGCTGATGGTGCCGGAAATCGTGACCGCCGTTGCCACGCTGATCTTCTTCAACGCGATCGGCTTCACCCGCGGCTACATGACCATTCTGGTGGCCCATATCGCATTTTGCATCCCCTTCGCCTACCTGCCGATTTCGGCCCGGATGCAGGGGATTGAGGACAGTTTTGAACAGGCGGCGATGGACCTTTATGCGACCCGCAGGCAGGCCTTCACCAAGATCCTGATGCCGCTGATGGCGCCGGGCATCATCTCCGGCTTCCTGTTGGCCTTCATCGTCAGCCTGGATGACTTCATCATCACCAATTTCGTCAAGGGCGCCGGTGTGGAAACCCTGCCGACGGCGATCTTCGGCTCCGTCAAGCAGGGCATCAAACCCAACATCATGGCGATCTCGACCATGCTGCTGAGCGTTTCCATCGTGATGGTCACCATCAGCTACTTCGTCAGCAAATCCGACAATACAAAATGATCCAACACGGGAGAAACAACATGAAAAACCTGCTGAAATCCAGCGCTGCGGCCCTTGCGCTGAGTGCCGTTGCCACTGCCGCCACCGCCGAGGGCAAGCTGGTCCTTTATCACTGGTTTGAATACATGCCGCAGGAGGTGCTGGAGAAGTTCACCGCCGAAACCGGCATCGAGGTGACCATGGACACCTATGATTCCAATGAATCCATGCTGGCGACGCTGAAGGCCGGCGGCATGGGCACCTATGACCTGGCGGTGCCGGGCGATTACATGGTCAGTATCATGGCAGGCGAGGGGCTGCTGGACACCATTGCCGAGGGGGAGCTGGCGAACAAAGGCAATATCGCCCCGGAATGGGCCGACCCCAGTTTCGATCCAGGCCGCGCGTCCTCGATCCCTTATCAGTGGGGCTCCACGTCTTTTGCAGTGAACCGGGATGCTTATGGCGGCGATATTCAGACCACCGCCATCCTGTTTGAGCCGCCGGCGGAACTCTCTGGCAAAATCAACATGCTGGACAGCCAGGGCGAGGTGATCGCAATGGCCTCCTTGCATATGGGCATCCCGCAGTGTTCCACCGACCGGGAACAGCTGAAGGCGCTGAACGCAATGCTGCAGGCGGCCAAGCAGCATTGGGCATCCTTCAATTCGGACACCGCCAAGGAGGTTCTGGTGTCGGGTGATGCGGCTGTCGGGCAGATCTATGACGGCTTTGCCGCCAAGGCGCGTGAGGAAGGCGCCAATGTGGAATACGCTTATCCCACCCAGGGCTATGTCGCCTGGATGGACAATGTGGTGCTGCTGAAGGACGCGCCGAACCGGGCGAACGCGCTGAAATTCATGGACTTCCTGCTGGAGCCGGAAAACATCGCGGCGGTTACCAACTATGCGCAGTATAATGCGGGGGTAAGCGGGGTTGCAGAGTATCTGGACCCGGCGCTGGCAGCGCAGCCGGAGAAGAACCCCCATGCCGGCGCTGGCGATGGGGTGTTCATCGAGGTTTGCGATCAGCAGACCCAGGCGGTCTATGACCAGATCTGGACCAACCTCAAGAAGTGATCGTGGATACGAGGGGGCTGTCTGCCCCCTCGCGCTCCCCCGAGGATATTTTTGGCCAGATGAAGACCGGATCCTGTGCTTGCGGAGAGGTCAGAGGCTGGCAAAGGCGCGGTCGAGGCCGTCGTGGACATGATCCACATCCGCCAGCGACAGGCACATCGGCGGCACCATGCGCAGGCAGGACTGGTAGGCGCCTGATTTTGAGAGGATAATGCCGCTTTCACGCGTGGCCTCAAACACCGCGGCGGTGGTTTGCGGGTCGGGTTCCTTGGTCTTGCGGTCCTTGACCATCTCGATTGCCAGCATCAGCCCGCGGCCGCGAACGTCGCCGATGGCCGGGTATTTCTCCTTGAGCGCGTGCAGCCGTTCCAAGAGCGCGGCGCCCACGGTGCGGGCGTTCTCCTGCACCTTGTCCTCTTTCAGAACCTGCAGCACCGCGCGGCCTGCGGCGCAGGAGGTTGGGTTGGCGCCGTAGGTGTGGAACATGAACTTTTCTGCCATCGGCGCGGCGATTTTTTTGCGCGCCACCACTGCGCCCAAGGGGAAACCGTTGCCGATGCCCTTAGCCATCACCACGATGTCGGGAATGACGCCATCGGCCTCGAACCCCCACATGTGATCGCCGGTGCGCCCGAAACCGGCCTGCACCTCATCCGCGATCAGCAGCCCGCCCGCTGCGCGCACCCGCTCGGCGGCGCCGGTCATGTAGCCCTTGGGCATCTCGACGATACCGCCGTAGCCCTGAACGCTTTCGATGAACATGCCCGCAACCCGGCCGGAGGTGGCGGTGTGGATGGTGCGCTCAATCTCGTCGAGGTAGGGCTGGACGCCGGCGTTTTCGCCAAAGATGCCGCGGTACTGGTGCGGTTCGGCGACAAAGGCCACATTGCCGGGCGTGCCGGGATGGCGCCAGCCGGAGATGCCGGTGATCGACTGCGCCGCCGCCGTGGGTCCGTGGTAGGCGGAGCGCAGTGCCAGCAGATCCAGGTTGCCGGTATAGCTGCGCGCCATTGTCATGGCGAGGTCCACAGCCTCGGAGCCGGAGTTGGTGAAATGCACCACCCATTCGATATCGCCATTGGGATTCGGCATGGTGGCCGCCAGTTCCTCCGCAAAATGCGCAGGGACGGGATGGTAGAACATGGTGGTGCAATGGGTCAGCTCCTGCGCCTGCTCCATCGCGGCGGCGACCACCTTGGGGTGGCTGTGGCCGACCGAGATGCAGACGTTCATGCCCAGAAGGTCGGTGTATTTGCGGCCCTCGACGTCCCACAGGTACTGCATCGATCCCTTCTTGAAGACCATCGGGTTCTTGAAGGGGATGAATTTACGCTGGCTGGCGGCGTAGTAATTGTCGCGCCGTTCGGCGGTCTCTGTCAGGGTCCAATCCGTGTGCAGGGTCATGTCTTTCCTCCCTCGATCTCCTTGGTGCGGCGGGCGACAAAATCGTCCAGCGCCGCGCGTGTTCCGCTGTCCATTGATGGTTGTTCGTAGTCGGTGAGCAGCTGCTTCACCCGGGCGCTGGCACGCTCGTGCTGCCATTCGGCGCCTTCGGCGGCCCATTGCTCGTAAGTGCCGTTGTCGGACATCTCGCCCATCCAGAAGGCGGTCTGATAGTTGTCCTGGGTATGCTGGGCGCCGAGGAAATGGCCCCCCGGCTCCACTTCGAAAAATGCATCCATCGCCTGCGCTGCTTCGGAGAAATCAACACCCTTGATAAAGCGCTGCATGGCCGAGCAACGGTCGGCGTCCATCACGATTTTCTCGTAGCCGGTTGTCAACAGCCCCTCCAGGCAGCCGGTCGCATGGATGATGAAGTTGACGCCGGCCAGCGCTGCGCCCATCAGCTGGGACTGGCTTTCATAGCCTGCCTGCGCGTCCGGCACCTTGGCCGCGGTCAGCCCGCCGACCGAGTGGAAGGGCAGGCCGAGCCGGTCGGCCAGGGTCTTGGCGCACATCTGGAACTGGGTGCCTTCGGGGGTGCCGAATGTGGGTGCGCCGGTTTTCAGGCTGATGGGGGAAAAGAAGGTGCCAAAGGCGGCAGGCGCGCCGGGGCGGATCAGCTGGATCAAGGCCACGCTTGCCATCACCTCGGCCAGCACCTGCGCCAGGGTTGCGGCGACTGAGACCGGCGACATCGCGCCGCCCAGCACGAAAGGCGAGACGACGGTGCATTGTCCGGCCTGCGCGTATTCTTTCAGCGCCCACAGCATGGTTTCGTCCATCACCAAGGGCGCATTGGTGTTGACGACGGAATAGAGCACGCAGTTGTTGTCGACGAACTCGCGCCCCATGGCGATGCGGCACATCTCGATGGTGTCGCGGGCGCGTTCCGGGGCGGTGACGGCGCCCATGAAAGGCTTGTCGTTCATGGTCAGATGCGTGTGCGCCATATGCAGGTGGCGCAAATCGACCGGCACATCGACCGGCTCCACCACCACCCCGCCGGAATGGTTCACCGCGCCCAGGCTGTGGTGCAGCTTGGTGATGTTTTTGAAGTCCTCCAGCGTGGCATAGCGGCGGCCGTTCTCCATGTCATGCACGAAAGGCGGGCCGAAACTGGGGGCATAGACCTGCGCGTCGCCGCCGATCTGCACTGAACGGGCCGGGTTGCGGGCGTGCTGGGTGAAGACGCGGGGCGCGGTCTTGATCTTGTCGCGGCACCAGCCGGGGTCGAACCGCACACGCTCGCCGTCGACCCGGGCGCCATGTTTGCGGAACAGCTCCAGCGTTTCCGGTTCGCCGCGGAAGTCCATGCCGATCTCGTCCAGGATGCGGTCGGCGTTGCGTTCGATGATCGCCACGGCCTCGCCGCTGATCAGGCTGACCAGGCCGGTTTTTCGGATCGTATAAGGCGCCGCCAGCGTGTTTTGCGCGGCGCGGGCGGCCATGCGCTCTTGCCGTCCGGCGCGGCGGGTGGTTGTGCGGGCCATTGAGGGGCCTCCGTTGCGGTCGTGTCTGGCATTAGACATGGCAAGGAAGCCGTGGCCTGCACAGCAAAACCACGCAGCATTAGTTTCATTAATGATGCGGATTAGGCGGGGTAGATAACACGGTCCGCAGCGCGGGGCAGCAGCCGGTCGAAACTGTGCTGCAGCAGGCGGCGGCTTTCCTGCGCGACCTGGGTTGGAATATCGCCCAGCTCGCCGGTGCGGTGGATTGCCACGATAGAGCGTTTGAAGCCGGCAAAGGGCAGGGGTTCGATCCGCAGTGCCATGCCCTCTGCGATTGCGTCGATCAGAAGCGAGGGCGTCAGGATGGCAAAGCATTTGCCGGTGATCACCCCCGCCACCACCATCGAAGCGCGGTCTGCCTCCATCGAGCGGGGCAGGTCCAGGCGGCAGCGCTGCAGGTGCTGGTCGGTGCGCCGCCCGACCGGGGCATCGGCGCTGAAACGGACCAGGGACAGGCGTTCCGACAGCGCGTGAATGTCATCCGTGGGGCCATCGTAATCCGTTGGCAGAACGAGAAAAAACGGTTCTTCCAGCACGGGTGTACAGGTGTAGTCCGTCAGGTCGAACTGCGGGTCGGAGGTGATGGCAATGTCAATGCTGCGGGCGTTCAGCGCGGCCTGGTGATCGGTGGCCAACCCCGCCGACAGGCTGAGCTCGGGGATGCCCAGCCCGCCCCGCACCATGTCCAGCAGGCCGGGGGTGAGCGTGGTGGCAATTGAGGCCAGTAAGGCCACCCGCAGGATCGGGATCGAGCTGGATTGCACGTGACGCAGCTCTGAGCGCAGGTCTTCTACCTCGCTGAGGATCCGGAAGGCGCGGCGGCGCAGGATGTCGCCTGCGTGGGTCAGCTCCAGCGGGCGGCGGGCGCGATTGAACAGTGGCGCATCCAGCGCCCATTCCAGTTTCTTCAACTGCTGGGAAACCGCGGACTGGGTCATGCCCAGGGTCGCTGCGGCTGCCGTCACATGGCGGGAATCGGCCACGGCCATAAAGACCTCCAGCGCGCGTAGCAGGTTAACGTCCGATTCCGCCTGCGTTTTCTTCATTATTTCTGGCTTTCATTAGTCTTTCTAATTGTCGGAGCAAATTCTTGTGCTGCGCCCGCGGCCAAGTCAATCCTGCGTCAAACATCAGGGAGTGCCGGTTATGGCGCGGATCATCATCATTGGCGGCGGCGCGATCGGGCTGGGGTTGGCCTATCACCTGGCCGGGCGGGCCGAGGTCACCGTGCTGGAGCGCAACCAGCTGACCAGCGGTACCAGCTGGCATGCGGCGGGCATCGTCGGGCCGTTGCGCGCGACACCGAACATGACCAGGCTGGCGATGTATGCGGGTGAATTGTTCCCCAAGCTGGAGGAGGAAGCGGGGCTCTCCACGGGCTACCGCCAGACCGGCGGCTACTGGATTGCCCGCGAAGAGGCGCGGATGGATGAGCTGCACCGGATCGCCGCGCTGGGGCGGCATTTCGGATTGACGCCCTCTATCGTCGGGGCGGGCGGGATCGATGTGCCGGGGCTGGATTTGCAGGGAGTCGTCGGCGCCTTGCGGGTGGAGGAAGACGCCAATGTGAACCCGGTCGACCTGTGCATGGCCTACGCCAAGGCAGCGCGCGCTAAGGGCGCGGTGATCCGCGAGGGCGTGCAGGTGGAGGCGCTGCTGGTGGAGAACGGCACCTGCAAGGGGGTGCGCCTTGGCGATGGTGCGGAATTGCTGGCCGATCAGGTCGCGCTCTGTGCCGGGGCCTGGTCGAAACGGCTGGCCGATGCCGCCGGGGTGGCGCTGCCCTTGCAGGCGGTCGAGCACATGTATGTGGTGACGGAACCGATGGCGGGCCTGCCCAATCCCTACCCGGTGCTGCGCGACCTGGACTGCGGAATTTACGTGAAGGGCGACGCGGGCAAGCTGGTCTTTGGCGGCTTTGAGCCGCGGGCCAAGGTTTGGGATGCCTTCGGGCCGGAGGGCGACCGCCCGTTCCTGGAGATGCCTGAGGATTGGGATCAGTTCATGCCCTTTATGGAGGCGGCGCTGGCCTTGGTTCCGGGGCTGCAAAGCGCGGGCATTCAGCATTTCATGAACGGGCCGGAAAGCTTCACCGCCGACACCCGTCCGCTGATCGGCCAGACTCCGGAGGTGGACGGGCTTTATGTGGCGGCGGGGATGAACTCGGTTGGGGTGATGTCCTCGGCCGGGGTGGGCCGGGTGCTGGCGGACTGGATGCTGGCAGGCGAGCCGCCGATGGATCTGTGGGAAGTGGACATTGCCCGTGTTGATCCGTTAGCCGCCGGGCAGGCGCATATCGAGACCCGGATGGAAGAGGCGGTCAGCGATGCCTTTGCCCTGCATTGGCCGTTCAAGCAGCCAAAGGCGGGACGAGGCCTGCGCAAGTCCCCTCTGCATGACCGCTGGGCTGCGGCGGGGGCGCATTTCGGCCTGACTGCGGGCTGGGAGCGCGGGCTTTGGTACGCGCGGGACGATAGCGAGCGCAACCTGCCCTACTCGGTAGGCGATCAGCCCTGGTATCCGATTGCAGCCCGCGAGGCGGCGGCGATGCGCGAAGGCGCGGTGATGCTGGACCTCTCCCCCTTTGGCAAGTTTGACGTGCTAGGGGCGGAGGCGCTGGCGCTGATGCAGTATTTGGCGGCGGGCAACGTGGATGTGGAACCTGGCCGCGCGGTCTATACGCCGATGCCGAATGCAAAGGGCGGGATCGAGGCGGATGTCACTGTTACCCGTCTGGCGGTAGATCATTTCCGGATGACCTCCGGCGCGGCCACCCGGCGCAAAGACCTGGCCTGGCTGCGCCGCCATGCCGCTGGCCGGGATGTGCAAGTCACGGATGTGACGGAACAGGAATGTGTGATCGGCGTCATGGGCGCCGGCGCGCGGGCGGTGATGGAGGGCTTGGGCCGTGATGATTGGTCGGCCTTTCCCTTCTCCACCGCCCGCGACGTAACAGTAGCGGGGCAGGCGGTTCGGGCCACAAGGGTGAGCTTTGTTGGCGAATTGGGCTGGGAGCTGTCGGTCCCTGTTGCTGGGGCCGGTGCGGTGTTTGATGCACTGCGCGAGGCTGGAGTACGGCCGATGGGCCATTTCGCGTTGGAAGCTTGCCGGATCGAGAAAGGGTTCCGCGCGTGGGGCCATGATCTGGGGCCGGAGATCACGCCGCTGGAGACCGGACTGGGCTTCACCATCGACTGGTCCAAGGACTTTCTCGGCAAACCTGTTCTGGCTGCGCAGCGGGAAACGGGCCTCAGCCGCCGGATGGTTCTGTTCAGTCTGCCCGGCCACCCGCTGGTGCTGCATGACGAGCCGGTTCTGGAAAATGGCCGCGTCGTGGGTTTCACCACCTCGGGCGGGCGCGGGGCACGCACCGGCCTCACCCTGGCGCTGGCGCTGGTCGAGGTGCAGCCGGGCGAGACCCTGGCCCAGACCTGTGCGCGGGTCTTTGAAATAGACATCGCAGGGCAGCGCTACGCCGCAGAGGCGCTCAGGCGCCCGCCCTTTGACCCCTCAGGCGAACGGATGAAAGCATGACCACCACAAACGCAAATGTCCTGATCATCGGCGGCGGCGCCATGGGGGTGTCGCTGATGTACCACCTGGCCAAGGCAGGCTGGACCGATGTGGTGCTGACCGAGAAGAACGACCTGACCCACGGCTCCACCTGGCACGCGGCGGGGCTGTGCACCCATTTTGCCCATAACCCCACCATTCAGGAGCTACGGGCAACTTCGGTGCGGCTTTATCGCGACATCCTGCCGGAAGAGACCGGCGACACTTGCGGTTTCCACCGTTCCGGCGCGATGCGGATCACCTCGAACCCGGACAGGATGGATGAATTTGCCCATGTCGCGGGCCTCAGCCGTTTTACCGGCTATGACCTGCAGATGCTGACACCGGATGACGTGGAGCGTCTGCACCCGCTGGCCCGTACCGAAGGCATCCTTGGCGGCATTTATGAACCGGATGACGGCCATGTGGACCCCTCGCTGGCGACCAATGCGATGGCCAAGGCGGCACGGGCCAATGGTGCCACCATCCTGCGCTATAACCCGGTGTCTTCGATCTGGCGCGAAGATGGCGTCTGGGTGGTGGAGACGGAGAAAACCACTATCCGCGCCAGGCACTTGGTCAATGCAGCCGGCACTTGGGGCTGGGAAGTGGGGCATATGATGGGGCTGAACATCCCTTCTGTCCCGGTGCTGCACCAGTATCTGGTGACGGATACGGTGCCCGCGGTAGCTGAGCGCATTGCCAAGGGCCTGCCCGAGCTGCCGATGATCCGCGATCCGGAAGAAAGCTGGTACGTGCGGCAGGAGCGCGACGGGCTGATCCTTGGTCCTTATGAAAAAGACGCCCAGCCCTGGTCGATCGACGGCTGCCCGCCGGACTTTGGCGCCGACCTGATGCCACCGGATCTGGACCGGGTCGAGCACATCATCATGGCGGCGATGGACCGCATCCCAGCGTTGGAAACGGGCGGGGTGAAATCGGTGGTGAACGGCCCGATTACATTCACCCCCGATGCCAACCCCTTGATCGGCCCGGCGCATGGGCTGGAAAACGCCTGGCTGCTGACCGGCTCCTCCATGGGCGTGATGGAAGGCGGCGGCGCGGGCTGGTTCCTGGCTCATTGGATGACCCACGGCGCGCCGCCGATGGATGCGCTGGCGGTGGACAGCCGCCGGTTCGGCAGCTGGGCGGACCGGGATTACCGGGTGGAAAAGGCCATCGAGTGCTTTGGTCTGCAGTTCGGCGTGCATTATCCGCATGAGGAACGCCCCGCCGCCCGCGGCAAGCGGCTGTCGCCGATCCACGGTCTGATGGTTGAACGAGGCGCAGTTATGGGCGCGGCCTATGGCTGGGAACGCCCCAACTGGTTCTCGGATAAGGCTGGGGATGAAGCGGTGCCCAGTTTCCGCCGTTCCAACTGGTTCGAGCCGGTGGCGCAGGAATGCCGGACGGTGACAGAGGCCGTCGGTCTGGCGGATCTGTCGGTGTTCTCGAAATTCGACGTCACAGGCCCGGACGCGCGCGCCTTTGTCGACTTTATCGGCGCCAACCGCGCGCCCAAGGCCGGGCGCATCGGACTGACTCACGCGCTGACCCCTGCAGGGGGTACCCAGTCCGAGTTCACTGTTTCAGTGCTGTCGGAGGACCATATCTACCTGACCTGCGCAGCGGCCGCTGAAGAGATGGACGCGGATCTGCTGCAGGCGCGCTCAGAAGGGTTTGAGGTCTCTATTGCCAACGTCACCGAAGATTTCGGCGTGCTGGGCCTGATGGGGCCGAAATCGCGCGATGTGCTGGCCGGTCTGACAGAGGCGGATCTTGGCGCTGGTTTTCCCTGGCTGTCGGTGCGCGAGATCACCGTGGCAGGCATTCCGGTGCGGGCGCTTCGTGTCTCTTACGTGGGGGAACTGGGCTGGGAACTGCATGTGGCGGCTGACCGGATGCCGGAATTGTTTCTGGCGCTGGAGGCTGCTGGCCAGCCGTACGGGCTGTGCTTGTTCGGCGCCTATGCGATGAACTCCATGCGGCTGGAGAAGGGCTATCGCGCCTGGGGCGCTGACTTCACCACCGAACGCACGCCTGCGGAAACCGGTGCGGGTGTCATGATCAAGATGGACCATGAATTCACCGGCAAGGACGCCCTGGCGCAGCGGATGGAAGCAGACGGCCGCTGGGACATGGTGCTGCTGGAGGTTGAGACCGGGGCGGTCGATCCCTTCTATGCCCATGGCGTGCTGCAGGGGGATCGGGTGGTGGGCATCGTCACCTCTGCTGCCCATGGCCACCGGACCGGCAAAACGCTGGCGCTGGCGTATTTGCGGGACCGGTCGGCGCGCGGCGGGCTGTCGGTGGAGGTGCTGGGCAAGCAGCTGACGGCCCGGGTGCTGGAAGACGCGCCATTTGATCCGGGCAATCTGCGGCTGAAAGGATAGCGCACCTGGTGGCCTGGCTTGGCTGGCGCGCTATGTGGTGGCGCAGCTGCGGGTTGTTTCAGCCCGGTCCGCGCACTGTGCGGAACCGGGCAGCCTGCGGTTCCTTGCAGCGGAGCGTCTTTCTTGTTGACCAACGCCCGGACCGTGATTGTGCTTGGCAGCACCGGATTTCTGGGGCGGCGGCTGGTCCGCCGTCTGAGACAGCGCGGCTGCACCGTCCGGGCCGGGACCCGCAGCCCCGGCAAAGCCGCTGCCTGCAGTGGGTTTCAGGACAGCGGCATCCGCCCGGTGCAGACAGACCTCAGCAGCCAGGATGCGCTGGCGCAGGCCGTGGCGGGATGCAGCGCGGTGGTCAATTGCATCGGGTATTACAGCGAAACCGGCGGTGAGAGCTTTCAGGATATCCACACTGAGGCAGCCCGCAGAATTGCCCGGCTGGTCAGGCAGAACAGCGGGCAGCGGCTGATCCACATCTCCGGCATCGGGGCCAGCCTGAGATCGCCTTCGGCTTATGTCCGGGCCCGCGCAGAGGGCGAGGCAGCAGTACGCAGCGCCTGCCCCGGCGCGGTCATTCTGCGCCCCAGCGTCATGTTCAGCCGCAGCGGCGCGTTTTTCGGGGACTTGCAAAGGATCGTTGAGCGGCTGCCTGTCATTCCGATGTTCGCCGCCGGGCGCACCCGGCTGCAGCCGGTTTGGGCCGGGGATGTTGCCGAAGCGGTCTGCCGCATTGCCGAAGGCGGCCGGGCCGGGCGGAATGTGCTGGAGCTGGGCGGACCCGACATCTTTGCCTACCGCGAGATCCTGCAGCGGCTGATTGCGCGCAGCGGGCGCCGCCGCTTGCTGCTGCCGGTGCCCTTTGCACTATGGCGGATCGGGGCGGCCTTGCTTTCCCCGCTGCCGCATCCGCCGGTGACGCAGGCGCAGATTGCGCTGATGCAGCAGGACAATATCCCCCATGCCAATGTCGCCGGGTTTGCGGAACTTGGGATCGAGCCGAAATCGGGGGGGGGGGGGGGGTTGGTGTGACCCGAAGTCCCACACAAGAAACTCCTGCCTGGCGCGGGCTGCGGGTCAGGCGAAGCTGACGCCGTTCAGGTTCATCGGCAGTTCCGTAACCCGCAGGCCTGTGGCCGCAATCGCGTTGGCCAGGGCCGGGGCCGAGGGCGGTGTGCCGGGCTCGCCCACGCCGGAAGGCGCCTCGGCGGAGGGCACGATGTGGACCTCGATTGCGTTGATGTCGCCAATCCGCAGCGGTTCATAGTCCGGGAAATTGGACTGGTCTACCATGCCTTCGGTCAGGGTGATCTCGTCCCGCATCACATGGCCGATGCCATAGCCGATGCCGCCTTCCATCTGCGCCTTGACCACATCCGGGTTGACGGCCAGGCCGCAGTCCACCGCGCATGTGACCTTTTCGATCTGCACCCCGTCATCGGCGGTGCCGGAGATTTCCACCACCTCTGCCACATAGCTGCCAAAGCTCTTGTGGACTGCGATGCCCTGGCTGCGGCCCTCAGGCGCCTGGCCCCAGTTGCCCTTTTCAGCGGCCAGCTTCAGCACGCCTGCCAGACGCTGCTGATCCGCGCCGCCACCTTGCAGCAGCGCCAGGCGGAATTCCACCGGATCGCGGCCGGCAGCCCGGGCGGCCTCGTCCATCATGGTTTCCATCACATAGGCCGTGTGAGTATGGCCGACAGAACGCCACCACAGAACCGAGGTCGCCTTGGCCACATCGCTGAGGCCGATGAACTGGCCGGGGATCTGATAAGGGTTCTGGGTCACGCCCTCGACCGAGCTGTGATCGACGCCGTTGTGCACGATCATGCTTTCAAAGGCGGTGCCTTTCATGATCGACTGCGCTGCGATGCGGTGGTCCCAGCCGGCGATATTGCCATCCGGGTCCAGTCCCACGCGCACCTTATGCGCCACTGCCGGGCGGTAATAGCCGCCGGTGATGTCATCCTCTCGCGACCAGACCAGTTTCACGGGGCGGCTGCGGTCGGTCAGGGCAAAGGCCAGTGCCGCCTCCACCTGGTAATCCGCGGTCGGCGTGGCGCGGCGGCCAAAGGAGCCGCCGGCCAGCATCGTGTTGATGCGGATCTTTTCCATTGGCAGCTGGAAGATCTCGGCCATTGCGAAATGCGGGCCGGTTGGCATTTGGGCACCGTCATGCAGAGTGATGCCGCCATCCTCATCGGCCTCGATGGTGCAGGTGAGCGGCTCCATCGGCGCATGTGCCAGCAGCGGGAAGTAGAAGGTTTGTTCGACCACCTTGTCCGCGCCGTCGATCAGGGCGGCGGTTGCGGCCTGGTCGGCACCATTGACGTTGTATTCCGGGTCTGCGTTCACCGCGGCCAGCAGTTGCTCGCGGATCTGGTCCGAGCTGCGATTTTCAGCGGCAGAGAAATCCCAGTCCACGCTGATCGCCTCGCGCGCCTGGAACGCGGCCCAGGTGTTTTCGGCATAGACCGCAACGCCCGCCTTGTTGGGCAGCACGGCGGCGCGGATGTAGCCTTTGACCTCCTTAGCGTCCGCATCTTCAAACCCGGTCGCCAGCCCGCCCATACTGGGGCTGCGGGCAATGACTGCCACCATCTGGCCCGGCAGGTGCAGGTCCATGGCGTATTGTGCGGTGCCGTTGGTTTTTGCAGGCGAGTCCTTGCGCTTGACCTTGGCGTTGCCGATCAGCCGGAATTCGCTGGGGTCCTTCAGCCGCGGCTCTGCCGGGGCCTCCATCTGTGCAGCGGCCCCTACGAAGTCCGCAATTGGCGCCTGCTGGCCCGCCCCCTTGATGATGCCGTCCTCGATGGACAGTGCAGAGGTGTCCGCACCCCAGGTCTCTGCCGCGGCCTTGATCAGCATCTCGCGGGCGGCGGCGCCGGCCTGGCGGTACTGCAGATAGGAGTTGGCCATCGCGGTGGAGCCACCGGTGCCCTGGAACTGCCCAAACGCCAGGTTGGCATAGCGCGACGGGTCGGAGGGGGCGAATTCGTACTGGATGTCCTCCATCGAGACACCCAATTCCTCGGCGATCAGGGTGGTGAGGCCGGTGGCCGGGCCCTGGCCCTTCTCGAAGTGTTTGACGATGGCGGTGACGGTGCCGCCGGCGTCGATCTTCACAAAGGGGTTCAGCTGCGCCGGTGCGGAACCCGCGGCCAAAGCGCCATCCGGACGGGCGCCGACATAGAGAACGGCAGCGGCGGCGGCAGCGGTTTTCAGGAAACCGCGGCGGGAGGTGTTCAGGGTCATATCAGGCCTCCATCATGTCGGATGCACGCAGGATCGCGGCACGGATGCGCTGGTAGGTGGCGCAGCGGCAGGCATTGCCGTTCATGTAATCGTCGATTTCTTCAACGGTTGGCTTGGGATTTTCGCTGAGCAGCCCCACGGCGGACATGATCTGGCCCGACTGGCAGTAGCCGCATTGCACCACGTCCAGCTCGACCCAGGCTGCTTGCACCGCCTGCGCGGCCTTGGAGTTCAGCCCTTCGATTGTGGTAACCTCGGCGCCTTCCACATCCTCGACATAGGTCTGGCAGGAGCGTACAGGCTCGCCGTCCAGATGCACGGTGCAGGCGCCGCAAGCGGCGACGCCGCAGCCGAACTTGGTGCCGGTGAGTTTCAGTTCATCCCGGATCACCCACAACAGCGGGGTTCCGGGTTCGGCCTCGACCTTATGCGTCTGGCCGTTGAGTTTCAGTGAAATTGCCATGGCTGTGGGGCCTCCCCTTGGCTGGAAGTTCTGGTTCAGGATTGTTCGAATTTGGCGAAGGCATCGGCGTAGTCGGGATGCCAGCGCGACAGGGCCGGGCGGTTTTCCAGGATGTCGCCCAGGGCCCAGGCCACCCGGCGCCTGTCGCGTTCGGGTGTCACGTCGTTGTCCGGGCAAAGAATATAGAAATCGCCGGCCTCCATCCAGGTGAGCAGGTGATCGACGGTCTGATCTGAGGTCCAGGCCGAGGCGGGTTTTTCAGGCATGAAGCGCGCGATCATGCCGGTATAGGTAAAGCCGGGCACAAACAGATGCGCAGAGATTGGCACCTCTGCCTGTCGCAAGTCATGTGCCAGCATCTCGGTCAGAACCTTCACGCCGGCCTTGGAGACATTATAACCCGGGTTGCCCGGCGGTGTGGTGATGCCTTGCTTGGAACCGGTGTTGACCACCACCGCAGGGCGCGCAGCAGCGATCATGCGCGGCAGGAAGGCCTGCACGCCGTTCAGAACGCCAAACAGGTTCACCTCGATCATTGCACGCCAGGCGTCTGGCTCCTCCCAGCTGCCGGAAGGACGGGCGATGCCTGCGTTGTTCATCAGCACCGCCACCTCGCCGGCATCAAAGGCCGCATCTGCTAGAGCTTGAACCGCCTTTGCGTCGCTGACATCGGTGGGAACCGCCATAACCTGCGTGCCTGGCTGAACCTGGCCGCGCAGCTTCTCCGCGGCCTGATCCAGCGCCTCGCCCGGCAGATCGGCCAGAACCACACCCAGCCCGGCCTTGGCAAAGCGTTCTGCCGCCGCCAGTCCAACGCCGCTGGCGCCGCCCGTGACAACCGCCAGTCCGCCTGCTGCAAGTGCTTGTCCGTACATGGCTTTTCCTCCCTGTTGTTGTGCGGGAACGAGCTGCCTTACAGCCCCATGCCCGCCTTGATGCCGCCGATGAATGCCTCGTCATCCTGCGCCTTGCGGGCGCTCAGCAGTGCCTCAGCATCCGCCCCGGCGCGGTAGCGCAGCCGGGATGTGCCGTCCGTCACGGCGGTTTTGATTACCTCTGCCACCAGCTCCGGCTCAGACGCCTGCGCGCCGAAAGCACCCATGGCGGCCTGCATGCCTGCCACGACGGGCATGTATTCGGGCATGCCCTCATCCACTGCAAAGTCGAACGACCGGCCGCCGAAATCGGTGTTGATCATGCCCGGCTCGACGATCTTGACCTGAATACCGCAGGCTTCCAGCTCGTAATGCAGGGCTTCGGACAGGCCTTCGACGGCAAACTTGGTGCCATGGTACAGCGTGCCCAGCGGGAATGTCATCTGGCCGCCGATTGAGGAGATATTGACGATGGTCCCGGACTTTTGCGCCCGCATGTGAGGCAGCACTGCCTTGGTGACGGCCAGCAATCCGATGACATTGGTGTCGAACTGGCGTTCAACCCGCTCCATTGGGAAGGCTTCCAGCGGGCCATAGGCGCCGTAGCCTGCATTGTTCAGCAGCACGTCGATCCGGCCAAAGGTGCTGAGCGCATGGTCCACGGCCTGAGCGATAGTCCCGGACTTGGTCACATCCAGCGCCGCAATCAGGATATTACCGTGATCCGCCAGGTCCCCTGCATCAGCCGGGTTGCGCATGGTCGCAACAACGTTCCAGCCTTCCCCGGCGAACAGGCGGGCGGCGGCCTTGCCGATCCCTGAGGAAGCACCGGTGATCAGAATGGTTTGCGGCATAGTCCTGGCTCCTGCAATCTTGATGGCACCAAGGTAGAGCCTGCCAGGCCGATCCCCTTGCCCGATCCTCCGGATGATCTGCCTGATCCTCCGGGATGGTGGGTTTCGCGGTTCTTTACCAAACCGCGCGCGCCTATAGTCTGACAGAACAGGAGGACTGCCGATGGTGCCGCAGACGCTGATTTCCGATGTCTCTGCCTTTGTCCGCGAGCGGGGCGCGCTTGAGACCGGTTGCGAAACCGGAGTGAGCGGGCTGTTTGCATTCTGCAGCGAGACACGGACAGAATTCCAAGCGATGATCTATGAGCCGGTCATGTGCCTGGTCCTGCAGGGCGCCAAGGAGGCGCATCTGGAGGACCGCACTGTCCGCTATGGCGCGGGGAAGTCGCTGATTGTCAGCCACGCGCTGCCGGTGACGGCCGGAGTGATCGACGCCGCTCCCGAACGGCCCTATGTCTCGCTGGCCTTGCAGCTGGACCTGGCCATGGTGCGCAGCCTGTATGAGGAGACCGGCACCCTGCAGGATCAGGATCTGGAGCGGGCGTCCCATTCCATGAGCGTGGCAGATGGCGATGCGGCATTGTTTGATGCCATGGCACGTCTGTTCCGGCTGGCGCAGGATCCGGTGGAGGTGCAGGCGCTGGCGCCGCTGGTGCTGAAGGAGATCCATTTCCGGCTGCTGCGCGCCCGGCACGGCGGGATGCTGCGCCAGCTGCTGCTGCACGAAAGTCCGGCCAGCCGGATTTCCAAGGCGATTGCCTTGATCCGCGAGGGATTCAGGTCTGCCTTGCCGGTGGCGGATCTAGCGGCGGCGGCCGGGATGAGCCAATCGACTTTCCATGAGCATTTCAAGGCCCTGACCTCGACCACGCCGCTGCAATACCAAAAGGAGCTGCGGCTGATGGAAGCGCGTCGCCTGCTGATGGGAGGCGGCAAATCGGTGGCCTCTGCGGCCTATGACGTCGGATATGAAAGCCCGACCCAGTTCAGCCGGGAATATGCGCGCAAATTTGGCATTCCGCCCCGGGATGAAAAGCCAGCCGCGGCGGCGGTGTCTTAATCGGCACTGGTGCTGTGTTCGCACCCTCCTGAAGAGCGTGCCGGCTGACCAGGGGGCAAAATTTTTCCCTTGCCAGGAACGGGAATGGGCTGATCCTCTGTGCCGCGGCCGGCCGGGGCGGCGGAGGACGCCTTGAAAAGTGCCGGGCCTTGGGCAGGTCCGGCACACGCATAAATTGTCAGCTGACAATTTTTCAGTCGCAGGCGGCAGTAACGATGATCTCAACCTTCAGGATTTCGCGCGCCAGTTTGGCTTCGCCGCAGGCACGCGCCGGGGCGTGGCCTTCTGGAACCCAGGCGTTCCAGACCTCGTTCAATTCTGCGAAATAGGACATATCGGACAGCCAGATCACGGTCTGCAGCAGGCGGGTCTTGTCGCTGCCGGCCTCTGCCAGCAGGGCGTCGACCTTGGCGAGGATTTCGCGGGTCTGCTCAGCCGCGGTTTCGGCCTCGGAGACCTGGCCGCTGAGATAGACAACACCGTTGTGCTTGACGATTTTGCTGGCGCGGGCGGTGGTGCCGATACGGGTGATGGTCATTGGGAAGTTTCCTCTGGTCAAAGAACCTTGCGGTCATAGCGGTTGATGCGGAAGGGGGAAAGGTTGAAACGGCTTTGGCCGCTCAGCACCAGATCGGCCATCACCTGGCCGATGATGGGTCCCATCTGGAAACCATGAGCGGAAAAGCCGAAGGCGTGGAAGGCACGGTCTGCGTTTGCAGCCGGGCCGATCACCGGCAGGTTGTCGGGCATATAGGCCTCGAGCCCCGCCCACATGCGGTTGATGGCGGCGCGACGCATGATCGGAAAGAACTCTGCCGTGGTGCGGGCGGCAGAGGCGAGTTTCGCGTAATCCAGCCGTGTGCGGTTATTTGCGCGGTCGGCAAAGCCCTTGGCGCCGCCGCCAATGAGGACGGTGCCGTTTTCGAATTGCTTGAAGCTGAGCTGGCGGCTGACGGCGCCGACCACGGGGGTGGCAAAATGCGGCATCCTTGCGGTGATCATCAGCATTGGCGCGGCATGGCTGAGCGGCACGTTGTCGCCGATCATCAGCGCGATGCGGTCGGCCCAGGCGCCGGCGCAGTTGACGACGGTCTCTGCCTCAAAGCGGTTCTTGGCCCCTTGGGCGAGCCAGGCGGGGCCGATCCGGCGCAGGCTGAGAAGCTCTTCGCCTTCTATAATTTGCGCGCCGTGGCGTTCGGCGGCAATGCGGAAGGCGCTGGTGGCCTTGTAGGGGATGGCGTAGCCGTCGGTTTCCGAGACCGCGCCGCCCGTGCAGCCCGGGTTCACATGCGGCAGGCGGTCGCGCAGTTCGGCGCGGCTGAGGATGCGTTCGTGGGTGTAGCCTGCGGCGCGCATCTTCTCCTCGCGGGTGCGCAGGGTGGACATGTCGTTTGCATCCACGGCGATGTTGATGACGCCCTGGCGGCGGAAGCCGGTGTCCTGGCCCAGCTCTTCGTCCAGGGTCTGCCACATCTCCATCGAGGCCTTGGACAGCGGCACCTCGGCCATGTCGCGGCCCAGGAGGCGCACGCCGCCCGCGTTGACACCGGAGGCATGGCGCCCGGCGTAGTCTTTTTCCAGCAGGATTACCGAAGCGCCCTTGCGGGAGAGGTGGTAGGCGGTGGCGCAGCCCTGAATGCCGCCACCGATGATCAGGACGTCTGCCTTCATTCCGCGGCCTCCGCTTGTGCAGGGGCGGGCACGGCCTGAAAGCGGCTCAGCTCGTCCAGCGTCAGCAGCCGTTGCGGGCTGCGCAGGCGGTAATAGCCGACAGCTCCGGGCGGTTCCTTGCGCCACTGGCTGAGGAGGCCCGCCACCACATGGCCGCATTGGCGGCCCTGGCAGGGGCCCATGCCGCAACGGGTCAGGGATTTCAGAGCATTGGGGTCGCGGGCACCTTGGTTGAAGCCTTCGCGGAGGTCCGCGAGCGTCTGCTCCTCGCAGCGGCAGACCAACGTGTCCGGGTGCTGCGGCAGGCGCAGCGCGTCAGCCGGGCGGTACAGGCGGTCGACGAAGGCGCGGAACGGCGCCATGGCGGCGAGTTTCGCAAGGCCGGGGGCGGCCTGGCGGTTGCGCTCTGCCTCGCTCAAGGAACCAAGGCGGCGCAAGATGTTGAGCGCGGCAAGATGGCCTGCGATGCGGGCGCCGTCCGCGCCGATGATCCCGGCGCCGTCGCCTGCGGCAGAGACATGGGGCACGGAGGTCTGGCCGTATTCGCTGGTCTCGACCTGCCAGCAGAGCTGCTGCGGGTTCCAGCGGTGGGCCAGATCCATGGCCCGCGTCATGTTGAGATTGGGCTGGACGCCATGGTGCAGGAAGACGGTTTCTGCGGCGATCTCATGAGTTTGGCCGCCTGATGTGAAACGCAGGCCCTCTGTATTGTCCTGCCCCAGCACTTCGAGGTTTTCGGCAAAACGGTACTGCCGAACGCCCGAGGCGCGGATCTCACGCAGGAGGGCGAGGCCTTTCTTCAGCTGACCGGCCTGCCGCAGGGCGCGGGGCAGCAGCGGGGCGGCGTCCAGGTAGTTCTGCCGCGGGGTGGTGTCGACCAGGGCGGCGACTGGCACGCCAAGGCGCAGGTATTGTGCCACGATCAGATAGAGCAGCGGGCCGGAGCCGGCAAAGATGGCGCCTTCGGCCACCGTGGTATCGGATTTGAGCATCACTTGGGCCGCGCCGGCGGTCATCACCCCGGGCAGGGTCCAGCCGGGGATCGGCATCGGGCGCTCCATCGCACCGGGGCAGAGCAGCATCTCTCGGCAGTGCAGCTGATGGGTGTCGCCAAGGTGCGAGAACAGGACGCGGCCGTCGTCGCCCAGATGCCAGGCATCAGCGCCGGCGAAATGGGTCACGTCTGCGTTTTCAAAGGCCGCGATCAGGTCAGCCCCCGATGTGTAGTCCGGCCCCAGCACGCTGGCGTCCGGCAGCGGGCTGGCAGCGGCGGCGCGGTAGATCTGGCCGCCGGCCCGGGCTGCGCGGTCCAGCACTGCGACATTGGCACCGCCCTTGGCCAGCGCGATGGCGGCGGCCATGCCGGCCGGCCCGGCGCCGATGATGGCGCAGTCAAAGGCCTGCATCGGGTGCCTCGCTGTCTTCGGTGATGGTCTGGGTGGCAACGGTCATGCCCTCGGCCACCCGGCGCAGGCAGGCCTGCTGGTTGGGGAGGCCGTCAATGTCCACCATGCATTCGAAACAGACGCCCATGGCGCAATAGGCGCTGCGGTCCTTGCCGGACAGGGCGGCGCGGCGGGTCACATGCTGACCGCAAAGCGCCATGGCCGCCCAGACCGTTTGCCCGGCGGCAGCGGTGATCTGCCGGCCGTTGATTTTCAGCGTGACCTGGGGGGCGTTGTCTGCGCGCAGGGATCGGAACATCGGCGGGTCTCCGTCGGGAAGGCAAAAGGGGAAAGGCGGCGGGGAGGGCGCGCCTTTCCCAAGTGCGGGACTGGCTTACTCGGCGATCTTGTCGAGGATGGCCTGGCCCCAATCGGCGCCCACGTCCTCCAGCACCTGCGGCCAGACCTGGGCGCGCACGTGTTCGGCAGTTGCGGAAAGCTCTGCGTCAGTCAGGGAGACGATCTTGGCGCCATTGTCCGCGAGCTTCTGCTCGAATGCGCCCTGGTCGGCCTCGGCGGTTTCCCAGCGTTTGGCTTCGAATTCCACGGCGGCATGCTCTAGGGCGGCGCGGTCCTCATCGTTCAGCTCTGCCAAGGTGCCGGAGTTGATGATCATGTACCAGACTTCGAAGTGGGTGTTCACCGGCACATAGGTGGAGGTCACATCACGGAAGGAAGCATAATAGCCTTCCGCGCCGGAACCCACGACGCCGTCAACCACGCCGGTTTGCACCGCGGTGAAGGCTTCGGAGAAGGGGATCGGCGAGGAGATGTAGCCAAGCGCGTCGGCGGTCAGCTGGAAGCTTTTGATGCCGGGGACGCGGACCTTGATGCCTTTGGCCGCGGAAGGATTGCCGGGGTCAACCGCATCAGTGTTCAGCGCCACGCCGCCGAAATAAACCGGATAGGCGGCCAGCATGGTGATGTCCTGCTTGGCGTAAAGCTCTTTCATCGCGTCATAGATGGCGCCGCCGGGGCCGTAGATTTTCTTGGCCTCGGCCCAGTTGGAGGCGACATAGGGGAAGGCCGAGATCTGCATCCGGCGGTCGACGGCGGTGGCGGCGGGCTGCACGGCCATGTCGATTGCGCCGACGGAAATGCGTTCCTGCACCGAAGTGTAGTCACCGAGCGCCGAAGCCGGGAACAGGTTCAGCTCCAGCGATCCGCTGGTGGCGCCGGACAGGCCTTGGGCAAAGGCGCGCAGCTCGTTGTCGATGGTGGCGCCTTGCGGGCGGATGTGGCTGAGCTTCAGCGTGTCCGCGGCGGCCATGCCGGCGGTGGCGGCCAGGGCGGCGGCCATGCAGGTGGATTTCAGGAATGTCATCATGGGTTTTCTCCTCCGTGAGTGATGATGAAATTTTTTTGGGGGGGCCGGGTCAGTAGCCGAAGACGCGGGGCAGCCAGAGCGACAGGTCCGGCCAGAAGCTGGTCAGGAACACCACCGGCAGGTAGCCGAGCAGGATCAGGGTCATGGCCGGGCGGATCACGCGGGTGACCGGCACCTGGCCGACGCGGGCGCCGAGGTAGAGGATCGAGGCATAGGGCGGGGTGACGCCGCCCATCGCGGTGTTGACGCCCATGATCGCAGCGAACTGGATCGGGCTGACGCCGATGGCCTGCATCAGGGGCAGCAGCAGCGGCGCAATCAGGATGATGGCGGTTACGTCGTTGACCACCATGCCGACCAGGAACAACAGGATGTTGATCAGGACCAAGAGCAGCGCTTTGTTCTCGGTGATCGAGAAGATGCCCTCGACAATTGCTTGCGGCACGCTTTCCAGCACGAACATCTGGCTGAGGATCATCGAGAACAGGATCATCAGCATGATCGCCCCGACAGAGGTTGCCGCCTCGCGCCCGGCGCCGAGGAAGGTGCGGATGTCGAGGCCCTTGTAGATCAGGAAGCCGACCGGCACTGCGTAGATCACGGCAACGGCGGCGGCCTCGGTCGGGGTCATGATGCCGCCGTAGATGCCGCCGAGGATGATCACCGGCATCAGCAGCGCCGGGGTGGCCTTGAGCCCGCGGGTGGCGGCCTCGGAGACGAAGGCGGCACCTTTGGGCGGCTCGGCAAGCTGCAGCGGGAACTTGCGGGCCATGCGGATGTTCACCACCGAGAAGGAGGACATGATCAGCAGACCCGGGCCGAGGGTGGCCAGGAAACAGGCCAGGATCGAGGTGTCGGTGACCCAGCCGTAGACGATCATGGTGACCGAGGGTGGGATCAGCAGACCCAGCAGCGAGGCATTGGCGATGAGGGCTGTAGCGTATTCGCGGGGGTAGCCTTGTTTCTCCATCTCGGGGATCAGGAGCGGGCCGATGGCGGCCACGCCTGTCAGGCCAGAGCCGGAAATCGCCCCGATCAGCGCGCAGGAGACGGTGGCGACCACGCCCAGGCCGCCGCGCAGATGGCCGATGAAGATGTTGACGAAGTTCAGGAGCGATGCGGCGATGCCGGAGACGCTCATGATCGTGCCGGCCAGCACAAACAGCGGGATCGCCAGCAGCACCGGGTTGCCGAGCTGCTGGAAACCCCAGAGCATGTTGCCCTTCATCACCACATCGCCGGCGAAATACATCACCATCAGACCGGCGCCAAAGCAGTAGGGGAGCGGTACGCCCAGGGTCAGCAGCAGGACCAGGACCAGAACGGCAAGGAGGGCAATCTCGATCATCTCAGGCTTCCTTCTGGGCCGGAACAGGAGAGAACAGGGCGCGGAGGTGCAAGACGAGGTGCCAGGCGGTGAAGACCATCATCAGCACCATGCCGGAGAACAGCGCCGCATCGACGTAAAAGGTCGGCAGGTAGAGCGTCGGGCTTTCGCGCCAGACCCGCTGGGAGTATTTCCAGAAGTCCCAGGCCCAGGAGGTGAGCCAGAGGCCGACGGCAAGGCTGATCACCTCGCCGATGATGGCGAGCACCTGGTGCTGGCGTTCGGTCGACAGGAAGATTTCCAGCACATTGGCGCGGATATGGGTGTTCTCGCGCGAGGCGTTCACGGCGCCCAGCATGTAGAGCCAGAGCGTCGGGTAAAGCAGGCTCTCCTCCAGCCCCATCACCGGGATTTCCAGCACGTAGCGGGTGATCACCTGGACGAACTGGCCCAAGGCCACCAGGCAGATCAGCACGGTCAGCAGCACACTGAAGGCGCGTGTCATGTTCCCCTCCCTTTTGGGCGGATACAGGCGGTGCATCCGTGGCAGGGAAACTTGCGGGCGGGGGGTATTAAGTCAAAGCGATTAAATTGATTGAGGAATAGGGTTGCTTTATGGGTTAGCGAAAAGGGAAAGGAAGTCAAGGCACCATGAACCTCAGCTTTCGCCAGTTGCAGGCCTTTCGCGAGGTTATGCGAACCGGTTCCGTGTCAGATGCGGCGCGGATTCTGGGGCGGACTCAGCCCGCAGTGTCGGCTCTGATCGCCAATCTCGAGTCGGAATTGGGCATCGCCCTGTTCCGTCGTCAGCGCGGGAAAATGGCCCCCACGCCCGAGGCGCAGTACTTCCTGGGCGAGGCGGAGGCAATCCTGGACCGGCTGGCGCTGTCGACCCGCACCATGCGCGAGATCGGGGCACTGGCTAAGGGGCGGCTGAACATCGCCTGTATGCCTGCGGCGGCAAGCCTGCTGATGCCTCAACTGCTGGGAGAGTTCCTGCAGGACAAGCCGGAGGTGCGGGCCTCCCTGATGATGCGGGCCTCGCCGGTGATCGAGGAATGGGTGGCCTCGCAGCAGTATGACATCGGCTTGGGCGAGACGCCGAAGCCGTCAGCAGCCATCGAGACGGTGGATTTCCAGATGGACTGCGTCTGCGCGATCCCTGCGGGCGATCCGCTGGCAGAGCTGGAGGCGGTGGAAGCACGGCATCTGTCGGGCAAGCCGATGGCGGCGTTGCAGGAGGGGCATCCGAACCTGATTGCTACCCTGCGTGCGTTTGAGGCGCAGAAAGCGCGGTTTGAGCACCGGTTTGAGCTGAGGACCTTTCACCCGGCGCTGACGCTGGTGGAGAAGGGGCTGTGCTATTGTGTCTGCGATCCGATCACAGCGGCCGGTTATGTAAATATGCGCCCCGATCCGCGTCCGGTGGTGTTCCGCCCGTTCCGGCCGGGCGTGGCGCTGGAGGTCTCGGTAATGCAGCCTGCGCACCGGCCGCCCTCGGCATTGGCAAATGAGTTTGCCAAGCTCTTGGGGTCGGCCCTGGAAGGGATCAACGGGATGTTTCGCGCCGGGGCATGAGGCGCCCCGGCGCGGCAGGATCAGAGCTTGATCACCGCCATCTTGTCTTGGGTCATGTCATGCATGGTGTAGCCGATGCCACCGGTGTTGTAGCCGGACTGGCGGCGGCCGGCGAAGGGCATCCAGTCGACGCGGAAGGCGGTGTGGTCGTTGACCATCACAGCGGTGGCATCAAGCTGGCGCACGGCCTGCATGGCGGTGTCCAGGCTTTGGGTGAAGACCGAGGCCTGAAAGGCGAAGGGCAGATTGTTTGCGGTTTCAAAGGCTTCTGCGATGCTGGCGGTGCTGTAGACGCAGATTACCGGGCCGAAGATCTCAAGCTTCGAGACGCGGGCGTCCGCGGGCGGGTCCAGCAGCACGGTGGGGGCATAGGTGGTTTCGCCCAGGCGTTTGCCGCCTGCCAGCAGCTTGGCGCCGCCGCTGACGGCCTCGTTCACCCATTGCTCGACCCGGTCAACCTCGCCAGGGCGAATCAGCGGACCGCAGTCGATTGCAGGATCAGTGGCGTCGCCGACCTTCAGCGCTTGTGCCGCTTGGCCCAGTTTTTGCGCGATCTCGTCGGCCTTGGCGGCGGGGGCAAAGACCCGCTGGACCGAGACGCAGACCTGGCCGGAGTGGTAGAAACCGCCCTTGGCGAGCGCCGGGATCATGGCGTCAATGTCGGCATCCTCGCCAACGATAACCGGGGCTGCACCGCCGTGTTCCAGCGCGCAGCGGGTGCCGGGGGCGAGTTTGGACCGCAGCATCCAGCCGACGCGGGCCGAGCCGATGAAGGAGAAGAAGCCGACGCGGGCGTCGGTGATCATCTGCTCGGCCACTTCATTGCTGCAGACCACCGGGCGGCACCAGTCCTGCGGCAGGCCGGCCTCATGCAGCATGGCAACAAAGGCTTGGCACGACAGCGGCGTATCCATTGCGGGCTTCACAATCACCGGGCAGCCAGTGGCCACCGCGGGCGCCACCTGATGCACAATCAGGTTCAGCGGGTGGTTGAAGGCGCTGGCGGCCACCACCACGCCGATCGGCTCGCGCTGGGTAAAGGCGATGCGGCCCGATCCGGCCTCGGTCAGGTCCATCGGGATTTCCTTGCCCGCCATCTGGCCGATCTCATGCACGCAAAGGCCGACCCCGTCGATGGCGCGTTTGACCTCGACGCGGGCGTCCACCAAAGGCTTGCCGCCCTCGCTGGCGATCAGCAAGGCAAGCTCGTCAAAGCGGGTCTCCATCAGGCGGGCGGTTTTCTTGAGGATATCAATGCGCTGATAGGCAGGCAGCCAGCTGCCGCGCTGGCGGTAGAGCCTATGTGCGGTGTCCAGCATTGCGTCGATCTGGTCCCAGCTGCTGGTTTCGACAGTGCCGATGCGTTCCAGGCTGTAGGGATTCACGACGTCCACGGTTCCGGTCATATCAGGCACACCTTTGCTGCCAGTTCATCAATCAGGACGCGCTGATTTTCGCTGTAATCGACGGGGACATCAATCAGATGCACACCGCCTGCGGCAAAGGCTTTCTCGAAGGTTGGGGCGAGGTCTTCTGTCCGCTCGATCCGATGCCCCGTGGCACCATAGCTATTGGCATACTGCACGAAATCAGGGTTATTGAACTCCAACCCCCAGTCGCCAAAGCCTGCGTGCGACTGCTTCCAGCGGATCATGCCGTAAGAGCTGTCATTCAGCACCGTGACCACCAGGTTGAGGCCGAGGCGCACTGCGGTTTCCAGCTCCTGGCTGTTCATCATAAAGCCGCCGTCGCCGCAGATCGCCATCACCCGGCGGTTGGGGTTCAGCTGCGCCGCCATCATCGCCGAGGGCAGTCCGGCACCCATGGTCGCCAGCGCATTGTCCAGAAGGACGGTGTTTGGCTGGTAAGCCTTGTAATTGCGGGCGTACCAGATCTTGTAGATGCCATTGTCGAGCGCGATGATATCGCAGTCGCCCATCACCTTGCGGGTATCTGCCACCAGCCGCTGCGGGATCACCGGGAAGCGCGGATCATCGGCGCCTTCTGCGATGTGATGGTCTGTTTCCGCCTTGATGCGCTGGAAATAGCCGCGGTCGAACTCCAGCGGCCCGCCGAGGATTTCCCCCAGGCGGGTGATCGATTGGGCCAGATCGCCGACCACCTCGACTTGCGGGAAGTAGACCTGATCAACCTGAGCGGCCTTGTAGTTCACATGGATCACCTTGGTGCCGCCTTCGGCCATGAAGAAGGGCGGTTTTTCGACCACGTCGTGGCCGACGTTAATGATCAGGTCGGCGCGTTCAATGGCGCAGTGCAGATAATCGCCGTCCGACAGGGCGGCGGTGCCTAGGAACAAGTCCGAGCGTTCGTCAATGACGCCCTTGCCCATCTGGGTGTTGAAGAAGGGGATTTGCGTCAGATCGGCGAAATCGCACAGTGCGGAGCGTGCCTTGCGCCGGTTGGCCCCGGCGCCCAAGAGCAGCAAGGGCATTTTGGCCGCCCGGATCATATCCGCCGCTTCGTTCAGCACTGTGCCGCCGGCCACCGCGTAGTGGCGCGGGTGGGGCTGCAGGACTGATGTATCGGTGTCCTCTGCGGCGATATCTTCTGGCAGTTCCAAGAGGACTGCGCCGGGGCGTTCCTCCTCTGCGGTGCGGAAGGCCTCCCGGATCAGGGCAGGAATGGTGTTGCCGTGAACGATCTGCTTGGACATCTTGCAGATCGGATCGAACAGCCCCACCACGTCGATGATCTGGAACTGGCCCTGTTTCGATTTCTTGATCGGCTTTTGCCCGGTGATCATGATCAGGGGCATGCCGCCCAGATGGGCATAGGCCGCAGGCGTGGCAAAGTTGGTGGCACCGGGTCCGAGCGTGGCCATGCAGACCCCGGCCTTGCCGGTGAGGCGGCCATAGGTGGCCGCCATGAAGGCCGCTCCCTGTTCGTGGCGGGTCAGCACCAGTTCGATGCTAGAGGTGCGCAGGGATTCCAGCACGTCGAGGTTCTCCTCGCCGGGCACGGCAAAAATGTACTCGACGCCTTCGGCCTCCAGTGCGGCGACGAGAAGGTCCGAGGCTTTGGTGGCGGCAGGCACGGAATGAGAGTCAGGCATGGGGGCTCCTGTTCTTTGATAATCGGTCAGGGAAGAGGTCCGGCGGGCTATTCAGCCGCCTGCTTTTGCGCGGGCACCGGATAGAGCTCCTCCATCGAGACGGAGCGCCCGTTATCCAGCACGATCCGTGCGTGGTAGCGTTTCAGCAGCCGGGGTTCAGGCACGCCGCAGCTGTGAGCGAGAATGCCGACTTCCTTCTTCATGTTCTTGGCGTAATAGGCCACCCGCTCAGCCTTGCTGGCCGGGTCAAGGCCGAACTGCAGCTTGGGGTTATGGGTGGTGATCCCGGTGGGGCAGGTGTTCTTGTTGCATTGCAGGGCCTGGATGCAGCCCAGGGCGAACATGAAGCCGCGGGCGGAGTTGACAAAATCCGCGCCGGCGCAGAACGCCCAGGCGACTTCCGAGGGGTTGATCAGCTTGCCGCTGGCGCAGACCTTAATCCGGTCCCGCAGGCCATAGCGGGTGAGAATGTCGACGGTCAGCGGCAGGCTTTCGCGCAGGGGCATTCCCATGTTGTCGATCAAGCTCATCGGGGCGGCGCCGGTGCCGCCGTCGGCGCTGTCGATGGTGACGAAATCCGGGGCGCTTTCCGGCCCGCGGGACAGAATTTCCTGGCACAGGCTTTCGATGAAACCATAGGCGCCGATCACTGCCTTGAAGCCCACCGGCTTGCCGGTCACCTCGCGGACATAGGCGATCATGTCCAAGAGGTCGCCGGTGCTGTTGATTTCCGGATGCCGGTTGGGGCTGATGGCGTCCTCGCCCGGGGTCAAGCCGCGGATTTCGGCGATCTCCTCTGTCACCTTGGCGCCGGGCAGGATGCCGCCCTTGCCGGGTTTGGCGCCCTGGCTGAGCTTCAGTTCGAACATGCGGACGCTTTCATAGGCCGCGACCTTGCGCAGCTTGTCCTCGTCAAAGCCGCCCTCGGGCTTGCGCACGCCGAATTTTCCGGTGCCGATCTGAAACACGATGTCGGCACCGCTTTCCAGGTGATAGGGCGACAGGCCGCCCTCGCCGGTATTGATCCAGATGCCCGCAGCCTTGGCCCCTTGCGACAGCGCGCGCACGGCCGGCACCGAGATTGCGCCGTAGCTCATGCCGGAAATGTTGAAGATCGAGTCGGTGGTGTAAGGATGGCGCGCGAAGGGGCCGATGGTGACGGCAGACGGATCCTTGGCGTCCTGTTCCAGCGTCGGAAAGGGGCAGTTGGCAAAATAGACCGTGCCGGCCGGACGCAAGTCGCGGGTGGAGCCGAAGGCAACGGTGGAGTCCACATTCTTGGCCGCCCGGTAGACCCAAGAGCGTTCGGCGCGGTTGAACGGCATTTCTTCGCGGTCCAGCGCAAAGAAATACTGGCGGAAGAATTCGCCCATATGTTCAAAGAAATAACGGAAACGGGCCACTACAGGATAGTTGCGGCGCAGGGTGCTTTCGGTTTGGGTTTTGTCGCGGATGTACAGCACGGCCAGCCACAAAACACCGGCGCCGGCGGCAAAGATAAACGTGTAGGACAGGAATTCGAGCAGCGCCAGGACGGTGCTGGATATCTGGGACATGTTTCCATCGCTCCTTTGGGGGCTTGGCGGTGCGGTTGTGTCCGCAGGCCTGGTTTTTTGTCACTTAGAGAATGCGTCTTTGCACCGCAGAATGCATTCACGCATAGATCACATCCTGCGGAGCCGCGCGCGGCGCGCCGCGCAGCATGTTTGATTGAGCGGCCATGCCAGGCCTGCGCCAATGACGCCCGGCACGTATTTCACGAACAGGTTGCCGCGCAGGTATTGTACGCCGGCAATGGGGGCCAGCGTGCCGGCGTGGTAGCGGAACACCTGATCCGCATTGCGATAATGCGCGACCCCGGCAAACAAAGTCCAGTTCGGGTTTACCCGCCAGCCGGCCGTGGCCGAAACCGACAGATCCCCATAGCTGTTGCGGAAGGCGCCCAGGGTCAGGTCGCGGCCGGGTGTCAGCCAGGACAGAAAAATCCCCGGATTGAACTCCTCGAACTCCTCGTCCGAGAAATGCTGCGAGCCGAGCAGTAGCAGGAGCCGGTCCGGGCCGGCCATTGCGGCGGTCGCCGGCAGCAGGCCAAGCCCAAGGATGGCTGCGGTCATCAGGCCGCCGCGTATCACGGAGCGGCTGCGGAAAAGCCAGGGCCGCGGCGAGCATAGGGCGGCTGCCGGCAGGGCATTGGTCTGGCGCATAGGGTAACTCCTTGGCTGCCGGACTGCAAAGGCGCGCCGTGTCCAGCGGCGCGCCCTGCAGGGTGTTCTTTTCTGTTGCCAAGGAAGCTAGGGGAGTTCCCCATGCCAAAGGGCTATGGAATGTATAACCGTGTGGCCAGAGCGGCGTCAGCCCTTGCCCTGTGCGTGCATCTGCCGTTTGCGGTCGCGGGTGCGGCGGGTCGCCTCCTCTGATCCGTCGTGGTAGGTGCCGAACCATTTGTCCCAGGGCATTTCCGCATTGCCGTAGTTGCACTCGTAGTAGCGGTGGTGCAGCTGGTGGAAGAAGGCGCCGATCAGCAGGGCCTGGCGGTCGCGGGCCCAGATCGCCTCGTATCCGGAGTGCGAGGAGGCGGCGCCCAGCATCAGCCAGTAGCCGAGGAAGACCATATGGACGGGGTGGCTGGGCAGCACCAGCACGATCAGGATGGCGCTGAGGTATCCGAACGCCTCGACCGGGTGCATCGACATGCCGGACCAGGGGCCGGTGTTCACATTGCGGTGATGCACTGCGTGCACATGGCGGTAGATGAAGGGCTGATGCAGGAACAGATGCACCACGTAGAAGTGAAAGCTCTGCCAGAGGGCCAGCACCGGGAACAGGGCGATGAACCACACCGGGTGTGCTGTGAAGCTGAGGGTGCCGGTAAAGCCGTTGGCGTAGGTCCAGCGCAGGGCGCATTCGAGCAGCGACAGGAAGGTCGCGCCAAAGACCATGGAGTAATAGATGTTATCCCAGGTCTGGTAGCCGAATTTGTAAAGCGCGTTCTTGCGCTTGGCATAGGGGCGCGGGTCGTATTTCAGCAGCTTGCCCTGGCCGTCGATGCCGTAGAACCACAGGTGCAGCCCGCCGGCCACGATCAGCAGCAGCATCCAGTTGCGCATGAAAACCCAGGCCATCCAGCTCAGGGCGAATTCCGCTTGCGCCGCGGTGACCGGCTGCAGCCAGTAGGCCACCGCAAAAGCCAGCGCCAGGTAGATCGAGCGGTCGGAGACCTGCAGCCAGTTCTGCCACAGCCATTTGGCCAGCGTGCGGGGCCTGGGCGGCCAGTGCCAGTAGGGCGCGTGTTTGACCGGCAGTTCGGGGTGCCAGTGCCATTCGCGGCTCATCGGGCCGGGTTCGCTGTTTCCGGCTTGCGGGGCGGCAGTATTGACATCAGTGGTGGTCATGTCGGCGGTCCTGTTCTGAAGGCGCTGCGGGGTCAGCGGTGGAAGGGTGTGCGCTTGTCCAGCGCCTCGCGCAGTTTTTCGTGTTCACCAGGGTTCATCGCGATACTGGTTGCGGCATCGGGATAAGAGCCGTCCAGTACCGCGGCGCGGTAGGCTTGCAGGCCCTTCAGCCGCTCAGCCTCCAGCCGGCTGCGGAGGCTGGCCATATCCGCAAAGGCCTTGGCATGGCGCGGCGGGTTCGGGGTGTCGCCGCAGGCGTCCTCTTGAAACAGGAAGATCACATCTGCGGCCCCGCCGGAGCCGATCGAATGGGTGATCAGCCCGGTGCGGGGGCTGATCTCGGCGATGGCCTCGTCCGCAACGCATTCCAGTTCCACCGCGTAGGCGCCGGCGTCTTCCAGGCGGCGCAGGTCCTCGGCCAGTTTCATCGCCTCTTCGGCGGTGCGGCCATAGGCGCGCAGGCCGCCGATCCGGGTCGACAGCCGCGGCACCAGGCCAAGGTGGCCCTGCACGGCCAGACCCTCATCCGCAAGTTTCTCCACCGCTTTGAAACTGCGCAGGGTATAAACGGCGTCCGCCCCTGCGGCGGCCGCATTTATGCCTGCGCGCAGGATTTCGTCGTGGCAGGCATAGTCGCTGGCCATCAGCGCGGCGGTGGTAAAGGTATTGGGGGCGCCTGCGCGGACTTCGGCAATGTCGTGGTCGACGATGGACAGATGGTCGATGCCAGCGGCCTCTGCCGCGGCGGCCTCGATCCGGTTGGTGGCGGTGGTCTGGACGAATTTGCGCTTGCCTTTGCCGGCCGCAATTTCGGCGACAGTCAGATTGCGCAACGCCGGAAAGCCGCCAAATGTGTAGATGCGTTTCATGGCTCAGCGGCCTCCCTGCCGCAGCGATCGTTCATGCAAAGAGATAAGAGTGTGGTATGCGCAAAGTAAAACGAGTAATACGAAGCAAAATCACAAAGAAAATTTGGTGATAAATGCGGAAACTCCCCAATCTGGCCTGGCTGCGCTCCTTTGAAAGTGCGGCTCAGCATCTGAGTTTCACCGAGGCAGCGCAGGAACTGGGTCTGACCCAGACCGCGGTCAGCCTGCATGTGCGCTCACTGGAGGCAGAGCTGGGCTGTAAGCTGTTCAATCGGGCGGCACGCAGGCTGACGCTGACGGAAATGGGCAAAGCCTATGCTTATTCGCTGCGCCAGGCTTTGGGGGATATGGCGTTTTCCACTGCCAGCCTGTTTGGGGCCGGGGCAGAGCAGATGCTGACGGTGCGGGTGCAGATGTCCACCGCCGGGTTGTGGCTGGCGCAGCGGCTGCCGGAGTTCGCGTCGCGGCACCCGGGCATTTCGGTGCGGCTCGTGTCCAATATCTGGGCCAAGTCGGAGGTGCCTGAGAATGTCGATGTGGAACTGCGGTTCGGCACCGGCGGCTGGGACGGTGTGGCGACCCGCAAGATCTCCAGCGAGCGCCTGGTGCCGGTCCGGGCGGCGGGCGGCGGCTGGCTGAGCCCGGAGCAGTTGCGGCAGGGGCCGCTGGTGCAGATTCTGGGGTTTGAGGACATGCTGCTGCGCTACTTGAACGCGCATGGCCTGACCCCGCCCCGCGAAACGGCACGGTATGCGGTGGATACCACCGTGGCTGCACTGGAAATCGTGGCCGCCGGGGGCGGTTATGCGGTGGTTCTGGAACGCTTTGCGCAGACGGCAATCGAAACCGGCAAGCGGGTTGAAATTGCCGGCGGCCCGGTACCGGTCGATCAAGCCCATTATTTGCTGGGGGTGGCCGCTCCGGCTGAGCATGAGGCCGCCAAACAGCTGTTTGAGGCGTGGCTGGAAGAGATCTTTCAATAGACCGCCCCGGCGTGTTTGCCTCTGTGCCGGGCCATTCTTTTGCCGCAGCCTGCCGCCCCCGCAATCGGGAAGGGTTCAGGCGGGCATTTTGCCTTCGGCAAAGATCCGGGCGGCGGCCACGGCCTCAGGGTCGGGCTCAACCCCGGTGAAGCCCAGCAGGTAACCTTCCAGCCGGGCTGTGCGGGCCTGCATCGGCTCGCGCACTTCCAGTGCGTGATAGCCGCATTGCATGAAATAGAGTATCCGGGCGCGGGCCTCTGCTTCATAGGCGGAGTAGCCGTGGCGTTCGAACATCGCTGTCACCGCGGCCAGCCGCTGCGCGTCCGCCGCGTCGATCCGGTTGCGCACCTTGCCGTCGCGGCGCGACCATTCGCGGACCGCGAAGTCGAGGCTGGCGTCGAACAGGCCCGGGTCGACAAAACAACGGAAGAAATTGCAGACCGCCCAGGAGATATTGGCGGCGGGCAGTTCGCAGTGGTCGAGGATGGGCGCGGTGTTGCGCGCCTCCCAGTCGTCCAGCAGCGCCTCCAGAAGGTGTTTGCGGCTTTTGAAGTACCAGTAGAAGCTGGAGCGCGAGACCCCCAGCCGCTCGCCGATCGCCAGCACTTTGACCCCTGCCACCCCCTCGCTGACCAGCAGGTCGCGGGCCACGTTCAGCCAGTCCTCCGGCGTAACCTTTACATGGCCGCTGAGAGGCTCCTTGTCCGGGTTGTCCCGGTGCAGCACGGGGGCGGCGCGTTTGGCCATGTTAGCTCTCCGGCGGGGCGCCGCCCTCTGCGGTGCGTTTGGCAATGAAGCTTTGCAGCGCTTCAACGCGGGTTTCGTCGGTTGCGGGGCGGTTATCATGGGCGAGGATGTCCTTCCAGACCTGTGTGGCGCGCTGGTTTGCATCCAGGCCCCCGCGTTCGGTCCAGGTGCCGAAATTGGCATAGTCATGCACCACCGGCTCGTAGAACTCGGTGTTATAGCGCGCCATGGTTTGGCTGGAGGCAAAGAAATGGCCGCTGGGTTCGACTTCCTTCAGGGCGGTTTCATAGCCGATCTCGTCAGGTCCGGCCTGGGTGCCCGCGCAAAGTTCGGCAATCATGTTCAGCACTTCGGCGTCGGTAATCAGTTTCTCATAGGACACTGACAATCCGCCTTCCAGCCAGCCGGCGGAGTGAATGACCACCGTTGCCCCGGCCATCAGGCAGCCCCAAAGACCCATCTGGTTTTCATTGGCCGCCTGCACGTCGTTGCTGTTGGACGCCGAACCCGCTGCAGACCGCCACGGCAGGCCAAGGAAACGGGCCAGTTGGCCAGCTGCCAGCGAAGCCTGGAAATGCGCAGGCGTGCCGAACGCAGGCGCGCCGGATTTCATGTCGACGTTGGAGGTGAAGGTGCCGTAGCAAACCGGCGCGCCGGGCCTGGTGAGCTGGGTGAGGGTCAGCGCCGCCAGCACTTCGGCATGGCTGAGGGTGATGGCGCCCGCAACGGTGATCGGTGCCATTGCGCCCATCAGGGTGAAGGGAGTGATAATCGAGGCCTGGCCGTGGCGGGCAAAATCGATCAGCCCTTGCGCCATCGGGATGTCCAGGGTGCGCGGGCTGTTGGTGTTGATGATGGTGTAGCAATGCGGTGCGGCCTGGAACTCTGCGTCGGAGACCCCGCGGAAATCGCGGATCATCTCAAAGCAGTCCATCACCTGCGGCGTCCCGCGCGAGAAGATGAAGGGGAACTTGTCCGTTTGGGTCATCTGGGCCTCAGTCGTGAAGTAATGGCGCAGATGGGTGGGGACGTCCTGCGGCTCCACCTGGGGGGAGATCATGTGGAAGACGTCGAAGTGGTGGGTGAGCTTGAGGTATTCCAGGTAATCCTGGGCCGAGCCGGGGCGGCGGCCCCGTTCCAGATCGGTGGCATTGGGTGCGCCGGCGCCGGCCTGAAAGACAAGGCTGCCCAGCTCCAAGGTGATATCGCGGTGCCGGGCACCTGCCCGGCAGGTGATCGAGCGGGGGGCGGTGGCCAGCGCCGCCTCCACCATGTCACGGCCGATGTAGACCATTTCGCTGTCTTCATCGACACGGGCGCCGCCCTTGGCATAGATCCGGCGTGCTTCGGGCAGCAGTACTTTCATGCCCAGCTCTTCCAGCATTTTCAGCGCGGTTTCATGCATGTCCGCGATCTGATGCGCCGGGAAGACCTCCATCAGCGGGAAGGGGTTTTTCAGCTGGCGGTAGTTCACGTTGCGCTGAGGGGCAGGGGCGGCGTCGCCTCCGCGCCCCCGCCGCCTGCGTCCGCGGGCAGCGCTGGTGTTCTCGATCGTCATAGCCTTAGCCTCTCATCGCTTTGCCGGCAGGGTCGTAGGGTGAAGGTGCGATCACGCGGGCGGAGCGTTTCTGACCCACGATATGCAGGCTCAGGTCCGTGCCTTCCACAGCTGCCGCCCGGTCCACCATCGCCATCGCCAGCGATTTGCCCGTGGTGTGGCCATAGCCGCCGGAGGTGACAAAGCCGACGCGGGTTTCGCCCTGCCAGACGGGTTCGTAGCCGCTGGCGTCGGCGTCTGTTGCGTCCACTTCCAAGGTTACAACAACCTGCGCCGGGCCGCCCGCATCGCGTTCCTTCAGGGCAGCTTCGCGGCCGATGAAGTCCTTATCCCAGTCGATCCAGCGGTCCATGCCGGTTTGCGCCGCTGTATACCCTTGGGTGAATTCGGCGCTCCAGATGCCAAAGCTTTTTTCCAGCCGCAGGCTCAGCAGCGCGTTGAAGCCTGTTTCGCGGATGCCAAGGTCTGCGCCGGCCTCCAGCAGGGTTTCGCGCAGGGTGATGTGTTCGGCGGCGGAGCAATGGAGTTCGTACCCCAGTTCGCCGGCGACCGAGAGACGGCCCACCTTGAGGCGCAGCATGCCGATGTCGAAGGTGCCGCAGCCCATAAACGGCAGGTCTGCGATGGGGCCATCCGTCAGCTTTTCCAGCACCTTGCGGCTGTCCGGGCCGGAGAGGCTGAAGCCGGTGATCGCATCTGTCACATCGCGGACATCAACCCCTTCGCCCATGTGGTCCTGGAACCAGCGCATGTGCCATTCGCGCAGGTAGTAGCTGCCCATGATCCACCAAGTTCCGTCGCCCCAGTTGAAAACTGTGAGATCACCCTTGAGGCGCCCCTCGGGCGACAGCATCGGGGCCAGTTTGGCGCGGCCCGGTTTGGGCAGTTTCGACGCCATGATGCGGTCAAGCCAAGCCTCGGCGCCGGGGCCCGAAACCTCAAACCGGGAGAAGGCGGAGATGTCGAGGAGGCCTACGGCCTCGCGCACGGCCTTGCATTCCTCGGCGACGATTTCGAAGGCGTTGGAGCGTTTCAGGGTCGGGGTTTCGGTGAAGTCTTCCGACGGAGCGAAATAAAGCGGGATCTCCAGCCCGTAGCTGGCGCCCCAGCGGCAGCCTGCGGCACTCATGCCGTCATAGGCAGGGGCCTTTTTCAGCGGACGGCCTGCAGGCAGCTGCTCGTTCGGGTAAGTCATCACGAAGCGGCGGGTGTAGAACTGGCCGGTGGTTTCCTTGATGAAGCGCTTGTTCTGGGCGTAGTCGCCGAAACGCGCCACATCCATTCCAAAGACATCCGCCTCCGGCTCGCCGTGGATCATCCATTCGGCCAGCGACTTGCCGACGCCGCCGCCCTGCAGGAAACCGGCCATCACACCGCAGGCGCACCAGTATCCAGGCTTGCCGCGCACCGGGCCGACCAGCGGGTTGCCATCGGGGGCAAAAGTGAAAGCACCGTTGACCCAAGTCTTGACGCCGGTGGTTTGCAGCGCCGGGTAGCGTTCGAAACCGAGGGTCAGTTCACGCTCGATCCGGTCCGGGTCTTCCTGCTGCAGCTCGAACCCGTATTCCCAAGGAGCTCCGTCCATCATCCAGTGCTCATGGTCGATCTCGTAGATGCCCAGCAGGATGCCCTTCTGATCCTGGCGCATGTAGGTGAAACCTTCGAGGTCGACGGTCATCGGAACCTCGAAGTCGAGCTGTTCCAGCTCCGGGATGGTGTCGGAAATCAGATAGTGGTGGTTGAGCGGTGAGACCGGCAGCTCGATCCCCGCCATGCGGCCCACCTGCTTGGCCCAGAGGCCGGCGGCGTTGACCACATGTTCAGCGTGGATGGTACCCTTTTCGGTCACCACCTGCCAGCCGCCCTCCACCTGGTGCAGTTCCAGTACCCGGTTGTGCTCGATCACCTCGGCGCCGCGTTTCTTGGCGGCGCCGGCATAGGCGTGGACGGTGCCGGTGGTGTCGACATAACCCTCGCGGTCGGCCCACATGCCGCCGAGGATGCCCTCGGTGGACATGATCGGACACAGCTCGCCAGCTTCTTGCGGGGAAATCAGGCGGCAATCGTCGATTCCGATGGACTGGAAGGTGCGGTAGGCCGACTGCAGCCATTCCCAGCGGTCCGGGGTGCCTGCCAGCGTCATGCCGCCGGTCATATGCATGCCGACGGATTGGCCGGATTCCTGTTCGATCTCGGACAGGAGGTCGATGGTATAGGCCTGCAAGCTGGCGATGTTGGGGTCTGCGTTCAGTGCGTGAAAGCCCCCGGCTGCGTGCCAGCTGGAGCCAGCCGTCAGCACCGAGCGTTCGATCAGGCAGACGTCGGTCCAGCCGAATTTCGCCAGGTGATAGAGGACGGAGGCGCCGACAACGCCGCCCCCGATGACAACAGCACGATAGTGCGACTTCATGGCCTTGCTCCCTGTCAGCTGCCTCGGGGCTTTGGGGGAGTCTCCCCGAATCCACCCTTTGGACATTTCTGTCCAATTCATCGGCGATCCTGGACAGTCTTGTCCAGAAAAAACTTAGGGGCAGTGCATAAGCCGTGTTAGTCACCCGGTTCAGCGGTGCGGGCTTTGGCTTCTGTCCAGGTGCCTGTGCGCAGGGTTTGCGGCGCAAAACTGCCCGGTCCGGCACGCCAGGGCAGGGCGGCTTCCAGCCACTGACCTTTGTGCAAAGTGAAGCGCCAGCCGCGCTGTGCCCGTTCAAAGGCGGTCACGTCCGGGTGGTCTTCCGCCAGCAGCTCTACCGTGCCGGTCAGCAGCAGCAGGCTGCCGGTCGCAAAATCCGGAAAGACCAGGCCTGCGCGCGGGTTCAGCAGGAAATTCCCCAGCGTGTTGAAATGGTTGTTGCCGCGGAAGTCCGGGATGGTGAGGGTGTTGCGGTCCACCCGGACAAAGCCGGGCCGCCCGCCGCGGTGGGAGACATCCACGCCCTCGCGTTCCGGGTTTGCGGCGGCGGGGATGTGGCTGGCGACAAAGAAGGTGTCGGCCTGTGCGATCCGCGCGCTGTGCTCCTGCGTCAGCCCGGAAAAGGCCTGCGGGGGCGCGGGAGGCAAGTCACCGGCGGGGATCAGATCGCGCTCCTGAATATACTGCGGGCAATTGCCAAAGGACTGGTCCACCCGCAGGGTGAAACCTTCCTGGCCTGCTGAAATGATCCGCCCGTTCAGCCGGTTGCGGCGGCGGCTGTGCAGCTCAATCCCCAACAGCCCCAGTGGAGCGTCCTCGCGGATGGCGGCGTGGACCGGATCCCCCGCAGTTCCGTTCAGCGTTACTTGCAGGTGTTCCGGGTCGGGCGAGACGGCAAATCCGGGCGCACCGCTGAGCAAGCTGGCCCAGGGCCAGCCGTCCGCGTCCACGGCACCGGCGGCCAGGAACGGCAGCTGGGCGAAGAACTCCCGGTGCTCGTCGGGCATGAAGGGGCGGATCATCCGGCGGCCCAGGGTTTCTGCCATGTCGCGCTTGCCCGCGCGGCGCTGCATTTCCTGTTCGCCCGCGTGGAAAGGCGAGGGGCTGTCTGCGTCATGGGGCATGGGAACCTCCTATGGCTGGAGAAATGCTGCGGCGGCCCGGTGGACCGCCGCCAGCGGGATCAGGCTGCGAGGCCGGCCTTGGTGGCAGGCATAGGCTTGAAGCCTTTCAAAGCTTCAATGTTGGCCAGCAAGGCACGGACATTGGGGTAGGGATCCAGCGAAATGCCACCCTCCGGCGCGTGGGCGATATAGGAATAGACAGCTACGTCCGCGATTGTGGGCGCGTCGCCGACCAGGAAGCGGCGGCCCTCCATATGGGCGTCGATCTTGCCCAGCACGCGGGCCGCGACGGTGGCGCAGAACTCTGCATCCAGCGGCGCATTGAAGACGTTGATCAGCCGCGCCGCTGCCGGGCCGAAGGCTATTTCGCCCGCCGCAAGGGTCAGGAACTTCTGCACCTCGGCCTCTTGCACCGGATCGGAGGGCAGCCACGCCGGCGCGTATTTGCGGGCGAGGTAGACCAGGATCGCGTTGGAATCGCTGATGACGGTGCCGCCGTCCTCGATCACCGGCACCTGGCCTGCCGGGTTCAACGCCAGGAAAGGCGGCCGTTTGTGCTCGCCACCGGCGAGATCAACGTTCACCACCTCATGGGCGATGCCGGTGAGGCTGGCAAACAGTTCCACCCGGTGGGCGTGGCCGGAGAGGGGGAAGCTGTGGATGCGGATCTGATGTGCCATGTCTGGGGTCCTTTGCTGCGGCATCGGCCGCTGGTTTGAGAAGACACCCGGAAGATACGCCGCGTTGCGGATGGCGATAATATTCCAAGTTATGGAAATATTATGTACGTTTCGTTCACAACTGATGCTGGAGGCTCTGGGATGGACAAGCTGGACTGCATGCGCGCCTTTGCTGCCGTGGCGGCGCAAAGCTCCTTTACCTCCGGTGCGCGGCAGCTGGGGATCAGCACCAAGCTGGCCAGCAAATATGTCGCTCGGCTGGAGGAACAGCTGGGGGCGCAGCTCTTGAACCGCACCACCCGCAAGGTGGCGCTGACCGATACCGGCCGCGCCTATCTGGAGCGCTGCCTGCCGCTCTTGGACCAGTTCGACGAGCTGGAGGACGTGGTGCAGTTGCGCCAGCAGGAGCTGGCTGGCCCCATCCGCATCACCGCGCCTACTGGTTTCGGCAGCCGTGAGCTGGTGGAGGCACTGCAGCCGTTCCAGCAGGCGCATCCCAAGGTGTCGGTCGAGCTGGTGCTGTCCGACCGCCACTTGCCGATGCTGGAGGAGGGTGTGGATCTGGCGGTGCGCTTCGGCGCCCTGAAGGATTCGACGCTGGTGGCGCGCAAGCTCTGCGACATGCGGCTGGTGGTGGTGGCCGCGCCCGGTTATCTGGCCACGCACGGCGAACCGGCCGAGCCGGAGGCGCTGGCCACTCACAATTGCCTGCTGCAGATGACCTCGCCGCAGCCCGACGCCTGGGTCTTTGGCAAGGGCGCGGCGCAACGGACCGTCACCGTCGGCGGCAGCTTCCGCGCCAACTCTCCCCGGGCGGTGGCGCATATGGCTGCCAGCGGTCTGGGCATTGCCCGCTGCCCGCATTACACCGCGCTGCCGTTTCTGCGCGACAGCAGGCTGCAAGTGCTTTTCGAACAACAGGAAACTGACCCGGCGACGCTTTATGCTGTCTACCCGTCCAGCCGCCATCTGACGGCCCGGATCCGCGCCTTGATTGATCACTTGGCGGACTGTTTCGGACTAGGCTTTCCAGCCTGAAAACCTGCTGCTTCTTTCTGGTGACCAATACCCCGGGGAGCGCGAGGGGTTGGCCCCTCGCATCGGTTGCAGGGCCATTGCCATGCAGTTGCAGCAATTCGGGCAACAATATTGCCCTATATATTTTATGCTTGAAATATATATACTAGCCTGCGTAGGCTGATCCCGAGGGCTGGCGCAAGACCAGCCGAAACGGTGCCGGCTGCGGCAGGTCTTGGCTTCTGCCGGGGCGGCGTTAAAGTCGCAAGCATTTGATCAAGAACCCAGGCCCCAAGGGCCGGTCACATTCTGGGAGGAAAGACGTAATGAAGACCATTCGGATGCTTGCAATGGCGGCTGCGATTCCGGCGCTGGCTGTTGCAGCCCAGGCGGATACCAAGATCGGTATGATCACCACCTTGTCCGGCGGCGGCGCGGGGCTGGGCGTGGATGTGCGCGACGGCTTCATGCTGGCGATCGAACAGGACGGCCGCGAGGGTGTCGAAGTGGTGATCGAGGACGATCAACGCAAGCCCGACGTGGCGGTGCAGATCGCCGACCGGATGATCCAGTCCGAGAAGGTGGACATCATGACCGGAATTATCTGGTCGAACCTGGCGATGGCGGTGGTGCCTGCGGCAACCGCGCAGAACGTATTCTATCTGTCTCCGAACGCCGGCCCCTCGGCGCTGGCGGGCAAGCGCTGCCATCCGAATTACTTCAACGTCGCCTGGCAGAACGACAACCTGCACGAGGCCGCGGGCGCCTATGCCAATGAGGCGGGGCTGAAGAACAGCTTTATCCTGGCGCCCAACTACCCGGCGGGCAAGGACGCGCTGACGGGCTACAAACGGATGTACGGCGGCGAACTGGCCGGTGAGATCTACACCAAGCTGGGCCAGACTGACTATGCCGCCGAAATCGCGCAGATCCGCGCGTCCGGCGCCGACTCGGTCTATTTCTTCCTGCCCGGTGGCATGGGGATTTCCTTCCTCAAGCAATATGCGGGCAGCGGTGTGGACCTGCCGGTGGTCGGACCGGCGTTCTCATTCGATCAGGGCATCCTGCAGGCGGTGGGTGACGCCGCGCTGGGGGTGAAGAACACCTCGCAGTGGAACAAGGACATTGAAAATGAGGCTAACGCCGAATTTGTCGCGTCCTTTCAGCAGAAGTACGGCCGCCTGCCGTCGCTGTATGCAAGCCAGGGGTTCGACACCGCCAACCTGATCCTGAGCGCGCTGGACAAGGCGGAGGCTTCGGACGCGGATGCCTTCCGGGCGGCGCTGAAGGCGGCTGAATTCGACTCGGTCCGCGGCGATTTCAAGTTCGGCGACAATCACCATCCGGTGCAGGACATTTATGTGCGTGAGGTGATCAAGGAAGGCGATGTCTTTACCAACAAGATCATCGCCACTGGGCTGAGCGACCACGCCGACGCCTATGCCGGCGAGTGCAAGATGTAAGACCTGACTCGGACGGGGGCGCCTGAGGTGCCCCCGCACACGGCAAGACTTCCCCTTCGGAAAATCAAATGACGTATATTCTAGTTCTGGAGCAGATCCTGAACGGGCTGCAGCTTGGCATCATGCTGTTCCTGATGGCGGCTGGCCTGACGCTGGTGTTTGGGGTGATGGGGCTGATTAACTTGGCCCATGGCTCGCTCTATATGGTTGGCGCCTTTGCCGCCGCGGCGGTGGCGGGCTGGACCGGATCCTTCCTGCTGGCGCTGATCGCAAGCCTAGGCGCCGCTGCCGCCGCGGGCGCGCTGATGGAGCTGGTCGTGATCCGGCGGCTGTACCGGCGCGACCATCTGGACCAGGTGCTGGCAACCTTTGCGCTGATCCTGATCTTTTCCGAAGGCACCCGCTGGCTGTTCGGCTCCTTCCCGCTGTTCCTGGACGTGCCGTCCTACCTGTCGGGGCCGGTCAGCCTGCCGGGGGGCATTCAGTACCCGCTGTACCGGCTGACGATCATCCTGATTGGCTTGGCCATCGCTGCCGGGCTGTTCCTGCTGATTGCACGCACGCGCATCGGTATTCAGATCCGGGCGGGCGAGGCCGACCGGGAGATGATTGCCGCGCTTGGCGTTGATATTTCCAAGCTCTACACGCTGGTATTTGCCCTGGGCGCGGCGCTGGCCGGGCTGGCAGGCGCGCTGGTGGGCGCGATCCAGTCGGTGCAGGTCGGCATGGGCGAGCCGGTGCTGATCCTGGCCTTTGTGGTGATCGTCATCGGCGGCATCGGCTCCATCAAGGGTGCTTTGGCCGGGGCGCTTCTGGTGGGGATAACCGACACGCTGGGCGGTGTGTTCCTGCCGCAGCTGTTTGCGGTCTTCATGGACCCGGCCAGCGCGGCCTCTGCCGGGGCGTCGCTGGCCTCGATGCTGATCTACATTCTGATGGCGGCGATCCTTTTGGTGCGCCCCTCTGGTCTTTATGGAGGGAGCGCATGATGCTGACGCGCGAATGCCTGCTCAACTGGGCGATGATTGCGGCGCTGCTGATCGTGCCACTGGCGGCCTGGAGCCTGGACGAGCCGTTTATCATTACCTTGGCGACCAAAGCCGCGATCCTGGCGCTGGCCGGGGTGGGGCTGAACATTGCCCTGGGCCTTGGCGGGCTGATCAGCCTGGGCCATGCGACGTTTTTCGGGATCGGCGGCTATGCCATGGGCATCCTTGCGGCCCATGCCCAGAACTATGAGCCGCTGTTTGAATGGCCGTTCCTATTTGAGGGCAGCAACCAGATGCCGCTGATCTGGCTGGTGGCGGTTGTTTTCAGTGCGCTTGCGGCGCTGGTGATCGGCGCGCTGTCCTTGCGCACCTCCGGCGTCTATTTCATCATGATCACCCTCGCTTTCGGCCAGATGCTCTATTACTTCGCGATCAGCTGGAGCGCCTATGGCGGCGAGGACGGGCTGTCGATCTGGGTGCGCAATGAATTTCCCGGCCTCAACACGCTGGACCCGATCCAGTTCTTTGCCGTCGCCTATGTGATTCTCTGCCTGGCGCTGGTTTTCGCGGCGCGGCTGGCGCGCTCACCCTTCGGGCTGGCACTGGCGGCGGCGCGGCAGAATGAGGACCGGGTGCAGGCTGTGGGCCTTACGCCGTTCACCCTGCGGCTGACGGCCTTTGTAATATCCGGCGCCATCACCGGGCTGGCGGGGGCGCTGTTTGCGGACCTCAACCGCTTTGTCAGCCCGACCATGCTCAGCTGGCACACCAGTGGCGAGATCATGATCTTTGTGATCCTGGGCGGGGTGGGGCGGCTTTACGGGCCGGTTGCGGGTGCTGCTTTGTACATCATGCTGGAGCATCTGCTGGGCGGCATCAGTGATTACTGGCAGATCTTCCTGGGCGTGCTGCTGCTGCTGATCGTGCTGTTTGCACGCGGCGGGCTGATCGGGGCGATTGCGGGACGGGAGAAGGCGCATGGCTGATGTCGTCTTGAAAACACAAGCCCTGAACAAGAGTTTTGGCGCATTGCAGGCAAGCCGCGACGTCTCGCTGGATTTGCGGTCCGGTGAAATCCACGCGCTGATCGGGCCCAATGGCGCGGGCAAATCGACCCTGATCAAGCAGATCGCGGGCAACCTGGCGCCCGACAGCGGCACGGTCGAGCTTCTGGGGCGGGATGTGACCGCGCAGGACACGGTGGCACGGGCCCGGATGGGGCTGGGGCGGACGTTCCAGATTTCCGCACTGGCGATGGAATACACTGTGCTGCAGAACGCGGTGCTGGGCGCGCTTGGCGGGCGGGGCCGTGTGTTCCATTTCTTCCGCAACGTGATGAAGGACGCGGAACTGCTGGAGCGGGCGCGCGACGCGCTGGAGCGGGTTGGACTGATGCAGGATGCCAACCGCCGCACCGCGGATCTTTCGCACGGCCAAAGACGCCAGCTGGAAGTGGCGGTGGCGCTGACGCTGAAACCTAAGCTATTCCTGATGGATGAGCCGATGGCAGGCCTCGGCACCGCCGGGTCCAAGGCGCTGACCGGGTTCCTTGATGGGTTGCGGCAAGAGGCGCCGATCCTGCTGGTGGAGCATGACATGGATGCGGTTTTTGCCCTGGCGGACCGGATCAGCGTGCTGGTCTACGGCCAGATCATTGCCACCGGCACCGCGGATGAGATCCGCGCCAACGCCGAGGTGCGCCGCGCCTATCTGGGAGAGGAGGACGCCGCATGAGCCTGCTGTCTTTACAAAGTGTTGAGGCGTCATACGGACCAGCGCAAGCGCTGTTCGGCGTCGATCTTGATATTGCCGAGGGCGAGGTGGTGGCACTGATGGGCCGCAACGGCATGGGCAAATCCACCACCATCAAGACGATCTGCGGGATGCTGGCGGCCTCCGAAGGGGAGCTGCAGTTCGATGGCCACGACCTGCGCCAGCTGCCGTCGCACAAAATCGCCCGTTTAGGAGTTGGACTGGTGCCGGAAGGCCGGCGATGCTTTGCGCCGCTGACGGTGGAGGAAAACCTGACCGCCGCCGCCCGCTCAGGCCCTTGGGACATGGCCAAGGTGGCAGAGTTGTTTCCGCGGCTGGAGGAGCGCCGGACCCAGGCCGCCGGATCGCTGTCGGGCGGTGAGCAGCAGATGCTGACGATTGGGCGCGCCCTGATGACCAATCCGCGGCTTCTGATCCTGGACGAGGCGACCGAAGGCTTGGCGCCTGTGGTGCGGCAGGAAATCTGGGCCGCGATTGCCCGGCTGAAACGCGAGGCGGGCCTGTCGATCCTGGTGGTGGACAAATCGCTGAAGGAGCTGTCGGCCATCGCTGACCGGGCGGTGATCTTGAACAAGGGCAGCAACGCCTGGGAGGGCCGGATCGCGGAGCTGTCGCCGGAAATTGCGGACCGGTTCCTGGGGGTGTGATGCAAAGGCATGGCACAGTTCATGCGGCAAATCGTGCGCGCGTCTGACAGGTGTATTGCACGGCTGCCTGTGGTAGCTGAAAGACTGCGCTTTGCCGCAGTCCCGAATTTGCCAGCCTGGAAACCAAGACGTGCGAATCCGCCCCGCAACAAACTCTACACCGCCGGACCAGTTCAGAAAAACCCTGAGCTTTGAAGTCTATGTGCGGCCGGGTTTTTCCCATTTCGAGCTGGCCTCTGTTATTGCAGTGCTGCAGGCCGCCAACGGGCTGGAAGCGGGTGTGCTGTTTAACTGGCAGGTCACCTCTGATCTGCCGGGGCTTGTGTCCAGCAGTTCAGAGGTTCTGGTTCGCGCAGAACCTGCAATCGGGGTGCAATACCTGAAGGACTATCTGTTTGTGACCGGCGGCCGCAATTGTTCCGGCGGCAATTGGCAACAGCGCGCCCGGGCCATGCAGCAGCTGCGCCGCCCGGTGTTCCTGCTGTCAGAGGCGGCAACGGCCTATATCAGATCCTCAGCGCCTTCCGGGCCGGTCACAACCCACTGGAAGGATGCAGCAGCCCTGGCTGAAACGGGAGACTTTCCAATGGTTTCCAGTCAATTGGTTGAAAATAACGCCGGGATCTTCACCTGTGCGGGGCGCGCGCATACTGCAGAAATCGTTATCCGGCTGCTGTCTGAAGTCCTGACGCCGCAGGACAGTGCGGAGCTGGCCAGCATGATGATGATCGAAACCGCGCGCGGGCTTTCCGGTGAACAGCCGAAAGGCGCGAGCGGCAACGTGAATTTCCTGGGCGACCGCCTGGCCAAGGCGATTGCGCTGATGGAGGAAGCGGTGGAAAACCCGTTTCCGACCGCGGTGATTGCCGAGCGCGCAGGCATCTCCGTCCGGCATCTGGAGCGGCTGTTTCTGACCCATCTCGATACAACACCGGCCAAGTATTACCGGCGGGTGCGGTTGAAGATGGCGGGTAAGCTGATTACCGACACCAGCCTGCCGGTGGTCGAAATTGCCCTGGCCTGCGGTTTCCCGTCTTCCGCCTCCCTGGCCAAGGCCTACCGGCATGAATTCGGCGTGACACCGCATCAGCTGCGCCGGGAACAAAAACGGTGAAACCTATTCTGGCCCTCTGGCATCGGTTTCCAGCAGGGCGTCCAAAGTTTCCTGCACCAGGCGCGCCGCTTCGGGGTCCGTGCCCCTGCCGCTGAGGGCAGCGCGCAAGTAAACCCCGTCGATCAGCGAAGAAAGCGCGCGTTCGATCATGGCGGGGTTGCGGGCCAGCTTGCGCAGGTCATGCATCAGGTTGGCGCGCAGCCGGGCCTGGTAGATCTGCATCAGCCTGGCGGCATCCTGGTTGCTGTGGGCAAGGGCATAAAACGACAGCCAGGCCGAGGTTTTGCGGTGGTCGAAAACATGGTCTTCGAAATTGGCGAGAATGATTGCGTCCAGGCGGCCCCGCGGGCTGCCGGCCTGGGCCTGGCCCTGCGCCACCCGGCGGGAGAACACGCTGAGAATGTGCCGCATGGCGGCGATCAGCATCTGGTCCTTGCTTCCGAAATAGTGATGCGCCAATCCGCTGCTCATGCCTGCGCGTTTGGCAATCTTTGACACTGTCACGTCCAGCGACCGGGCTTCGCCAATCTCGTCGATGACGGCCGAAACAAGATCGGCCCGGCGTTTCGGCTCCATTCCAAGTTTCGGCACGAAAATCCCCTTTGTTGCAGGCGTTTCTATACGGGCCGCGGGCAGAGCGTCAATTTGCCCGGGCGGTGCATGGGCAGGCGGAGACGGGGCCCCCTGCACGCGGAAATGGGAAGACACGTGCAGGGGAAGCCCGGTGCCGGCCATACGTTGACCGGCACCGGGTTTCAGTCAGCAATTCGGAGGCCGCCCACCTATTCCCCTCTGGGGAAACGCGCGTTCTCTTCCACCACGTTCAAGTCCATGTGATTGCGCATGTAGCGTTCGCTGGCCTTTTGCAGGGGCTGGTAATCCCAGGGGAAGTAACCGCCTTCGCGCAGGGCCTCATAGACGACCCAGCGGCGGGCCTGGCTTTCCCGGACTTCGGCATCAAAACGGTCCAGATCCCAGCGCGCGGCGGCCTCAGCCTTGAGGCTTTCCAGCGTCTCCGTGTGGGCCGGATCCTCTGCCAGGTTGGTCAGCTCATGGGGGTCGGCATCCAGATTGAACAGCTGGTCCGGGTCCAGGCTGCACAGGTTCAGCTTCCACTGGCCCTGCCGCAGGGAGACCATCGGAGCATAAGACGCCTCTGCCGCGTATTCCATCGCCACCGGCGTCGTCCGGCTGCCGCCCTGGCCCAGCGGCACCAGTGTTTCGCCGGACGTCCAAGGCATCACCTCGGCCATGCTGACCCCGGCCAGGTCGCATAGTGTCGGGCAGACATCGATGTTGGACACGGGCGTCTCTATCAGCCCAGGCGTCATTTGCGGCGCGCTCACCATGAGCGGCACGCGGGAGGAGCCCTCGTAGAAGCTCATCTTGAACCACAGGCCGCGCTCACCCAGCATGTCGCCATGGTCGGAGACGAACAGGATGATCGCCTCCTGCCGGGTGTTTTCCAGCGCCTCCATCACCTCTCCGATCTTGTCGTCCAGATAGGAAATATTGGCGAAATACGCCCTGCGGGAGCGGCGGATGTCCTCCTCGGTGATATCGAAGCTGCGCCAGTCGTTGGCGTCAAAAATCCGTTTGGCGTGGGGGTCCTGGTTGTCATAGCCAAGATCCGCCACCTCTGGCAGCAAATGCGCGCAATCCTTATAGAGATCCCAGTATTTCTTGCGCGCCACATAGGGATCGTGGGGGTGGGTAAAGGAAACGGTCAGGGCCCAGGGGCGATCGTCCTTGCCGCGGGCCAGGTCATAGATCTTCTGGGTGGCGTGAAAGGCCACCTCGTCGTCGAATTCCATCTGGTTGGAAATTTCCGCAACTCCCGCCCCGGTGACAGAGCCCATGTTGTGATACCACCAGTCGATGCGCTCCCCGGGTTTGCGATAGTCCGGGGTCCAGCCGAAGTCCGGCGGATAGATGTCGGTGGTCAGCCGGTCCTCGAACCCATGCAGCTGATCGGGACCGACGAAATGCATCTTGCCGGACAGGCATGTGTAATAGCCTGCCCGCCGCAGATGGTGCGCGTAGGTCGGGATAGAGGACGCAAACTCCGCGGCATTGTCATAGACCCGGGTCGCTGATGGCAGCTGGCCAGACATGAAGCTGGCCCGCCCCGGCGCACAAAGCGGCGACGCGGTATAGGCGTTGCGAAACCGGGTGGAGCGTTCGGCGAGTTTCTTCAGATTCGGGGCATGAAGCCATTCCGCAGGACCATCCGGGAACAATGTGCCGTTCAGCTGATCCACCATGAAAATCAGGATGTTGGGTCGGGTCATCTTCATCTTTCCAGAAAGACGTTGGTTTCGGGCCGCACAGCCCGGCTGGCCGTGGCCTGGCAGAGAGGTTGCCGGTTATTGATTGAACAGTCAATTAAAAATACTTCGAAGTACTGTCACTCAAGTCTTCTAAGGGCAGCTGGGCTGGCGTTTCTGTTCAAAGTGTTGATCCTGCTTTTGTTGGGTGAGAAACAGCGGAGCGTGCCCAAGATTCTCGACGGGGTGCTGAATTGGGAATTCCCGCTGATCATGCATATGGCCGGATTCTGATCGGTGGCCTGCCGGTATGCGTGCCTGGTCTGCTGGAAGACGTGACCCGCCATCCTGGTGCTGCTGCAATCATGGCCGCCTGTTCCGATGAAACCGGCGGGGATGCGCTGCGCTGCTCCTCAGCGGCCCCGGCGACAGGCACCATCGGCGAGGCCGCTCTCACGCAGCCGCCAGGACCGGCCCGGGGGTCAGCGCGATCACCACATTCTCCAAATCGCTTTCCAGGCCGGAAGCAACCTGCTGCGGCCGCCCAGTTCAGGACCGGGCGCAGCGGGCGAGAAAAGCTGAGAACCGGCCAAGCCCTTCCCTCAGGTCGGACGCCGGGTTGGCATAGCCCAGCCGCAGCCAGCCCTCCATGTCCATGGTGCTGCCGGGTGTCAGCATTACGCCTTCCTCCTGCAGCAGCGTCACGCAAAGATCCCGGGAGGGCAGCGGCAGGTCATATTTCAGCAAAGCTGTGGTGCCCGATTGCGGCGGTACCCAGGTGATCAGCGGTTCGCTCTGCACCCATTCGTTCAGGGTCCGCAGGTTCGCGCGGGTGATCTGGCGTGCGCGCTGCAGAATCTTTTCTCTGTTTTCCAATGCGATGGCTGCCAGCAGCTCATCCACGGCACCAACGGATATCGTGTTGTAGTCGCGGTGGAGCATGACCTGATGCAGCATGTCCTGCGGTCCGGCAATCCAGCCGACCCGCAGCCCAGCCAGCGAATAGGCCTTGGACATGCCCGCGGTGCTGATGCCCTTTTCATAGAGGTCCGCCACCGAGGCGGTGAAGCCGTCCCCCTGCTGATCGGTGCCGCGATAGACCTCGTCACACAGCAGCCAGGCATCTGCGCTGCGGGCGATATCTGCGATCTGCTCCAGCAGCGCGCGGTCCATCAGGGCACCGGTGGGGTTGTTGGGGTTATTGATTGCAATCAACCTGGTGCCGGGCCGCACCATGTCGCGCAATTCCTGCAGGTCGGGTAGAAAGCCGTTTTCAGGCCGCAGGTGCAGCAGCTCAATGCCGGCGCCGATGCTCTCCGGGATCGAGTAGTGCTGCTGGTAGGTCGGAATAACCGAAATCACATGGTCGCCGCGTGATACCAGGGCCTGATGCACCAGCGCGTTTGCCCCGATGGTGCCGTGGGTGGTCAGAATATTGCTGGGTTCCTGTTTTTGATAGAGGCCGGCAACCGCATTGCGCAGCCGGGCGGAGCCTTCAATGGCGCCATAGGTCATCTTCATCGCCGACAGTTCGTCCAGGATGCTGCCGCGCAGACCGGCCATGGCGAACAGCTCACCCAGCGTGATCGACTCCACGCAGGTTTCCGCCAGGTTGAGCTCGCATTTGGTCTCGAACTCATTCATCCAGATTTCAACACCGAAGGGTTTGATATCCATTGGTTTCACTCCGTTTTTCTGTGTCAGCGCTGTGCGGCGTCATAGATGGCGCGGGCCATGAAGATGTCCTCCAGCCCCAGGCCGATGGAGCGGAAAAAGACCGGCTTGCTGCCAGAAGGGGTTTCGCAGCCGTGGTTCTGCAGCTGCGCCAGGTCGCCGCGAATGGCGTCAGCTGTCCAGCCTGCGGCAGCAGCAAGTTTCATTTCCCCTGCCGAGGACGGCGTGGTCCTGCAGTCGTCGCAATAAACCTCTGCTTGCGATAGGAACGCGGGATCAACCTCATGCGCATTTGCAGCGTTGGTGCTGATGGATGTGACAAGGGTTCCTGCGGCTATGCTGGCTGTATCAATAACCGGCACCCCGGAAGACGTGCAGAGCATCACGGCATCTGCTTCTGCACAGGCTTCGCTGGGCGAGGCGGCAATACTGACGCGGCTGTCCAGGCTGCGCCACAGGTCCGCCAGCCAGGGAGTGCGCGCAAGGCTTGGAGAATAGACTCGGATCCCTGTCCAGTTGCGCAACGGCAATACATGCCGCAGATGCGCCTGCGCCACCTTGCCCGACCCGATAATGGCCAGTTCGCGTGCCTCTGGCCGGACTAGGTGATCAACCGCCAGCGCAGTGGTCGCGGCAGTGCGTTCAGTCGTCAATGCACCGGAATCGCACAGCATCAGCGGCTGCCCGCTCTCCATCGACATGAGCAGGGTCCAGGCGGTGACTACCGGCTTGCCGGGCCGCGGCAGATAGGGCGACAATTTGGCGCCAAACAGGCCAGCTCCGCTGCTGGCACCCAAATAGGTGATGAAATCACCCTGGTCTCCGGGGAACAAGGTCAGGGTTTGCTTTGGCTGCACAGCCTGGCCGCGGCCAAGTTCGGAAAATAGCTCCCGCATTGCCCCCAGGCTGTCCACCCGCGGCAGCAGTGCCTCTACCGCGGCGGCGTCCAGAACCAGTGGTGCTTTCGGGGCCGTTTGGCATGTCTCGTTCATTTCTTCTCTCCTTCAAGCTTTGGATAAGCCGGTGCGCAGAGAAGGTAACGCCGCTATGTGCTCCGAAAAATACGGACCATGACGGCAATACATCGAACTTGCCGATGCTTTAGCTTTCCAGGGGTATCACGGCGCCGGACCGCAGCAGGGCGCCATCGGCCAGCTCCTGTTCTTTTACCCGGCTGATGAAGGCCCGCAGAATGATGTTTTGATCTGCAGTCTTGCGGTAAGCCAGATAAATCGGCGACAGGTACTGCAGGGTGCTGCCGGTTTTCAGTGCCTCCATGCCGGACAGGGATCCGCCATAGTAATCCGGCAAGAAGCCCACGTAACGCCCGCTGCGGATCAAAATGGCATGTGTCTCCATCTGGTCGACCGTGGCGGCGGGGCAGGTGTTTTCCTCCCCCTCCGCAATCCGGCGGCGGCGGATAAACGGGAACCGCCGCAACTCGCCAGCAGTGACAATCAGCGCGTGGGCGCTCAGATCCTCGAATGTGACGCCGGACATGCGGGTCAGCGGGTGCTGTGAAGCCGCATAGAGGGAGTGCCGTTCCTGAAACAGCGGGACATACTCCAGCCCGACGCGCTTGACCGGAAATGGGCCGATCACCGCATCCCGCTGGCCGTCCAGGACCAGGTTCTCCATCGCCGCCGGAGAAACCAGCGACAGATCTACATAGGTGTCCGCTGCGCGCTCGGAAAAACGGCCAAGCACCTCCGGCAGCGGCCAGGCCGTGTTGGCGAGCATTGCATCCATGATGCCGATGCGCAGCACACCTCTCAGGTCGCCGGAAATTGTGGCGGCTGCATTCTGGAACCGGTCGGCAGCGGCAAAGAGATCCTCCAGCGCTGCCAGCAGCTTCTTTCCTTCGGGGGTCAAGGAAAATCCCGCGCGCCCCCGGCTGCACAGCCGGAACCCCAGACGGGTTTCCAGGTCAGCCAGCTGCGTGGACAGCGTGGATTGCGAGCAATTGAGCGCCGCCTGCGCGCCGGCGAGCCCTCCTGCTCTGGCAATTGCCTGGAAGCTGCGAAGAAGCCTAAGGTCAATGTCTTGCAGCCGTTTCATCCGGAGTGTCCGCTGTTTATTTCGGTATTGCCGATGTTATAGCCGGTATCTCATATTTCCCGGAATGAACATAGCAGGTCATTGGGCAGGCGGCCTGGCTGCAGCCAGGTCTGCCTCACTCTGCGACCCTGGGTGACCAGGATTGTGCGCATGGAGCCGAAATCCCCAATAAGTCGACGGCACGGGCTGCAATCTGATTTGCGGCGTCCGTCACTGTCGCATGCGGCAGATAGAACGCGGGGACGGGCGGCAGCACGATTGCCCCCATTTCCGTCACGGCAGTCATGTTCCGCAGATGCGCCAGCGTCAATGGCGCCTCACGTGTGAGCAGAATCAGGCGCCGCCGTTCCTTGAGCTGCACAGCCGCAGCCCGTGTCAGCAGGTTGTCGTCGAGCCCATGGGCAATTGCGGCCAGAGACCGCATCGAACACGGCGCGGCAATCATCCCTGACACCGGAACAGAGCCCGATGCAATGACGGCACCGATATCGTCAATCGCATGGCTGCGTGCGGCCAGTGCCTCAAGGGCCTGTAAGGCTCCGGGGCCGCATTCCTCTGCCAGGGTGCGTTTGGCGGCGGTGCTGGCCACCAGGTCAATCTCCACGCCCATGGCGGCCAGATGCCGTGCCGCGGCCAGGCTGAGCATGGCGCCGGACGCGCCCGTCACCCCCAGCACAACCCGCCGCGCAGTCACGCGCCCAGCTCCGGCATCAAGCGTGAAATCAGGTCAGCGGCAAAGGCCTGATCCTTGGCATACCCCTGCATGACCTGGCCCCATTCCCGGGTCGTTTCACTGCCAATCTTTGTTGTGGCGTCGATACCGATCTTGCCCGCAAGCCCGGGTTGCGGCGACGCGAAATCAAGGTAATCCATAGGTGTGCCTTCCAAAATCATCACATCCCGGGACGGGTCCATGCGGGTGGCCAGCACCCAGGCGATGTCGTCCCAGTTCCGGGGATCGGTCTCTGCGTCCACTGCGATGATCATCTTTGTGTAGCTGAACTGGGGCAGCATCCCCCACAGTGCCATCATCACCCGGCGCGCCTGGCCCGGGTAACGCTTATCGATGCTGACGACGGCAATCCGGTAGGAGCAGGCTGCGGGCGGCAGCCACAAATCGCGGATTTCCGGGATCTGGGCCTGAATTGCCGGCAGCGCAATCCGGTTGAACACTTCGCCGATGATGGCGGGCTCATCGGGCGGGCGGCCGGTATAGGTGGACAGGTACAGCGGGCTTTCCCGGTGCGTTACAGCGCTAAGCTGCATAACCGGAAAGGGCTCTGCGGGGTTGTAATAGCCGGTGTGATCGCCAAACGGCCCTTCGGGTGCGGTTTCTTCAGCTGACACCCACCCCTCCAGAACGATCTCGGCATTTGCGGGAACCATCAGCGGCACGCTTTTGCAGGGAACCATGCGCGGCCGTGCGCCGCCAAGCGCCCCGGCAAAGGTGAGCTCTGACACTGTCTCGGGCAAGGGCAGCGCCGCCGACAGCAGTGCCGCCGGATCAGCGCCCAGAACCACAGCCACCGGCATTTTTTCGCCCCGGCGTGCCCAGCTGCGGTGATGTGCTGCCCCGCCGCGGTGCGGCAGCCAGCGCATGATCAGCCGGCTGCGGTCCAGGACCTGGGTCCGGTAAACGCCGGCATTGCAGCTGTTGATGCTGTCCGGCCGGCTCCCGTGCGGTCGGGTGATCACCACTGGCCAGGTGATCAGCGGGGCTGCGTCCCCGGGCCAATGGGTCTGGACCGGAAGGGTTTCCAAACTGGCGCTGCGCCCCTCGCGCACGACAGCCTGTACCGGCGCCGATTTGACGATCTTTGGCCGCGCCGCCAGCGCGGCCTTGAGCATCGGCCAGCGGGACAAAGCATCCCGCAGCCCGTCCGGTGGCGGCGGCGAGCGGAGCGCCGCGAGAAAAGCCCCCAAGCTGTCCAGTTGATCCAAGCCAACTCCTAGACCCGCGGCCACGCGGCTGGCGGTTCCAAACAGGTTTACGGCCACCGGAATACCCGAAGTTTGCCCGTTTGCCAAAACCGGGCGGTCAAACTGCAGCACTGGCCCCCGTGCTTCCAGAACGGCGCGATGCACTGCAGTCATCTGATGGCGCACCTGGACCGGCTCAGCAATCCTCAGGAACTGGCCGGTTGCCGAACACCAGTCAAGGAAATGGCGCAGGCTGGGGTATGGCGGAAGGGTACGGACGGGACTTCTCCTCGGCTGAGTGCAGTGGCTCATTAGCAAGTTTTCACTGGGTGAATTTGCGCGCCGTCAAACTCCGGCGGCGATGGCTTGCCTAAACCTGTGCCAAGAGAAGCCTTTGGCCGGAAAGGAACACTGTCAATTGCCCCAGCCCCAGACCTCAATTCCCAATTGCCCGGCGGCCCTGGCAAATGTTTTGCGGGTGGTGCCTCTGGCGCCGCTGTCCGTCTCTCTGACGGCCTGCAGCCGCCGGATCGCCAGGCGCCACCCCGGCCTGTTCCGCCGCCTGGGGGAGCACAGCCGGACAAGGTTCATCCTGGATCCGGTTGATCTGCCGATTGTCTTGTGCCTGAATCCGAATGACGGCGCGCCCTCGGTCCATGCTGCCCGCAACAGCTGCAGCGGGGCGGTCCGGATTTCCGGCCCGATCGCTGCGCTGCTGGGTCTGGTTCATGGCGCCTATGACGGGGACGCGCTGTTTTTCTCGCGCGATCTGGTGATTGAGGGGGACACCGGGGCGGCTTTGGCGTTGCGCAATGCCGTGGATGACGCCGAATTGGACCTGTCACAGGAAATCGCCGCCCTGTCCGGCCCGTTTTCCCGGTTCCTGCTGCAGGCTGCTGCTTTTGCAGAACGCTGCACGGGGGTCTGCCTGACACGGCCAGAGGAGGCCGCAGCATGGTGATGGAAATTGTCTGTCCCGCAGGCACGCCTGCTGCGCTGCGCGCGGCTGTTAAGGCCGGGGCCCATACGGTCTATTGCGGCTTCAATGACGAGACCAATGCCCGCAACTTTCCCGGCCTGAATTTTGACCGCGCGGAAATGCGCGAGGGTGTGGAATATGCACATGCTCATGGCGCCAAGGTGCTGGTGGCGATCAACACGTTTCCCCGTGCAGGTGATCAAGCCATCTGGCACCGCGCCGTCGATGATGCACAGCGCTCCGGTGCCGATGCCGTGATCCTGGCGGACCCAGGCTTGCTGGACTACGCCGCACGCACTCATCCGGATCTGCGGCTGCACCTGTCGGTGCAGGCTGCTGCGGCCAATGCCAGTATCATCAATTTCTACGCTTCCACCTTTGGGGTGAAACGCGTGGTGCTGCCGCGTGTTCTTTCGGTGCCTGAAATTGCTGCCATCAACGGTGAAACGGAAGTGGAGACTGAAGTCTTTGTCTTTGGCGGGCTGTGCGTCATGGCCGAGGGGCGCTGCTCACTCTCCTCTTATGCAACCGGGCTTTCACCCAACATGAACGGTGTCTGTTCGCCAGCGAGCCACGTGGAATACCGCGACGACAACGGCGCACTGGATGCCAGGCTGGGCGGGTTCACGATCCACCGCGTGGAAAGGGATGAACCGGCGCCCTATCCGACGCTTTGCAAGGGGTGCTTTTCTGCGGACGGGCAGACAGGGCATCTGTTTGAGGACCCGGTCAGCCTCAATGCTGAACAGCTGATCCCGCAGCTGCAGAAGGCTGGTGTCACCGCATTGAAGATCGAGGGCCGCCAGCGCTCCAAGTCCTATGTGGCGCAGGTGGTGCGCAACTTCCGTGCTGCAGTTGATGCGCTGGAGGCAGGCAGGCCGATGCCGGAAGGGATGCTGGCGCGGCTGTCGGAAGGCCAGGCCATGACCACCGGCGCCTACAAGAAAACCTGGAGATAACCGCATGGAACTGACTGTCGGGCCAAACCAATTCTTCTGGCCGGCTGATACCTGGAGCGGCTTTTACACAGCGCTGGCCGAAGCGCCGGTTGACCGCGTTGTTCTGGGCGAGCTGGTGTGCTCCAAGCGCCTGCCGTTCTACCAGGACCGCATACCAGAGGCTCTGGCTGCCCTGTCCGGTGCAGGCAAAGAAGTGGTTTTGACCAGCCTTGCCCTGGTCACGCTCAAGCGGGAGCGCAAGCTGACCGCCGGGCTGGCAGATATGGGGGTAACGGTAGAGATCAACGACCTGACTGCTTTGGCTTACCTGCCCAAGGGGATGGGTTTCCACGTGGGTCCGCTGATCAATGTTTATAATGAGGGCACCCTGGCCTGGCTGGCCGCGCGAGGGGCCAAACGCATCTGCCTGCCGCCCGAACTGCCGCTCGGGTCCGTCCAAGTACTGTCCCGCGCCGGGGCGGATCTCGGTGTCGCAGTGGAGGTTTGGGGGCATGGCCGCCTGCCTCTGGCAATATCCGGACGCTGCTATCACGCCCGGCTGCACAAGCGGACCAAGGACAACTGCCAGTACGCCTGCGAAAACGACCCTGACGGGTTGGAGGTGCTGACCTTGGAGGATCAGCCCTTTATGGCGATGAACGGGGTGCAGACTTTGTCAGACAGCTTTGCCTGCGCCGATCTTCAGATCGAAACCCTTGCCCGTGCCGGAGTGTCAGCCTTGCGCCTGTCGCCGCAGTCGCAAGGATTCATCCGGCTTTGCCAGCTGTACCGGCAGCGGCTTAGCGGTGACCTCGCTTCCGGTGCAGTTGCAGATGAAATCCGCCGGTCTTCACCTTCAACCAGGCTGAGCGATGGTTTCCTGCAGGGGCCAAGCGGGGCGTCCTGGTCCGCCCGGCCGGCCGCCTCGTGACCTGGCGGCGGGATCTGGGCGCGTTCTGGGATGCGCCGTACCGTCCGCTGTTTCTGCTGTCGTTTCTTTGCGCGCTGCTGAGCGTGGCCTGGTGGCTTTTGGGGGCTGATTGGGGTTTGCCTGCGCCGCGGTTCAGCCCTGCCGTCCTGTGGCACGTCCATGAACTGATCTTTGGCTTCGGGGGCGCTGCCATTGGCGGCTATCTGCTGACCGCACTGCCAGGATGGACCGGGCGTCCTGCCGTGCGCGGTACCGCCTTGCAGGCCCTGACGCTGTCCTGGCTCCTTGCACGGGGTGCTGCCGCCAGCTTCGACATGCTTCCGCTTGCAGTGTCGATTTTCCTCAGTGCGTTGTTTTTTTTGGGGCTTTCAGGTTTTCTCATTTGCCAGCTGGTTGCCGCCAATGCATTCAGCAAGCTGGGGTTTGCTGCAGCTGTGGCGGCGCTTGGCCTGGGTGACGCCGTGTTTCTGTTCGAAGCCGCTGCAGGCAGCATCTGGAACAGCCTGGCAGTGGCCGAAGCCATTTTGACCGGCCTGCTGTTGCTGATGTTCAGCATTGCCGCGCGGGCAGTTCCTGCCTTCACCCGCAATTGGTTCGCTCAACACGGTGACGCCCGCTGGCCGGTGCAGGAGCGGCCGGGCCTGCGCGTCCTGTCTCAATCCCTGCTGGCATTTGCACTGGTGCTGAAGCTGGCGGAGTATTCTGCTGCAGCCCATACCGCCTTGGCCGCAGCAGCCGCTGCGATGCTCTGGGGCATGAAGGGCTGGCAAACAGGCATCGCGTTCCGCAATCCGCTGCTGGCAGCACTGCATGCGGCCTTTCTCTGGCTGTCGCTGGGGGCTTTGACCATGGGGATCAGCGGGCTGGGCCTGGGGGATTATCCAATGGCTGGCGCTGTTCACATCATAACCATTGGTGCCATGGCCGGGCTGATCATGGCAGTTGCCGGACGGGCGGCCTGCCATTGCCCGGATGGCATAATGCGTGCGGGCTGGGGGTTCGTGGCCGGCACCGTATTGATTTGGTTTACGGTTTGGCTCCGCTTGGCCGCCGTGCTGTTTCCCGGACAGGCCGGACCTCTGATTGCCGCGGCGGCCTTAATATGGTGCATCGGCTGGCTGGCCTTTGTTTCCGGCTTCCTGCCCGCGCTTTTGGGTCCAGTGCGCCGGCCCGTTTTCAGCGGCCGGAGTGCAGGCCATGAACAAGTATTCAGTAGATTTGGAGGACTGAATGAAGATCGCATATGTCACCTCGCCAAAGCGCGGCGAAACCGACCGTCTGCTGTCAGAACTCGCTGACACGCTGCAGGCCAGCGGCGTGCAGCTGTCGGGGATCGTGAAAGACCAGAGCTATTCCAGCGGCCACACAAACGGCTGCGATATGAGAGTGCGTGTGCTGCATGAGGGCAGCATTTTCAAGATTACGCAGGATCTTGGCGGCGGATCGGGGGCCTGCCGGCTGGATCCCGCCGCCATTGCCGAAGCGGTGGCGCGGGTCGAAGCGGACCCGATGGCGAACACCAGCCTGTTTCTGCTCAACAAGTTCGGCCCGGAAGAATGCGCAGGCCGCGGCTTTTGCAGTGTTATCGCCGCCGCGCTGGACCGCGAAATACCGGTCCTGGTTGGAGTTGGGGTTGGCGGTTTGGCGGCCTTCCAGGAATTTTCAGGCGGGCTGGCTGAGCCGCTTTCTGACAATGCACCGGCGCTTAGGGCGTGGTGTGACAGCGTGTTGCCAGGCCGGCAGCCTGTTTCGTAAGAATTTCTGTGCCTCAGGCACACTGTTATTCACGGTGGCGGCCGTCTGCGACCGCCGCCTTTGAGACGGCTGTTCTGGCGCGGGCTTCCGCTGGTTTGCCCGGGCATCAGGGCCTAGCGCTGGTGGTATTTGCATAGTTTAACATAATCCAAGTTATTGGCCGCTGAACGTGCCCAGGGGTGGATTCACAAACGAAGTGCAAATTCTGTACGAATACAGAGAGTTGCATGGAGTATGAAGAATGGGAAGCCACTACTGTCACCTGAAG